>CACIXQ010000005.1 GCA_902590655.1 uncultured marine group I thaumarchaeote
GAAATATTTGTTAGAGTAAATCAGGAAGGCGTTAAATTAAACAAAGCAGACTTTGTAATGGCAAAAATAGCATCGTTTGGTGAGAAAAATGAAGGATCTGATTTACGAAAATGTATTGATTTATTCTGTCACCTAGCGGTGGTACCAGATCATTATGAAACTATCAAGAACGATGTGGAATTCTCAAAAACAAATTATTTTAAGAAAATCGCATGGCTAAAAGATGAAAAAGATGATTTCTATGATCCTGATTTAACAGATGTACTTAGAGTTGCATTTGCAACTGAATTTGAACGTGGAAAATTAGGTGATTTGTTGAGCCTCCTTGCAGGAAGAAACTTTGAAACAAAAGAATTCGAGGATGAGATAAAAAAAGAAAGTTTCAAAAAACTGGTAGAAGGTGTACTAAAAACCGTCAGTGAATCAAATTTTAAAAGATTCCTAATGATAATTAATTCGGCAGGATTTATTGATAAAAAATTCTATCAGAGCGTTACTGCAGTAAATATTGCGTATGTTTTATACTTGAAGCTTAAAGAAGAAAATGTTAACTCCTCTAAAATTGAGAAGTTAGTAAAAAAATGGTTCGTAATGTCAACATTAACTGGAAGGTATTCTGTAGCAATTGAAAGTAGAATAGATAGTGATGTAAAGTATTTCAAATCAGATAAAATAGAAAAATTCCTTGATAATATAGAAAAAACAGAATTATCTGATGCATTTTGGAATATAGAATTGATTAACAGTCTAAGCCAAAGTAATGTTGGCAGTTCTTATCTAGGAGTTTTTAGAGCTGCAAGAATTAAAAATAATGAAAAAGGATTTCTCTCAAAAGATTTGACGGTACGTGAATTAGTTATGCATAGGGGAGATGACCATCATATTTTTCCAAGAGATTATCTAAAAAGAAATGGAAAATCAAGAAGGAATTACAATCAATTAGCAAATTTTGTATATACTCAACAAGAGATCAATATTCAAATCGGAAGTAAGCCACCTAAGGAGTATATGGCTGAAGTAGAAAGTAAATGCAATAATGGAGATATAAAATGCAGTATAAGCACCGGGATCGACAATATGAAATCGTTAAAGGAAAACTTGAAAGAGAATTGTATCCCAGAATCAATTTTTGAGGGAACGGTAGATAATTTTGAATCATTTTTAAAACAAAGAAGAAAACTGATGGCTGAAAAAATCAAAGAGTATTATTATAATTTATAATGATTTCCTGTTAGTCTCAGTTTTTCGAGTCTGCTAATCTCAAAACTTAGTGAATAGAATTATACGCTTCACGAATTATCTCCTGTGTCTTGTCCAAGTCTTGGTCCAGTCCAAGCTCAACAGTTTCTGTCTCACTCCTGCTCTTTTGAATCTTAAGAAGAACCGAGTCGTTTTGTGGCTCCACATCCACAAACCATCTAAATGCAAATGACTTGCAAAATACAACTCTGTGCATCCTAATGTCTTCCACTACATTGCTTCCTAGCGAAAAACAAAACTTCCTAAGCGAGTCCATCAAAGGCTGAACCTTGGGGTCAGCCTCCTTCATAAAATCGTCATAGCTTCGATTCATTACTTTGTTAGGATACTTGGGATAATAAAATAGGTTAATCTTTCGTAGCTGACTAGTACGCTTCGGACACACTAGCCAGCCTTACGGATAAGAAATGTTAGTTGTACATGCTAAAAAACTATACGTCTAAAGATTTTTCCTAATGAAATCCCGCATCTCTACAAGTTCTGGAAAGTCATAGAAGAATCGAATCTTTTCTTCCCAAATTGAGTTGTCACGATAAATCTTCTCGCATTTTTTCCAATAACTTAGTCCTTCTTCAAGTATGAGATGCCATCCCTCTTGTCCTACCGTAGCGCACCATTTCTTATGTTTGTCAATCAGTTCATCATCCCATAAAACAAACGCAGTAAATGACTCTGCAAAGTCTTCAGCAGGATTACTTCCAGCATAATATGTTATAAACTGGTCAGAATATTTTTGATGAAACGCATAGTTGGATTTGCCAGCTTGGCCCGCATCTTCAAATTCAAACCACCAGTGATATTCTGGATAAATATCAGTCCAAAACTTTTGGAAGAAGAGGTTAAAGTACGAGTCATCTTTCAAGCAACCAACGTTATAATGATAAAAATTTGGCGCACAAGCTGCTTCTTTTTGTTTGAAAACCTGTTTAGTTTTTGCCAAGTTTGTTGTATCCCAATCATCATCTATCAGGAGTTCTCCCCAACCAATCAGATCATTGTCGGATGATTGAGATGGACTTAATGACAGAAGGTGACCGTTTTCATGAATCAATACCCACTTTAACATATTTGTCAGCAGAGCATCTTTGAGTTTTCCAGGTTGCTCATATGCCTGTACGTTACCACTGATAGGAGCAAAGTCAAGTGGGTCAAAACTAATGACTTGCTTTGTTTCAGGACTGCCGGGTGGTCCGCATCCGTACTTTTCTTCATCTATGCAACTCATTACATAAGCATATCCACCTCCAGCATCATCAGTTTCTAATAGAAAAGTATCAACGTCCTCAATCAATTGTCTTGGCGTCATGGAAGAGTAGATGTCCCAAATTTGCTTAACAAATTTTTCATCCTGAACTCTTGCTAAATCTACAGTTTCATAAATCCATTTATCCACTTCAGTTTCAACCCATTCTTCTTTTATCTTATCCCAGGTCCATTTTCCATCCCAGTATTGTTCTAATTCTTGTTTAGTTCCGTTCCATATCTTTGTCATAACTTCACTTACATCCATGTTCTCTTTCAGAGATATGTTACAATCTATACCACAGTTTACATTGTATGTTGTAATTTTTGTCACATTTGCTATGTTAGTACTCTGTGAAGGCTCCCAAACTGGTGAATCATCCCATGCTCGATAGGCTTTGTATTGTATTCCATGCTCAGTTACAATTGTAGTAGGAGTTATCGGTACTGACGGAATTGGTTCCGTAGTATCAAGCAAAACTAGTGAGCTGTTCCATCGATCAATTACATCGCGATTGTATTCATAAGCATCTACATCAAATTCTGTCCAAAGTTGCCATGCATCTTGCCCGACATAGACTTCAGTAGTAGTGCCAATGTATTGTGTTTTGCAACAATCATAGATATTCCTGTCCCAACTTTGTGATTGTACTCCATAGTCATACGTAAATAACAGTGAATAGGCTTTTCTCCCTTCATCTGTAGCATAGATGGATTTTTCGAGAACTTTGAAGTTTCTACATATGTATTGGTCTTTATTGAACGTGGCATTATCACAATACTTTCTTTCAGAATCCTCAAGCGCATCAAAGCGTTCCTCATCGGTTGTTCCGCCATAATGAATATTATCTAAAAACCATATTGACATGGATCCCAAGTATTGCCAAGGATATTGTGGTCCAGTTTCTCTAGTGTCATCCTTCCAAAGATCTGCACCTACTCTTTTTGTTGCGCTATCAGCTTGAAACACGTGACAACACTCGAGTGTGTTATCTGGGTCAGTCGAAGTGGTATTCCAAATTGACCAATCATATCTGTAATAATCCTGCTCCCAGTCATCCGGATATTCTATTGTAAGAATATCAGTTGTCTTGACATCTTGTGATAGATTATCTAATGCTGACTCGCTTGCTGCACCTTCAACTTCTCTCAGTGTAAACTTTGAAAAACCCTCAAACTCTGATCCAGTCCCAACTATTTTTATAATCTCTTTCTTTACTTCTTTCTGTTCATTTCTCCAATTATTTTGTGCGTACTTTATATCCATCAACAGATAGGTTTCTCCCAACACCTTTTCTTCTTCATATAATTTGGAGCATAATTCATTTTCAAGAATATCAAATTCATAGCAAAGATCAAACGCTTCTTGATTATCCAAATGCATTGAATTGTAAGCAAAAGTATAACCTTCATCATCCCATCTGTCACCATAAACTTGATAGAAATTGTCAACTCCGATAGAGGCAGATAGACGCCACATACCTCTATCCATAACATCCTCAAAATCTGGCTGATGAACTCCCCATCTCTTACATTCGTCACAGATAATTATTTGGTTTGGCATGCATTGCCAACCACCAATATGACCAGTGTAAACCCAATTACAGTGCCACTGCCAAACAGTAGTTTCTACATCATATGATTCTAGGTTTGACTTGATACCTCCAACATAAACTATCAAGTCTGGTTGATTTATGGCAAGTTCCTGCAACACTAATGAGAATGTACTTGATGAAATTTCAAGAAGCTTCATACAATATGCTGATACTTGTATTGGATTTGATCTCAAGTTCTTGCTTACTAGATATTCAGCCATGATTCCATATGCTTTTGCCTTTTCCTTCTCATCTGCCGAACAGGTATCATTTTGTGTTGAATATATCAGAGCTACAGTATGTGGTGTCTTTGAAACCACTTCTGTCTGATAGACAAGATCAATATCAGAACCTGATGGTGTACTCTCTTCCTGTTCTATCACAATTATTCCATTTGATACTAACCATTGTATACCTGAAACAAATGAACCGTCATCTATCTGTCCATCAGCCCACCATCCTGCATTATTTTTAATCCATGGAGGAAGTTCTTCTGATCCTGAGGAGCTTGATGTTTCAGTAGGAGGTATCACCATTATTCCTTCTTTGATAAGATATTGAATTCCTTGCAGGAATGACGAGTCATCAATTTGGTCTGTTGCCCACCAACCTGCGTTGTTCTTGATCCAAGCAGGTATCTCAGAGTCTTGCGCAAACGCATTTGGAATTATCAAAATTCCAATCACAGAAAATACAAGAATAGAAAAAAGCAGAATTCTCATTTTAATCTTCTAGAGGTTGAATCGGAATATACGGTCCAATTGGTTCTGATATGACACAGTTACCACTAAAATCACAAACTTCGAATATCAATTCGAATGTCCCATCAAACTGGTAATATTCTAATCCAGATGTGTTCAAAAAATATTCATCAACAATGACTGGATCCTCGTAATATTCTAACACTGACTCGCCGGTGTTAAAATTATAATCTGCAGTATAGGTAAAAATTTCATCTCCTATGTTAACTGGCCATAGATCTCTTGCGACAGTATATCCATCTTCATTATATGGCAATGCACCTAGAAATATTGGATTTTCCCAATCAGTGGAATCATATATCAAATCTACATCGACGTCTGGGTATCCATTGCCATCATTATCATAACCATCTACATTAGGTCCTTCTAAAATTGCTGGAATATATTCAAGCAGTATGCCATCATTATAATATAATTCTGAATTCATTGGCGAACAAAAAAATTCATCACAAAGTGCAGGCAAGTATCCATCCCAATCTGTTTCAAAATCACCACCAGGAAAATCGTTAGGATTGTACTCTTCTATTGCTAAGATTTCCGTAGAACCCTCATTCACAACTAAATCTAGGGAAGTTATGAAAAGTTTGAACGAGTAAATGTCATCTCCCCCAAAATTACCATATACTATTCCATCAACAACTTCATACTCAAGCGTGGGAAAAACAGTATCATCTGCTAGATAATCCTGATAATCATTTGAAACATCAGCTAACTGCTGAAACTCAGTCACGGGAGCTGGGTGATAATTATCTGTCAATGGAATATGAATTGACAGACCGTTAGCATTTGGTTTTGATACACCGTTAACACTGTAAACTATTGCATCAGATACTAGCGCCTTTACATTATCTGCCTCAGCTTTCACTGCTGGTAGATAACGAGAAATGTTTGTTACAACATCTTTAATGTCTGTATGACCAGAATCTGTTTTAGCTCTTACATCTATAGCATATCTTTCAGAATTAGTCAGAGCCTGTGAATAGTAATAACCACCTCCAGTGTTTATTTCTTGGTTCAAAGAATTATCTAATTGACCCCACGCATTGATTAGCGAGTCAATCTTTGACAAATCCACTACTGATAGTGTAATTATTCTATGAAAATTAGTTCCGAAATAATTATCCCATTCTTTTGAATGCAGAACATATGAATCAGCAATTACTTTTCCAAGACTCTTACCATCTTGATTTGGATTATTGTGCAAAGATGAAATGATTGCAGTGTAATCCCATCCATTACCAGGCTCTATTTCTTCGGAAGCGACCATATAGTTTGCATAGTTTTCTATGACAGCTGCGACTTCAATTGTTGCCATTAAGCATTGGTCGAAACCAATGACCTCAAATGTAACACCGGTTTCTTGGTATGCAGAACTTAAAGCAACAGCAAACTCGTCAAGATCAGTTCCATCCATGCCATACATCTCATCATTACCAAATCCATGTATTCCTCCTCCATGATCCCACAAGATCAATACGTATTTTTCAGCAGGAAATTCTTGCGTTCCCCACACAAGAAAATCAGAAAGGGTTGATGACTTTCCCATGTTTTTACGTCCCAGATCATCTAGAATTTCATATTCATCATTACCAAGAATATTCAATCTTTGCACAGTAGTAAAATCAAGAAATCTAAATTCGTCAGGCTTTGCATTAGCACCGCCTGTCTCAACTATTACATTTACAGAAGAAGACGGATCAACAGTTGCCATTTCCATTAGATCCAATGTTGCAGAGTACTGACCACTTTCCAAGTCAGAACCTACCATGTAAACAAGAACAGTATAATCTGCTTGATCAATTATTGGCTCTAAGGATTTTGTGGTGGTTGGTTCTTGCTCCACTACGATTATTCCATTTGATATCAACCATTGTATGCCAGAAACAAATGAACCATCATCAATCTGCCCTTCAGCCCACCATCCTGCATTATTTTTAATCCATGCAGGAACTCCTTCTGATCCTGAAGGCTCTGACGTTTCAGTAGGAGGTATGACCATGATTCCTTCTTTGATAAGATACTGAATTCCTTGCAAGAATGACGAATCGTCAATCTGGTCTGTTGCCCACCAACCTGCGTTGTTCTTTATCCAAGCAGGTATCTCAGAGTCTTGCGCCTCTACTGGTGGCATTGATGGCGGAACAAACAGCATGCTGACTAGGAAAATTCCAAAGAATATTGTAAGATTATTTTTTCTCGTAATTTTTTACTACGACACACAACAATTTATGTTTGATCGTTATACTAGTTTCAGTTTTTCGACTCTGCAACCATCTTCACAAACTGCTTGTGCAATGAAACATCACGAGTCAGTTCAGGATGAAAAGATGTTGCGATAATATTTCCTTGCTTCACAGCTATAATCTTCTCGTTAAATTTTCCCAGGGTTTCCACACCAGAACCAGTTTTCAATACTGCTGGGGCGCGAATAAACACGCCCTGAAATGATGGTATCTCCATAGCATCCAAGGAAACTTCTGCCTCAAACGAATCCTTCTGTCTGCCAAATGAATTTCGCTCAATCTCGACATCAAGTGCATCAAGCAGTGGTTGTTTGGTAGAACCAACAACTCTATCTTTAGAATTTTTAGAAAGTAAGATCATTCCAGCACAGATACCAAGAACTGGCATTCCCGATTCAATCTTCTCCTTTAGAGAATTCATCGCACCGTTAGTTAGAGAAAGCTGGCCCATCATTGTACTTTCGCCGCCAGGAATTATCAAACCGTCAAGTGCTGATATTTGATCAGGTGTCTTCACTTGGTTGACAGAACCATCAATGCCAAGCTCGTTCATCGCCATCATTGTTGACATAAAATTTTCAGTAACGTCACCCTGTAGGGCTAGAATGCCAATGTCAAGTTCGCTCATGCAGAACCACCGCGTTCTTGCATTCTTAGTTCAAGGTTGTTAACATCCAATCCAAGCATGGATTGTTTTTCGTTGATCATCTTCTGTGCTTCCTTCACTGCATCTGGGTCTTCCCAGAATGTTGTTGCGAGAACGGTTGCTCTTGCTCTCTCCATTGCATCCTCTGCCTTGAAAATTCCAGAACCGACAAAGATTCCGTCACAGCCAAGTGACATTAGATATGCTGCATCAGCTGGAGTTGCTATACCACCTGCTGCAAAGTTCACAACTGGCAGACGACCAATCTTCGCTGTCTCCTCAACTAGGTCGAAAGAAACTTTGAATTCCCTAGCCATTCTAACTAGGTCTTGCTTGTCACCAGAATCATAAATTGCCTTGATACTTCTAAGTTCGTCATTTACTTTTTTGATATGTAATATTGCTTCAGCTACATTTCCTGTACCAGGTTCACCCTTTGTTCTAATCATTGCTGCACCCTCTTCTACTCGTCTCAGTGCTTCGGCTAATGATCTCGCGCCGTTTACAAATGGAGTTGTGTAATCCCACTTCCAAATGTGATGGTTCTCATCAGCTGGTGTCAACACTTCTGACTCGTCAATCATGTCGACGTTTGCTTCAGCTAAAACTTTTGCTTCATAGACATGACCTATTCTACATTTTGCCATGACAGGAATTGTAACGTGGTCCATGATGTCCTGAATTATTCTAATGCTTGCGGTTCTTGCAACGCCGCCAGCCTTCCTAACGTCCGATGGAAGTTTGTCCAGCACCATTACAGAAACAGCGCCAGCCTCCTCGGCAATCTGAGCTTGCTCTACCGTAGTAACATCCATGACAACTCCATTCTTCAGCATGTGTGCAAACCCACGCTTCAGGGTGGAGGTTCCCTTGGTTACGTCAATAGATTCCACGCTATCAGATTTGACTCCCTTCGCTCTTGGCAAGTCGCCGGAAAGTGGTATCATGGTATAAAATTCTCCTCAGCCTATTTATTTTCTTATTTCGTCGATGATACCCACCAATTCCTCCTCAACTGCTGTCACTATTGGCGGAATGAATTTCTCAGTGGCATCCTGGTCTGACCAGAAGAGCTGCGTCTTTGCATCGTTTAATGTAATTTTAATCGCAAATTTGGTATACTTTTCAACATCGTCCTTGATTGGGAATGACTCCTTTGGTATCGACATAAAGCCGGTCTCCTTGATCATCGCCGCAAGCTTCTGCATCTGGGCTTCACTGATTGAGCTCTTCACAAGAGCCTGGTTTACGCCATCCTTCACCTCGGTGTACTGAATATCTCCGTCATTCTCTATGATCAAGACCTGGGTTATGTCTGCCACAGATTTCTCCGTGACCCCAAATGATACAACTCGCAGGTCGTGCTTGGTGAACTCGATGTACAGATTATCATTAGGATTGATTGCAGATGTTGGAATTTCTTCCATGGTAAGCATTGGTATAACAACAAGAACTGCCAAAATGACTGGAATGGCTGCAACACCTATCATAACTGGCTTGACCATTTTCATAAAAGCTACATTTTCGCAAATAAGTCTTGGTAAAATAACTTAAAATTCAAGCCAACTGAATTCAATTCGTGGGGTCGTAGCCTAGCCTGGTAGGGCGACAGTGACTACGAAGTTCACCGCTAAGGGCTCCAGAAGGGTAATCTAAACTACTGACCAACAGATGATGTGAGTTTGGAGCTGCGAAGAAACCCGTAGGTCATCGGTTCGATTCCGATCGGCCCCACATTAGTTCTGTTTCTTTCTTAGAAAGTTCATGGCAGAGCCTGCCTTGAACCATTCCAGCTGGAGTTCATTGTAGGAATGGTTTAGAATTATTTTCTCAGACGTATTGTCTGCATGAGTTATGTTACACTCGACAGACTTGCCAGGTGCAAGTCCATCCAGTTGTGTGATGCTAATCTGGTCATCCTCATGGATCTTTTCATAATCATCAGGATTGTCAAACGTTAGTGCAAGGACTCCCTGCTTTTTCAGGTTTGTCTCATGGATTCTGGCAAAGCTCTTTACAATTACCGCAGTGCATCCCAAAAATCGTGGAGTCATGGCAGCATGTTCCCTGCTGCTTCCCTCGCCATAGTTGTTGTCGCCAACTATGACCCAGGAGATCTTCTCTTCCTTGTAGTGTCGTGCAATCTTTGCACAACTCTCAATCTCATTGCTAACCATGTTTTTGGCCTGACCAACTTCGTCATTGAATGCATTGACTGCACCAAGCAACAGGTTATCACTTAGTTTATCCAAGTGTCCCCGAAGTCTTAGCCAAGGACCGGCGGGTGAGATGTGGTCTGTTGTACACTTTCCTTTTGCTTTGATCATTAGATGTAAGTTATTGAAATCATTGCCATCCCATGCGCCAAATGGTTCAAGTTTTTGTAGTCTTTCGCTATTAGGGTCAATCAACACCTGCACAGATTCCGGATTATCTGATGGAGGAATGTAAACATCCTTGGCATCTACGAATCCATTTTCAGGTACATCTGGTGCACTTTCTGGTGCATCAAGCTTGAAGGTTTCTCCGTCAGGTGAAGTGATAGAATCACTTAGTGGGTTAAATGAAAGATTTCCTCCTAATGCTAATGCAATCACCAACTCGGGGCTTGCAATGAAGTTCATTGTTTCTCGCTTTCCGTCATTCCTACCTGGAAAGTTACGGTTGTATGATGTTACGATGGTGTTTTGCTCTCCCTTCTTAAGTTCCGGTCGAGACCATTGTCCGATACAAGGACCACAAGCATTTGCAAGAACTGTGGCGCCAATTGATTTTAACAAATCAATGTGACCGTCTCTCTCTATTGTTGCTCTAATCTGCTCAGAACCAGGTGTTACAAGTAACGGAATCTTTGCCTTGATTCCCTTTGATTGTGCTTGCTTTGCTAGGTTTGCAGCTCGAGACATGTCTTCGTATGATGAGTTTGTACAGCTGCCAATTAGTGCGACAGATATGTTATCAATGTAATCGTTCTTCTTCACATCATCAGCTAGTTTTGATATTGGTCTAGCAAGGTCTGGTGTGTGCGGGCCAACTACATGTGGCTCAAGTTTTGAGAGGTCAATCTCTATTACTTTATCAAAATATTTGCTAGGGTCGTTTTCAACTTCTGAATCACCAACAAGATGCTCCCTGTACTTGTTTGCAAGTTCGGCAATCTCTTTTCTGCCAGTTGATTTTAGGTAAACCTCCATTCTTTCGTCATATGGGAAAATTGAACATGTGGCACCAATCTCAGCGCCCATGTTGGTAATTGTCGCCTTGCCAGTACAGCTGATAGACTTGGTACCAGGACCAAAATATTCGATTATAGAATTAGTTCCGCCGGAGACTGTCAGCTCTCCCGCAACATACAGTATGATGTCCTTTGGTGCAGTCCAGCCATTCATCTCACCCTTGAGGTAAACACCGACTCGTTTTGGATACAATAACTCCCACGGCATTCCAGCCATCGTCTCAGCTGCATCAACACCACCAACACCAATGGCCAACATGCCAAGACCACCAGCATTTGGCGTGTGGCTGTCAGTTCCAATCATCAAACCCCCAGGAAACGCATAGTTTTCTAAAATTACTTGGTGTATGATTCCCGCACCAGGCTTCCAAAATCCTACGCCATATTTGCTTGCGGATGATTCCAAAAATTTGTAGACCTCATTATTTTCATAAATTGCAAGCTTTGTGTCTGACTTGCCCTCCGTCCTTGCCTGGATTAAATGATCACAGTGAACAGTTGTCGGAAGCGTTGTAGATTTTAATCCGGTCTGCATGAACTGAAGCATCACCATCTGGCCGGTAACATCCTGAAGTGCAACTCTATCTGGTTGCAAGAAAACATATTTTGCATCACTGTCTAAATTTTTTTCGAGAAAACTTTCTTCCAAATGTCCCGCAAGAATTTTTTCCGTTAGTGTCAGCGGTCTTCCCACTGTCTTTCTATACACTGCAATATTTTTTTCTAATTTTGAGTAAACGTTTTGAACCGTTTCTGCTGTTGTGTTAATTTCAATTTTTTCCAACAATTTACAGTGGAATTTTTTATTTATAAACCGAATCAGCAAGTTTTTGGTGTTTGCGTATACAATTATAAGAGAAAAACGCTATTTTGAATGAGTGCTACGAGTAACATTTTCGTGTAATTTTGTTGAGGGGTATATTTGGTAAAGAAGGGATTTCCTAGTTTTGGTATAACACAGTCTGGCGCATTTGTTGCCGCCCTGAAAAACTACAACCTTCCTGATTTTATATTGGCTTTAGTTGCCAAGGATTGCAATTCAGATCTTCTGGAGCGCGGAAGAATTGATGACAGGCTTTCTAGTATGAATGATCAATCTCTTGAGTTATTACACAAAGTCTTTGTTGAGTGTGAGGAGGATACAAATGGCAAGTATGCACAGTACAGATTCTTTGCATATGTATCAAGCATGTATCACAAGTGCGAAGTGTTCATCAACGAAACAATACCTGGTAAGTCTGGCAAAAACCACAAGATGCCAATAGCTATCAAAAACAACGGCATGTACGTTGCTGTTGGATTTAACAAATCAAAGGGACATGCCGTATCAAAAAAGGACGTGATAAAGTTCTATGGCATAGTTACTGATGTAAAAAATGGAGAGCATGGAACACAACTTATTGATGCAATATATGGTTCATCAGCAGGATTCAAGGGAGAAGCCATAGTAGAATTGGAAAAGTTAAGCAAGAAGATAGACCCTGACGAGGAGTTCAAACTTAACTTTAAAACAGCAAATTTTGAAAACAGAATTTATTCTGTTACAAAATGTTAAACTAACTTTTTTTCGTAAATAGGTCCGTATTCATAGCAAGGAATGAAGGTTTTTCAGAAGTTATCTCAAAGTCCTCGCCATATTGTTCAAATTCAATCCCACCGAAGAGATGCTTCTGCCAAACCTCATGAACGTCCTCGATGTATCTCTTGTATCCAGACTGTCGTAGTAATTCATGTGCAATCTCATGTGATATGGCAGTACAGTTTTTTTCTGCAAGAAACAGTTCGTCCATACCATCCTCCGGCTTTTCCCATCTGATCATACCAAAGTTTTGTGCATGATATCCCTCGCATGTACAATCTGTCCATAACGGTCTAAAGTGACACAGATAGAAATGGTAAATGTCTTCGCCACGTTCCGTGTGATCTTTTAACAAGGAATGAGTATCAAGTCTTTGAAGTATCATTCTTGGTTTAGTTATCATCTCGTCACACTGTACATCAATGTCGATGGAAAATTTTGTTTTAATCCATGACTTGAAAAACTTGGACATCTTTTTGATATACTCAAACTCTGCATCGCGCATACCAAGTTCCTTGTCTTTGATTACAAAAATAAAATGTAAAAGCATGGTAATAGTCTATGATTGGCCTTCGATGCCCATAAGTGTTAGAGTGGACCTAATCTGTTCTATCTTTCGTATCTTCCAGGTTATTGTCTCACGCAAGTCCTCAACGGTTGAAGATTCTATCTTTCCTAAAATGTCATAAGCGCCAAATGTCCCATGCACTTCGACTATGCCGGGCAGGCTCTTTAGTTGTTTTATGATGGACTCTTCAGAACCTAGTTCACAGTTTATCAGAACGTAAGCTGTTGCCATGTAATGTTTACCAATTTGCGATATATCAATGAAACGATAATTTTCACTGCGACATTTTGATTATCTTATCCCATATCTTTTTTGGTACAGGCATCACCGACAGTCTTCCAATTCTCAGTAGCTCCCAACCCTTGAATGATTTTTCTTGTTTCATCTGTTCAAGTGTTACGGGATTCTTGAATTGTTTTTTGAACTTTACATCTACTGCGATGAATCTTTCGTTGTCTTCTTTGGGATTTGGATATGGTTTTGATGTTACCGTCATGATGCCAACAGCCTGGCGTTCATCACCAGTGTGATAGTAAAGTATCTGGTCCCCTTTCTTCATATTCCTCATGTGTTTCAGAGCTAGGTTGTTATGCACCCCATCCCACATTGTTGTTTTGTCCTTCTGCAATGCAGACAGACTGTATCCTCTTGGTCCGCTTGGTTCTTGCTTTGCTAGCCAGTAGTTAACCATCTGTTTACAAATACAAATTGCCAGATTTAGATTTTTGCCAAAATAGTGTTCCCCGGTTCTGACTCACAAAGAGTCATTGGTATTAGCCATACCCTCCTCTTTGCTCTGAAACCGGGGAAGCGCCCATGTAACACACCTGGGTGAATTAGAAATCATGTGAATCATTACGATCTGTATCATCCTAATCCGTCTGTGTGCATGCTCTCTTCATTGGGCAAGATAAATTGCAGCTAATCAAATATTAATCCAGATAGTTTTATCTCAAAACCAACTACCTTTGTTCTTATCCTGAAATTTTCAAGAACCTTGGAATCCAGTTCGCCGATATATCCAACTGTCTTTCTGTTAATGATAATCTCCGCAACCCTACCCTGTGAGAAAAGTGCGTGATTTGATAGTGCCTTTGTTTCACATTTGATACTAAAACCAATCCGCAGGAGAGATTGTAGGATGGCCTTCATCTCCGAAAAGTTCGTCTCCTCCGAGGCTGTAACACACGCAAGGTTTGTTGTCTCCTTGATTGGGGAACCCTTTGAGAAAACTATGCCAGATTCAAAAAACTTCTGTGGATATGTCTCGTGTATGTTCTTTGATAGATTTTCCAGTAGTCCAGGAAGAATTGAATCCCTGAGTATTGTATGCTCCTGACTCTTCGAGCTTGCGACGGAGATTATCTGTGACGAGTCTCGGTTTGTCATTTCATACAAGGTCTGCTCGCTTGTCAGTGTAGAATTGAGAGTCTCCATGAAACCAAACCCAGTCATTAATCGGCTAGTAGAATCAAGTTTCTCAGATGTTGGATTCTTCTCACCAATGTGTACAGATGCGGGCCATGCCGGCTTTAGGTTATCAATTCCATAACCCAGTGCAACCTCCTCAACAATGTCCATTCCGCCAAAGATGTCAAACCTGTATCTTGGAATCGTACACTGTATCTTTTTGCTCTTCACTACTGCATCCAACCTGGATTTTTTGAGGCATGACGCAAGTACCGAGTTGGAGATGTTCAGTCCAAGAATTTTATTCACCGGACCGGAATCAAACGTAACTGTCCTGGTCGCAAAGTTTGGCGTCGAGTTTCTTGATCCGGAAACTTTCAGTTGTGAGAATTGAAATCCAGCCCCCTGTAGTATCGCAACAACCACCGACAGCATATCTTCCGCTGACTGCTTGTCTATTCCAGTAACCTCGACTAGAATGTTTTTGGTTTTTGTTGTCACAGTTGTCAGTGAGGCATTAATGATTGGTGGAAACGATATTGTCTGCCCCTTTGCATCAGTAATTATGGGAACCTTCGAAGATTGCCCAAGTATTGATCCATAATCCCTTCCAACTTCTGAATCATGAAGTATCTCTGAGATTGAGCTCTCCTTGGTAGAGTTTAACGGAACAAATCTATGATCACGAGAGGTTGTCGTATACTTGAGAGGAAATGATATGTTGTCTAGGTCATGAATCCCAATCGATGATTTTTTTCTCTTCCTTCCTAATCCAAAATGCAGGTCCTCCTGCATATTGATAATCTGCTTAACTGCCTCGTCGTCAAGTGATCCATTTCTTGCTATTATTCCGGTAACAAACGGCCTAATCTTGCTAGTTGAACTATCAACCTTGATTTCATAATTTCCCTTTGTTCGTATCTTCAATCGTGGCATTCCCTTACTTATTCCTAGAATGCCTTGTAGTCCCAATGCAATACCAAAGTCAGTAGAATAGTCTGGTCTGTTGGGACTATATTCAACTCTTACAACGTTGCGCCCCAACGATTCTATGTCAAGACCAAGGAATGGAAGGTTGTCAAGTATCTGTTTCTTGTCTGTGTTTTTTCCTACAAGCTTCTGAAGCCTGCTAAGATTCAGCTCAACTACTGGCATTTCGTAGCGGTCCTCAACCAACTTAGATTGTTATTGTAAAACTCCCTTACGTCGTCTAATCCAAATTTCAACATGGCAATCCTTTCAATGCCACCACCCCAAGCTAGAACTGGTTTTGTGATTCCCAGTGGTTTCGTAACTTCGGGTCTAAATATTCCCATACCAAAGAGCTCAATCCATTTTCCAAGCTTTTCATTGTAAACCATCGATTGCAAAGATGGCTCAGTATAAGGAAAGAATGTGGGCCAAAACTTTACCTTGGTAAGACCAATCTTACGGTAAAATTCCTTCTGTATGCCCATCAAGTCTCGTAGAGTTATGTGCTTTCCTACAACCACACCCTCGACCTGATTAAACTCAACAAGATGCTTGTAGCTTACCTTTTCATTACGAAAGACCCGCCCCAATGAGAATATCCTAGCCTCATCTGGTTTCTTGTCTGCAAGATGTTTGATGGTGACACAAGTGGTATGTGTTCGCAGGACCATCTTTTTTGCTTCCTGTACATCCCAATAATACCTCCAGCCTTTTTTGTGTGCATTTGATACATTCTTAATCTGAGTTGGTGTTGCAAGTTGTTTTGCATTAAGACTCTTGAGATAAAACGTGTCTTGCAGTTCTCGTGCTGGATGGTCCTGTGGGGTAAACAGCGCATCAAAGTTCCAGAAACTTGACTGCGATAAGTTACCAGTGATTTCTGTGAATCCCAGGTGAACAAAGGTATCCCTTATCTCATTTATCGTATCATTTAGTGGATGTATTCTTGCCGCATGTACATGAGGTACATCAGCTTCTACATCGATTGCATCACTATCTAATTTTTCAAGATCAATATGTTTACCAGTTTCAGTTAGAGAGACTAATTTTCTTTTTTCCTCATGTTCAATGATAAAGTCAGGTCTTTCCATCAGTGACTTGAGTGATTCTTGTGGTGCAATTTTCTGAGAAGAATCACCAATAGATGAGATTAACCTTTCATCAGAATTCTGTGTTGGTTCCTGCTGTAGTGAAATCTTTGATCCAGTGTCTGTTTTTTCTATGTTAATCCATCCATTCTTTTTCGCGTGGGCAATTGCCGCGTTAAAATCAAGTCCATGTAAACTGCTTCGGATCTCATCAAATGTTTTGGGACAGTCCTTAACAAGATTGACGAGTCTTCGTTCAGGCAAGCCATTTTTAAGAGCATCCAAACCATTTTTCCCAAGACTGTAAGAATTGTCAGTAGAGTCACTTACATCTACAAGTTTTTTCTGGCGAAGCCATTCTACTCCACGCCTAATTTGATCCATTGAGAGTTTAGTTTCTTTGGATAAATCCTCTTCGTATAATCTGGTGGTGCTATCGTCCGGACCGGGCTCGTCATATGGATCAGCACCTCTTTGCAATTCCTTGACAATTTGTTTTTCAATATCATGTAGGACATGGGACAATAGTTCATCGTTCCAAAAAGAGTTAATTAAATTAGCTAGGACAATTGTTACGATTTTTTTGATTAGAAAGTGGTTAAAATAACGGAATAAGACTTTTTAACATTAAATCAAAGTCAACCTTGAATGCCAACAGATGATTTTGTTGTTACACCTTGGAACGTTGAGGGTGATATCGATTATGACAAACTAATCAAAAGATTTGGGACACAAAAAATCACCACAGAACTTTTGTCAAAGATTGAAAAATTTACCAAGGAATCACATTTCATGCTGAGAAGGGGCATCTTCTTCTCACATCGGGATTTGAACAGACTTTTGGATGATTATGAGAAGGGAAAGAAGTTCTTCCTATACACAGGAAGGGGACCATCAGGTCATACACATATCGGCCACTTGGTTCCATGGGTTTTCGCAAAATGGCTCCAAGACAAGTTTGACACGAAAATGTACTTCCAACTTACTGACGACGAAAAATTCTGGACAAAAAAAGACATGACTTTGGACCAGACAACAAACTTTGCATTTGAAAATGCACTAGATTTCATAGCACTAGGCTTCAAACCGAAAAACACCAAGATCATCATTGATACAAAAAACATAAGAACACTATATCCAATTGCAGCAGAGTTTGCAAAGAGAATAAACTTTTCAAACACAAAGGCTGTCTTTGGATTCAAGAATGAGACAAATGTTGGAATGATTTTTTACACTTCGTTACAGTCTGCTCCGTGCTTTATAGAAGACATGCCTGTGCTGATTCCATTTGGAGTTGACCAGGATCCACATTTCCGAATTACGCGGGACATAGCACCAAAGATTAACAAACCAAAACCTGCACTGATTCACAATATAATGATTCCAGCTCTTGGTGGTCCCAAGGGAAAAATGTCTGCATCTAATGAGAATGAGACGATATACACAACTGACCCGCCTGAGACAGTAAAGAAGAAGATCAACAAGTATGCATTTTCCGGTGGCCAGCCAGACATAGAGGAGCACAGAAAAAAAGGTGGCAACCCAGACATTGACGTATCATATCAATATCTTAGAATCTTCTTTGAGCAGGACGACAAAAAACTAAAAGAAATTCATGATGACTACAAGTCAGGAAAGATGCTGACTGGTGAGCTTAAGCAAATACTAATTGAAAAGATTAACAAGTTTCTTGCCTCACATCAAGAAAAGCGCGAAAAGGCAAGAGACCAACTTGACAAATTTCTACTAGAAGATTGAACAGCGCAACGATAATCTGTCAGGACAAGTATGAGGCACAAAAGCTGGCTAGCTTGATTTTCGTCAACGATACAAAAGAGACCTATGTAACTGAGATTTTGAACGTAATAGAAAATGAGGTTGTACTCTCGATAAAGGACAAGTCTGCTCACAGCGTCATTTTAGTCGATAATGACCAAGTTTTAGTTTTTACAGATTTCATTCAATCAGTGCTAGAAAACAGACAGAAGATAATACAGACCGAAACAGTAGGAAGTTCTGTCAAGATTGTAAAGGAATAATTTAGATGGTTTTTTTGCCCATGTATTTTTGTAAAACATTTGGTATGTTTACGTGTCCATCTTTGGTTTGAAAGTTCTCCATTATTGCAACCATAGTACGTTCAGTAGCAACAAGTGTACTGTTTAGCGTGTGAGCATACTGCGTATCCTCATTTGTTTTATCTCTAAATCTTATCTTGAGTCTTCTGGATTGATAATCAAGGCAATTTGAACAAGAAGCAACTTCTCTGTACGCATTTTGACCAGCCATCCATACTTCCACATCATATGTTTTTGCAGAAATCTTTCCCATATCACCACTTGACAAAAGAACTGTCCTGTATGGAATCTCTAGTTTTTGAAAAAATTCTTCCGTGATAGCAATCATATTTTCGTGCTGATTCCAAGATTCTTCAGGTTTCGAGAAAACAAATTGCTCTATCTTTTCAAATTGGTGTACCCTGAATATTCCTTTTTGGTCTTTTCCGTGTGCCCCTGCTTCCTTTCTAAAGCATGGACTAATAGCAGCATATTTGGTGGGCAGTGAATTCCCATCCAATATCTCATTTCCATGCATTGAGACCATAGCGTGTTCAGATGTGCCAATTAGATAGAGATCCTGGTCCTCAATTTTGTAAATGACATCCTCAAAGTCATCCAATATTACAGCACCCTGCATGGAATTTCTATTAATCATGTATGGAGGCTGGAACATTGTGTACCCATTTTCAGATAAAAAATCAAGACCAAATTGAATTAGTGACTGGTTTAACTTTACTAAATCTCCCTTTAGGTAGTAAAATCTAGCCCCAGCTGTTTTTGCTGCTCTTTCAAGTTCAAGCAGATTTAGATTTTCAGAGATGTCTATGTGATCTTTTACTTCAAAGTCAAACTTGGGAATATCACCCCATTTTCTAATTTCCTTGTTTGCAGTACTGTCTCCCTCAGGAACTGATTTATCAAGCAAATTTGGTATTGTTAACGCAAGTTTTGTGTATTCTAATTCTGTCTTTTGTTGAACCTCTTCAAGTTTGGTAAGTTCCGCAGAGACCGATTGCATTTCTTGAATTATTGATGTTGCGTCACTACCTGCTTTTTTTGTCTCTGAGATTTTAATAGACATTTCATTTTTTTTCTTTCTAAGTTCATCAGTAGTAATAATCATCTCTCTTCGTTTTTTATCTAATTCAAGTAGCAAATCAAGGTCAAACTGGACATCTCGATATTTTAGCATGTTTCTAATATTTTCCAGATTCTCACGAATCATTTTCATGTCGAGCATTATTCAATTATCTCCGATGCTAGTTTTACATGTTCTAACACTTCATCAACTGTAGCTGCCAACTTCCTTGTATCTCCTATACATTGAAAATTAAAAACAAGTTTGTTATCAATACTTTTGATTTCAAATGATAAACCTTTTGGGAAATTAACATTATCTGGCTCCAATGCATTTTGAATTGAGGCAGCCTTTTTTTTGGTGATGTTATTGAATGTGATTTGAATATTGGATTTTAGTGACATTTTCCTGTCAATAATCAACAAGTCTATACAATTAGTCTTTAGCTATTTTCCTATAGTATTATTCGAGTTGCGCTACTAGAGATTTGTATTTCCAGTTTTGAGGAATACGACCAATTTTTTTGTAGTATACTGATAATCGGTGAACTTTGGCTTCGATTAATTCAAGTGAACGTACGTTTCTTTTATCGCTCTTGTTTGCCTTGAGATGTTTTTGTAATCCAATTGCCTTCTTTACTATATTATCTAGGTCTTCAGGTAGATCGGCTTTTAGATCATTTTCTTCTAAAACTTTGGAAATTGTCTTTTTTATGACAGGTTTTACGAGTGGAATTGAATGTTGATCCCTTAATTTCACACCAATTTGACTAGCTGAGAGATTGTCTTTTCCGTACTTTACGATCAGTTCCTCAACCTCTTTTGCATCTTCCTTTATCCATGATGGTGCCTTTGGATCTATAGGTCTTGTAGAGTGTGATTTACCATAATTATGCGAATGTAGTCTACCCACGAAGCAAAATTCTTCAAAAGTAACATAAACGTTTTCCTGAAGCTGATCTAGGGTTCCTAACGATGAAATTTAGAAAAAAGTTAAATAATAACGGGTAGGAGATTTTATCAGGTTAAAATGAAAAGATCAATCTATGCTTTGAGTACATTGGCATTATGTATGGCAATGTCCACACTTGTAATTCCAGTAATGGCATACAGTGGTTTAGGTGCAGTAGATGGAATCACACTTGAAGAACACCTAGAATTGGCAACCAGAAAGGTTGACAAGGCTGAAGCAAACCCAGCAACAGGCTCAGGAACTCCTTATCTTGATGCACAAGGTGTCTTAGGTTCATCTATTATTGCTGGAGCAATATTTGGTGGAATCGCTACTGCTATGTTTGTCAGAGGAAGATCTGGCAGATACGCTGCATACGGACGCGGTTAAATTCACCTATTCCTATTTTATGAAATTTTTCTAATTCTATTAAGCTACTTTCTGATCCAATACTTTCTAGCGGTCCCTGATAATCACAGAAATGTATATATGCATTCCAATTAGTCAATTTATTGATGATTCCTCTATTCGGTACACTACTTCATATTCTAACTAGTGTAACTGGACAAATAGGACCAAACTATGACCCACTATTTTATGACGTCATGCTGTACATCTTTGGTACAATGATGTTCTCAATATTCCTACTTGGAGTTATTGGATATTGGATTAGAGTTCACGGATGGTCATACAAGGACAACCGTGAGAGATGGGTTGATGAATTAGATAGACATTTCGAGAACGAAGGAATAGGTCTTATTCCAGACAACGGAAAGTATTGGTAAAATAACCAATTTTATTATTTTTCTATTTTGACATATTTTTTTATCAGTATTACTTTCTATTTTTATGGCAGAACCAGAACCGGAGGAACCAGTTGAAGACGGTCCAAGTCATTTTACTCCTGATGTAATATGTCCATTCTGTCATCAAAATGTAAAAAAGCATAAGGAAGGTTGTGTTGGGAAAAGATTCCCAAAGTCAGCTAAGGATAGAGAAGAAAATACTAAAAGATTAAGGGAACTATACAAAAATCGATAATTCTACAAGTCTGGTGGCAAAAAGTCAGCTTCTTGTGACGCATCAAATTCTTCTGAATAAAATTCAGCCCTGTAAACTGACCCATCTTTCAGAAGTGTATGGATAAATCTATCAGATTCCTTTCCATCCATTATTATGCGGGATTTTGATTCGTCCATATCTTTCATTGGGAATTCCCAAATCCAAAGAAAATGACCAATTTCAAATGGGTATGCTTCTTCCCATTCTACGTAGATTTTTCCATCATCCGTAAGTGTATAGATAGTCCTTTGACAGTCAGAAGCCAATAAGTCATCACCAAGACTATCACCAAATCCTATGTTGGCAGGTATGTCTGCCCTGTTTCCATCCACATACAATTCTAGAGTCACTGACATTTTGTATGGTGTATCCCTGTTCTCAATACAGACTTTTAGTGGATCACTTTGGCCAAGAAATCCTTGGATGGTACTACTGGTCACACCAACTGTGACCCCAATGATGAGTAAAATTATGAGAAACCTTATTGTTTTTCTCCTTCTGTTTGGGTCCCCCATTCCTGGCCAGCGCATAAATCAAAAACACCTAATTTGCATAAAGTCGTTTCTATAATACCGATATCTCAAGCGTATCAAACTGGTCTTGATGGTCAGCAATGTAAAATGTGATTGGACTAGAATCGATTTCTACCCATTCTGATTCTCCTCTATATTCAACAAAGTCCTCAACTGATACGCCAGGACCTGAGCATTTGACTAGAACTCTCTTTTGTGTATTTATGGGAAAAGGAAGACGTAGCACTTTTCCCCTCCTTTCATCTTGTATATTTATCGTAAATTCATCGTTTTGAAATCGTACTTTTCCCTTGAAATAACTTTCATGAATGTCAAGATATTCTATTTGAAAAATATACCCCATGATATGCTAACGAAATGGTACGTTAAAAATTATAAAATGAAAAAAAGGATTTGTTGGTTAGATTACTTGCCAAGGTCTTGTTGCAAATGTTACTACATATGCAGCTGCAATCATAACGCTCTGATATGCAAGCATTCCCCATGCGATTGGCTTCAATATTGGTTCTCCCTCTACAACAACTGTTGTTCCTGGTCCTAGACCTGGTCCTACGTTTGCAACGTTAAGTTGTGTGTGAACGTGGTAAACGCCTGGTTCTAGTGCTTTAGCAGTAATTGCATAATTTGTTACAGAGTTACCAGGTATCTGAAATACAACACCTGGTGGGTCTCTAGCCATAATCTCCCATCTGTTACCAGAGTTGGTTGATTCTGAAAATAGAGAAATCCATCCTCTTTGTTCCCTCTCAACCAGACTTACTAGAGTTCCAGAAAGAACTAGAGTTTCACCTGTAGATAGTGATTGTCGAGAAATCGCTTCATTTGTAATTTGAATAAAACGACTTTGCAGCTGTGCTTGAACACCGTGTGCCTCAGCTGATTGGACAATTTCAGCAACATTTGGACCATACATACCAAGTACGAAAACAGCCCCTACAGTAATTGCTAGAAATTTTTTATCTATCATGATTATCAGTCCCACTTTGACCATGCGGCCATCCATCTATACGTCCACGTATTGAGCTTACAACCCAATGCTGCAAATGTACATGCTAGTACCGATCCAGCTCCCGCTCCAAGAGCTACTGGGCTGTTATAGAACTTACCTACCTGCGGTTCTATCGGCGTCATGTATGGTGGTAATGTTGGTCTTGGATACTTGAATGCAGTTTCTAGTGGATCTGCTATCAACATCAACTGTACCATGTTGAACAGTGGCATTGACATTCCGACTAAAACTCCGCCAAAGAATATCAGCGAGTGTTTATTCTTCTTTGTCGCCCAATATGCCAAGTCCAATAACATACACGATGGAATCCACATTGGATGAACAATGAAGTCTGCAGGGTAACCAAGTGCAAACCATGCAACTTTTGCAACCCAAGTATAGACTTGCATAATTAAACCATAATACGATGCAGTACCGGGTACACCAGTAAATGTAAGATAGTACACAGCACCAACAACTGTCATCAAAGTGTTAGCTATAGAAAATACTACAAATGAAGTCCAGGCCCAATCAGTATAGAAGATATAGTCACCAGAGTTAATTGTCAATAAAGTTGAGTTTACCGCAACTACGACAATAAACAGATAATGAGTACATCGTCTAAGCCAGACCATTAAAGAACTAGCACTAGTGTGAGTATATAAAATTTTATGAAATTTCGTGGATCGAGATAGGCAAAAACCTAGAAAGTTAAAAAAACAGTTTTTGAGGTATTAACACGATTTTTTCTAAGTCGATCGATATCATATCGCGAAGATTAAGAAAGCTTTTTAAACATTCTATAATGATAATTTGCATATGACTCTACCTAAAGGATTTGGCGGAGGTGGCGGCGGAGCCAGTCGTGCTGACGTCGAGGGTATGATTGGTAAGCGTATTGAAAACTATACCAGCCTGATTACACTTTCCTACTTGGGTGCATTCTTTGCAACAATGTTTGGAACAATGGTCGGTTATCTCTATTATCCATGGGCATACGCATCAGCAAGTGGTCACTATGCAATGATTGTACTTACAGTCATTGAAGCAATTGGTTACATCTTTTGTGTCAAAGTCGCTGAAGAAGGAACAACCAAGAAAAGCAATGGTCAAATTGCAGCTGCTTTAGCAGGTACAACAGCAATTATGCTTTATGTATCACTCTATGTAGCATAATCAAAAAGTCACCAATTTTTATTATAATTTTTGTCTGTTACAAAGTTTGTATTTAAGCTATTTGTCATAGATCAAATAATTCTCAACTCTTTGTGATGTTTTCTTGCCTTTGTCAGAGAAAACAATTTTGCGTCAGTATGACGTCTGGCACAACAACTTCAAAAATATGTACAGGAACCACGACCATTTGTAAAATGGGCTGGAGGAAAAAGACAACTTCTAGATGAATTACAGAGGAATTTCCCAAAAAAATTTGATACTTATTTTGAACCATTTCTTGGTGGTGGCGCTGTTATGTTTAATCTACTAGGAAAACATCCAGATATGAAATGCCATGTATCTGACCTAAATTCTGATTTAATTTTAGCATATTTGGCAATAAGAGACAAAGTAACTGAAGTTATTGATTCGCTTGAAGAACATGCCAAAAAATATCAGAAAAACCCAGATTCCTACTATTATCATGTTAGAGAGTCTGAACCAGTATCGCAGATTGAGAAGGTATCAAAACTAATCTTTCTAAACAAGACTTGTTTTAACGGACTATACCGCGTAAACAGTAAAGGTAAATTCAATGTTCCATTGGGAAGATACACAAACCCAAATATTGTCAATAAATCAAATCTTCTAGCAGTAAGCCAGATCTTACAGTCATCAAATTTGGAATTTTTCTGTAGAGATTTTGAGAGCGTTTTGCATGATATTAAAAAAGGCGATTTTATCTATTTTGATCCTCCATACCAACCTGTCAGCAAAACAGCCAGTTTTACAAGCTATACAAACAAGATGTTCACGGATGACGATCTTGACAGATTAGCAAATCTTGCTGAAAAACTTGATTCTATGGGATGCAAGGTTTTGCTTTCAAATTCAAAATCAAAAAAAGTGGAAAAATTGTTTTCTGCATCAAAATGGACCATTAAGGAAATTCGAGTAAATAGGGCAATAAACTCCAATTCCAAAAAGCGAACAGGTCACTCTGAGATTCTAGTTAAGAACTATTAAAGCTCCGAGCGGGATCCGAACCCACGACCTTTACATTACCAATGTAACGCTCTACCAGGCTGAGCTATCGGAGCATGTAGAATCGTCAACAAAAATCCTTATAATTCTTGGTAAAATTTTTCATAACCATAAACTGTTAAATTTCTCTGATAGTTAGCTAGTCTAGTGCAGGAGTAGTCAAGCCTGGCCAAAGAAAGCATGTATGCTTTTGGACACGCGGGACTTAAGATCATATAATGGGTGATCCCGTCTCTCAGGAGTTCGTGAGTTCGAATCTCACCTCCTGCACTTTATCTTGTTTGTCTGATTCCTTTAGAATTTAGAATTTCATAGACGTCAGGAAGACCAAAGACATAGCCAATATGGACACAATCCTTCTCCTCACAGAGTTGGCAGTAAAGTTGACCATTTTGAATTGCAACTTCGGCAATTCTATTTTTGATATTGTCTTTTAGAATGATTCTATCAGCATCAACTGATACCTTTTCTAGTTTAGGTGCATAACGGGCAAATGTTTTGTCTTTTTTCATCACATCTTCAAGGAGATATGTCACATAGCCTGCAAAGCTGTTGACACCCTTCATTGTCAACTCGTCTTTGTTCTTTTGATATGCCTGGTTGAACTTATCGTATACTGCTTCAGATATGGTTATTGATTTGAATCCTGGTTTTGGCATGCTATGTACCTTACCGTAAATTAAGGTACATAACTATATAACATTTTTTGTTAGTATTTTTTTGACCAACACGAATCAGCCTTTATACACGATAAATGCAGTTTACGATCATGGCTAGAGGGTATCAAACTGAGGAAATAAAAGAAAAACTGGTTGACCTATTGACCACCTCCAGGACTGGGCTTTCTGGTCTTGAAATCTCTGAGCGTCTAGAGATTAATCGTATCACGACAACAAAGTACCTTAACATCTTTGCTGCTGAGGGTTTGATTAAACAGAAGAACATTGGTAACGTTAATCTCTGGTTTATCGAGGATGGTACTGAGAAGTTTAATTTTCCTGAGGATCTTTTCAAAGTAAAAACCAAGTATGTTGAATACCTAACTGCACGAAAGGAACAACAAGTGTATAATCTTGTAAGGAATTCCTTCCATTCTACAACGCAGCCTGTCAAAATAATAACAGAGATTATCGTTCCTGCAATAGAATCAATATATGGTATATTTGATCAGGGAAAGATTGGTAAATCTGAACTCAATCTTCTGGAAAAAATCATCTCCAATTCTATACAAATAATCAAACTTGAAAATTTTGATATTGACACAAAAAAGAAAGTAATTTTGATATCAGCTGACCACCAAAGTACTCTGCTTTCAGAAGCAACATCAGCCACTTTTCATGCTGATGGATGGCAAGTCTATTCTTTGGGTGATATGTCTTCATCCATTGATGTCTTATTTGATCTTGACCTGCAGAAGCTTCTAACTAAAGTTTGGAAGGCTGGGTCTGGAATGATGGTAATTATTGTATTTTCGTCAACACCAGAAAGTATGAAATTCTTTGCTGAATCTGTTAATTCCATTAAGGCAAAATCCAGAAGAAACCTGCATCTTGCTGTTTGTGGTGACATGAAGAAAAATGCTGGAATTAAGGCTGATTTGATAGAGGAAGATGTTGAGGCAATATTACAATGGTCACAAACAACATTTGAGAGCTCAACTTCATGATTAAAAGTATGGGCCCGATGAGATTCGAACTCATGACCTTTCGATTATCAGTCGAACGCTCCAGCCAAGCTGAGCTACGAGCCCTGAAAAATTTGCTTTACACTACGTGTTTTAAGTTTGCTGTTCCTTCCATTTGATTGAGCAACCAATGGATGGGTCAAAATCCTTTTCTATCTTTTCTCCTGCCAGGAATTTCTTCAAGTTGTCCTGCATTGTATTTTCCGTTGCAGTAGCATCAGGATTCATGGCATTATCAATTCTACCATGAAAAATTAACTTCCTATCCTCATCAAAAAGGAATGGGTCAGGCGTACAAACCGCACCATATATTTTTGCAACTTCTTGTTTTTCGTCTACGAGATAATCAAATTTCATACCTTTCTCATTAGCTGTTTTTTGCATATTTTCAAAACTGTCATCTGGATATTCTGTCGAGTCGTTACTGTTTATCCCGACTATAGCAATATTTTCATTGAATTTCTCATGAATCTCCTTGATGGCCTCAATCTTAGCCTTGACATATGGGCAGTGATTACACATGAAGATTATCAGTAATCCCTTACTTCCAGCATAGCTTTCAAGAGAATGCATTTTATCGTCAATTCCCTTTAATGAAAAATCTGGTGCACCGTCTCCGGTTTTTAGTGTGATCTTCGATTCTAATAGAACCATCTAAAGAAAAACTCCTGTAAATCAAATAAAATTCTTGTCAATTAAAAAGAGAACAATTAAAATCTATACGGCAATGATTGAAGGGGAGGGCTGATAGTTCAGACTGGTAGAATACTCGCCTTGCACGCGAGGGGTCAGGGGTTCAAATCCCCTTCAGTCCACCTTTAAAAACAAGCGTAAAATAGATCGTTCACAACTCTGACTATTTTAGATGGACTTAAATAGCAAATATTGCGCGATAGTAAATATGGCAGCTTTAATTGAGATGTGGCCTGTGTTTATTCCACTGATTGTGGGATTAGCTCCAGGATTAGTTTACTGGTTTGCAATTACTGCTAGAAGAACTGGTAAGTAAAACACCTTTTTTTAATTTCAGTATTTTGCTTTAATGAAAAACTATAATCTGTCTTTAACTATACTTGTATGATGACACAATTTGATCTTGTTGCCATGGGTGGTACATTTGATCTGATTCATGCAGGTCATGTTGCATTGTTAACCAAATCATTCTCAATATCATCCAAGGTGATAATAGGTCTAAGTAGTGATCAATTGGCAGAAAAACGTGGAAAAAATCTTACCAATGATTACTCAAAAAGACTGTCATCGTTAAAAGATGTAATTGAGCAGAACTTCCCAAATTCTTCGTATGAGATAAGTAAACTTGAGAATGACTTTGGACCAGCTGTTATCGAAGGAACTGTCCAGGCATTAGTTGTAAGTGAAGAGACCAGCAGTAAGGGTGTAAAACTTAACGAACTGAGGGCGGAGAGAAACCACCAACCTGCGGAAATAGTTGTTGTGCCGATGGTATTAGCCAAGGATGGAAAAGCCATCTCAAGCACAAGAATCAAGAATTCTGAGATTGATAGTAGTGGAAATTTGAATTGACAAGCAACTTGCCTATCTTTGAGTTAGTCGAATAAAACAAGAATTTTGGCATTAATAGCATGAGCGTTACTAACAAGATGCTGAATAAGATAGACGTAGATATTGATAACCTAAGAGGCGGTCTTCAACCGGAAAACTTAGAGTATTGGTACAGAAAGATCACTGACGAGACAATAGAGATCCTCCCTCCATGGCTTCAAGACAAGATCAATATCACACAGGATCCAATACTCCCATTGAAATTTAACATAGACATTTCAAAGCGAGCTGTACGCTATTTCATGCAAGTTATTGACTATAATTTGCAAAAAATGCCATACACAACACAGCTGTATTTTATGAAAGTGCAGGAAGTTGTTAGCACAAACATGGACAAGTCACTAGTCTGAGTTCACTACAACTTATATTTTAGAATCAGAGGGCTGTATTAATTGGCTAGAAAAACACGAAAAATTAAGGACAAGTGGAAGGAAAAAAGATGGGTAAGGGTCTTAGCACCTGATTCATTTAACAATGTTCCTGTAGCATACGTTCCAATAACTGACGACAAAAATGCTGTGGGGAGAGTAGTTGAAGTTACATTATTTGATATTTTGAAAGGCGATCCATCACAACATCAATACAAACTATTTTTCCAAATTAACAAAGTATCTGAAGACAAGGCTACTACAATTTTTAAGAGATATGAATATTCGAAGGAATTCTTACGAAGTTTGATTAGACGTGGCTCTTCTAGGATTAATTTTGTTATAGATACAAAAACGAAAGATGGTTATTCCTTTAGAATTAAGGTGTTAACTCTTAGCCATAGGGAACTTAACACGTCTAGAAAACATGCATTAAGGTTAGAGGCTAAAAAACAAATAGAAAAGATAGTCCCACAGATGACAATTGATGAATTTGCTCAGGCAGCATGTTATGGAAGGATTAACGGTGATATTATGGCGGCTACAAAAAAGATAATCCGTGTAAGACACGTTGGTCTGGAAAAAGTGAAACTACTTAGAACTTCCGAAGAAGAAGTAGCACTTCTTGAAGCTTAGATTAAGGCAGAAAGTTTCTTTTAAAATGGCAAAAAACACCGTAGTTAAAATAGATTTAATATTGCATGCTACGGAAGATTTTAAAAAAATTGTCGAACCTCTAAATGATTTGTTTGGAATAGAGGATGATGAAATAGAAAAACATGAAGTTCCCGGACATTTTGGAAATCCAATTTTGATGCTACATATGGATCTTAAGAAAAAAAGGGCAGAACAATTCATCAAAAAACTTGTTTCCCTTATTCCTAGGGATCTGATAACAGAACTTTTGGGGAACATTGAAGAACGAATTTTTGAATCGTCTCTATATATACGGTTTTCAAAACAGGATTTTGTTAGAAAAGATCTAAAATTTGAAGAAAGTGATCCAGTCAGAATTGCAATTTATACACCAACATATGTAAAAAGGGAGATACCAGAAACTTATAGAAAATTATTAAATGAAAATAATGTATAGGCTTGAAGTGTATTTTAGTACAATTTTAAATAAAGTTACGGGAGCCTAAAACCATGAGTAACGATTATGATGTTATTGTAGCTGGTGGTGGACTTACTGGAACTATCGTAGCTCAAGCAATTTCACATTATTCTAATCAAAATTTATCAATCCTTTCAATAGATAGAAATCCAGAAACACTTCCAGGAAGAAAATCAAATCCAGGATGGACATGTGGTGACGCATGCTCAAAAGAAGCTGTTGATTTCATGACAGAGAGAATAAAGGTTCCTTGGACGTCTCCTGAAATTGAACATGACGTAAAAGGTGTCATGGCATTCTCACCTGATAAAGAAACTGCTATTCCATTTGATGGGGATGGCTACATGTTGAATCGTCAAAAACTACCAGAAGTTCAAAATGCAAGAACAAAGAAGATGGGAGTAAATTTTGACTTTGAAGTTAATCTTACAGGTTTACTATATGATGGACAACAAGCCATCGGCGTTCAGGGTATAAACAATAAAACAAATCAGCCATACAAAAAAACGGCAAAAGTTGTAATTGACGCCACTGGAGTTACATCAATGCTTAGAAATCAACTAGAAAATTCTACTAAAATTGAGAGGAAGATAGACAGACGCGATTTGGAATCAACAGGCAGGCATATTATGTATTTTGAAAAGGGTGAAGAAGATCTAACTGAATTTGATCCGGATTATTGTATAATTCACTTAGACCAAGATATAGCACCAGGTGGATATGGATGGGTCTTCCCAAAGGCTGACAACAAAGTAAACATTGGACTTGGTGTTGAAAAATCAATTTTGGATCAGAGAAATAAAAGACTTGGAAAAACTGACAACGTTGCATCATTGATGGAAGAATATCTACAAAGAAATAAGGCAATCAAAAATGCAAAACTATCACAAGATCCATCAGATATTCACAATAACACTGGAGTATTCCAGGTTTCTGTAAGGAGACAAAATGATTGTTTAGTATCAGGTGGTTACATGCTAGTTGGAGACTCTGCATGGATGCCAAAACCAATTGATGCAGGTGGAATAGGTCCTGCCTTGATTGCTGGTACAATTCTAGGGAAAAATGTTGTAGATGCAATTGAAGCAAATGATGTCACAGAAAAGGGATTGTGGCAATACAATCTTGACTTTATTGAGGAATACGGTTACAAGACTGCTGGACTAGAACTTTTTAGACGTCTAGTACAAACATTAACCAACGAACAAATCAGTTATGGCATGAAACATTTTCTAGGAAATATTGATGTTGAATCTATCAGTAAAGGCGAACATCCAGATTTCTCAGGTCTTACAAAACTTGGAATGATTATACGAGGAGCTATGAACAAGACAGTTGCTAACGGACTAAAATACACATCAGAACAAAACAAGTGGTTGGTTGAACATTATAGAAATTATCCAAAAGATCCTGCTGGATTCGAAGAATGGAATAAATCTCTTCTTAAAACTCTTAATGAATCATTTGTAAAAATAGCCTCGTTTGCAAAGAATTAGTCTTAAATAAAGTACCCAAGACAAGGATGTTACTTTGTCAGACCAAAGTGAACAATCCATAGGAGGAAATGAACAACCATCTTATCTTGATTGGAACAATTCAATTGATGTTTTAGATAAAGCATTTGAGAATGGATTATTTGTTTTGATCATTGGACCGAAGGGAACTGGTAAAACATCACTAGTAAGAGAATATGCAATACAAAAGTCAAGAGAATTAGAATCAATTAATTTTAGTCTTAGAACAAGGGAGAGTCATTTGATAGGAACCAAAAACTTAGTCGATGGTAATATTGGTTTTGATGAAGGAATTCTAGTCAAATCGATGAAGGAAGGAAATATCTTATACTTGGATGAAATTAATGCAGCAGAAGCTGACGTATTGTTAAGATTAGATGAAGCACTTGATGATCGTAGACAGATTATTCTCAAGGAATCTGACGGTAGAGTCATCAAAGCAAAAGACTCGTGGTTTGTGATTGCAACAATCAATCCTCTCACACATGTTGGAACAAAGGAACTTCCTCCACAACTTCTAAGCAGATTTCCAGTTAGAATTAGATTAGATTATCCACCTGAAGATATTGAATACCAAATAATCAAAAAACACGTAAAAAATCCAAACGAATCTGAAGTTCTACAAGGAATTAAACTAGCAAATACATTACGACAGGCATCAGCTGTTGAAGAGCTGTATTATTCTCCATCAATTAGAGAAACTATTGCATTTGCAAAGTTGTTAGAAAGCGGAGTTTCAGCAAAAGAATCAGCAAGGACCGTATTTGGAAACGTATACTCTCAATGGGGAAATGTAGAATTTCAAAAGGTAAATGACATTATTGCTTCTATGTTTGGTAGCTAATGCAATCCCTTGAATTACAAAATGATACTTTAATTGACATTGCGACTTTCCTTACAAGACGTTGGTCTGGAAAAGAAAATGTTACAGTCGAATTCTCAAAAATAAAACAAAGTGAAACAAGATTAAAGGAAAAAAGAATCCTATTGATGCCAAATGAAAATTATTATGGAGATGATTTTCAAAAATATAGACAGTTTAGAACTTCGATTTGGTATGAATCAATGCGATTAAAATATTGTGAAAAGATACTGAGCAATGATCATGCCTTTGGTTTTATTTTAAATGCGATAGAGACACGTAGGATTGAACTTCTAGGAATTAAAACTTGGAAAGGAATGGTTGAGGAATTGATATTCAACTATACAAACATGTGGTTGTCTAGGTCTAATCTAGGTTCAGTCTTTGGAAAAGCAAGGGTAGTGGAAGCATTCTATCAGTATTTCTTGTTTGATGATATCAAAGGTGAAATTCAGCCAAATCAGTTTAACAAAGTTTCAAAAGCTGTAGAGTTAGCCAAACACATTCTAAATGAGGCAATGGAACAAGAACACGACACAGCGTGGATTGAATCAAGAATACCAGAAATTTTAAAGATTTTAGATTTAGATGCCTTGATTTCTATCCCACTTTCAGTGCCTCTAAAGGGTCCTGGATTAGCCATAACACCTAATGATTTTGCTAAGGCAATGAAGCAAGTTACAAAATCACGAAAGGATGATTTTAGTAAGTTTGATTCAAAAAATGTTTTAGAAGGAAAAACTGTTCTTGATGAATTCAAAATAATAAAAACTGAAAACAAGAAAAACGAGAAAAAAGGTTTGAGTACAAAATCAATTGGTATACAAATACCAGATCAGTCCAATGTAGATGAAACTATAATTTATGACCAGGATTTGATCAATAATTTGAAAGCCAAGTTTAAAGAATGGAAAACTGGATGGAAGGAATATCACTTTTTTGTAGGAGATGAGTTTGATAATGAAAGTTATCTTGAGGGATATGATAGACCATTTGTAACGGACATAAAAAAATCAATTAATACGCGTATCGTAATTCTACTTGATCATTCATCTAGCATTGCTGATCAACAAGTAGATTACAAAAAGGCCACACTAGCATTGTGTGAAGTCTTAGCTTTTTTGAAAATTAAATTTTCAGTATATGCATTCAATACTACTGAAAGGCAAGTGATGTGCTGGCTTGTCAAACCAGATAACTTGAAATGGAATAATTCGTGTGCAAAAAGACTTGCCCAAATTCCAGCCAACGGTGGAACACCTTTAGCCGAAGTTTATGATAAGCTGTACCCCATACTAAATTCTAAAAAACCAGACATCTTTCTCACACTTTCTGATGGAGAACCATCTGATGCATTTGCAGCTCGCTCTATGGTAAAATCATTCAAATCTATTGGTATTAGGATGGTAGCAATTGGTGTTGGTCGGGATACACGTAATGCCACAATAATTGCAACCAATTTGAAATATCTGGGATTTGAGCGGACGTTGGGAGTTTCTAGACTTAGAGATATTCCTAATAAAGTGCTAAATGTACTAAGCGATAGATAACTTGGAATTCATAAACATATCAGAACCAGAAATTAGAAAACCACTAGTCATAGCTGCGATGCAGGATATGGGAAATGTTGGTAGTATAGTTGTTAATTTTATCAACAAAAATCTTGGTACTGCACCATTCCGACATGTAAAATCTACTAGACCGCCATATGTTTACGACAGAGGTGGATTTATTGAGATACCAGAAGAAAAATGGGAATACAGATTTGGTAATGACATTATAATATTTGGTGGAGGCTCAGGACAACCCCAACAAAATGATGAGTTGAATGAATTATGTCAAGATGTAATTGATATAGCAAAAAAATATGATGCTAAATTCATCTATACAGTTGGTGGATTCCATACAAGCAGACAATTTGGAAAACATCCAACCACATATGTAACAACTACATCAAAAAATCTGTTAGAACAAGTACAGAAACTTGGTATAGAAACAACACCACAAGAATCTGTTATTACAGGATTTAATGGTCTTATACTTGGATATGCAAAACTCAATGGAATTAATGGAATGGGGCTTTACGGAGAGCTTTTGGAACCAAATATTCCACAATATAGAGCAGCAAAAACCATTATTCAAACCCTAGAAAAATTAACATATCAAAAATTAGGTGATTTGAGTGAATTAGATGCCAAGGCTGATGCAGTTGACAATCAACTAAGTGGTGATATGAAAGATGAATACTAAAACAAAAAAGAAGACAATCTCCAAAAAGAAATCTAAATCAGCTAAAAGAAAGGAAAAAGAAATCAAAACTGAGATTTTTGAAGAAGAATATAGATACCAATGGAAAAATCGTCACTAGTCTAAGTACCGCCTCTTACTTTCGGCAAATTCCAGTTGTATTTCATCGCAACCATTCTTAAACCGGTAGTGACCACTATACCCAAAATACTTGCAGCGTAAAGCTGGTCGCTAAACATCAAAACAAAATAAAATACAATTGCACCAACAAAACTTGCACTGGCATAGAATTCCTTTATGAACACTATTGGAGTTTGATTGACAAAAATATCCCGAAGTATACCACCACCTATTGCGGTAAGCATGCCAGCAAGTATTATGATAAGAATATTCATTCCAAATAGATTGTACGCAAATGTGGCTCCTATTACGGTAAAAACACCAAGACCTATTGCATCAAATTTTAGGAAAAGATTCCAATGTTTACGCAGTCGTGAGTGTAGAAGAAATATGATAATGCCAGTAATTACAGTAATTATAACATATGATGGATCAATTAATGAATTTGGTAATGACTTTCCTAACACAATGTCACGAATTGTACCACCTGCAACACCAGTGATTGTAGCCAAAATAATTATACCTACAATATCAGCCTTGTTTTCAATAGCCTTGAACGCACCAGTAACGGCAAATGCCATTGTACCAAAAAGATCTAGAACGTGGATGAATGCTTCTACTGGAGTTGAAAATTCAACCAATACAATTAGGATAGTAGTCTAGTAATTAACAATGAATGTCAGATTGGATCTAAAATTGATGATACAGAATTAACCAAATAAGGATGAAAGTCCTTCCATTGCTGCTTCTTCTTTCTTGCCGTCTGCTGCTTTATCCTTCTTCTCTTCTTTCTTGCCTTCACCACCTTCGGCTGCTGGTGCTGCTGCTGCCGCTGCTGGGGCTGCTGCAACTGGAGCGGCCTTTATTGCATCTTCGATGTCAACATCAGCTAAAGATGCTACAAGTGATTTCACTTTTGCTTCATTTACTTCTGCGCCAGATGCCTTTACTATTGAAGTGACATTTTCTTCAGTAATATCCTTCTTTAGCTTATGAAGCATCAATGCAGCGTAAACATATTCCATAGTACCGTTTTTTTCGAAGTCGATAATATAAAACTATGGAGAATTACAACTGATTTTAATTTAGGATCTTCAGACTTCTGCAAATTGAGTATAGCGTTCTCTTTAAACTCTTATCAAACAGTGTATCCCTTCGCTGTTTGAGAATACGCTTTGCTTCATCCCTCTCATCTCCTGGTGGGAGTGATAATACAGCATTTGTCAACTCAGATATACCCTCACGAATCCATCCCTCCATAGTTGCATAAACTCTGTTTGGGATTTCTAAGACTTGTTCCTTATCAAGATCCACAACTTCGTTAAAGTCCTCATGCTCAATACGATAAATTAGCAACTGAATACAATTATCAGGGTTAGGATTTTTTAAAATTTCAATAGATCGTGGGCCTGCTTTACCCTGGTCAACTTTATTCTTTAGACCAACTGGATTAATTAAAATTCCATTAACACCAATTTTTTTACCGTCAACACCAGTAACCGCACCAAAAATTATGTTATTGTATTCTCCATCTGGTCGTCTAGCAAAAACAAAATCTCCCTCTTTAAGACCTTTTTTTCCAAGTCCAAACATGAGCTAAATCTGAGTATATTCTATTTAATTTATTGTATCGGCAATTCTTAATATCGGTTAACCGAAAACAGTTCAAATGGATAAAAAAGACATACTCGCAAAATTTTCTGCTGATCCTGGGCGATACTACAAGGTAAAGTTGTTTGATAATGAAGGATTCGAGCGTAAATCATGCGCTACATGCAAGCGATTCTATTGGACAGTAGATGAAAACCGCGTAAATTGTCCTGATCATTCTGATGATACGTATTCGTTTATTGGAAATCCTCCAACGAAAAAAAGATTTGATTATACACAGGCATGGAAAGAAGTTGAATCGTTCTTTGTAAAAAATGGGCATACATCTGTTAATAGATATCCGGTTGTCTGTAGATGGCGTGATGATCTATACTTTACAATTGCATCAATTGTTGACTTTCAGAGAGTGATGGGAAGTAAAGTTGTCTTTGAGTTTCCTGCTAATCCACTAGTTGTTCCACAAACTTGTTTGAGATTCAAAGATTTAGAAAACGTTGGTGTTACTGGACGACATTTTTCAAGTTTTTGTATGATTGGACAACACAGTATTCCAAATTCAGATGGATACTGGAAAGACCAATGTGTTGATTTGGATTATAGATTAATGACAGAACAATTTGGAGTTGATAAAAAGGAAGTTGTCTTTGTAGAAGATGTTTGGGAAGGTGGCGGTTCATTCGGTTCTTCTTTAGAATTTTTTGTAAAGGGATTAGAACTTGGTAATGCTGTCTTCACTGAATTTCAAGGAGATTTAACCAACTACAAAACATTGGATCAACAAATAATCGATATGGGTGCAGGTCTAGAAAGATTTGCTTGGCTTACAATGGGTACACCAACTGCATATGATTGCTGTTTTGGACCTATTACTGACAATCTATTACAACAAGTTGGAATTGATACGAAAAACAAGCTTTTGGTAACATACTTTACTAAAATTGCAAAACATTTAGAACAATTCAGTGATTTATCTGATGTTAGGAAGAATGCAATAAAATCAGCTAATCTTACAGATGACCAAATAAACAAAATCATAACACCGCTCGAAGGAATTTATCTGATTATTGATCATATTAGAACACTAATTTTTGCAATATCAGATGGTGCTCTTCCAAGTAATGTTGGTGGAGGATACAACCTTAGAATAATGCTTCGCAGAATCATCTCTACAATGAATCGACTATCTTTAAAATTTGACATAAACGAAATGATTGATACACAAATTGATTATCTTAAAAACACATATCCTGAACTGGAAAGAACACGTGAGGATATCAAGACGATAATCGGAATTGAATCAGGCAGATATGATAACTCAAAACTGAGAATGGAAAAAATTGTAAGTAAATTAGAACAAAAACCTAGTGTTGATGACCTGGTTAGGCTTTACGAATCTGATGGCATAACACCAGATTATCTAAAGGAAATGAAGGTAATTTCTGATATTCCGTCTACATTTTACAGTAAATTATCTGAATTGCATCAATCAAAGAAACAAAAAGAACAAGACAACATGTCTTTAGAGGGATTACCAGAAACTGAACTTTTGTATTATTCAGATGATCCAAAAGAATTCAATGCAAGTGTACTAAAGTCATTTGACAATTACGTGATATTAGATAAAACTTCATTTTATGCAAGAGGCGGTGGCCAGGAACCAGACCATGGAACAATTGGTGAATTCGAGGTCGTTGATGTGACCAAACATGGAAATGTTGTTGTGCATGAACTAAAAAATGGAACGCCGAAGGAGGGTACTATAGTTTCTTGTTTAGTTGATTCAAAAAGAAGAGATGGGATTACAAAAAATCATACGAGCACTCACATTCTCAATTCATCCACAAGAAACGTCTTAGGATCATGGGTTTGGCAACATTCTGCATTTAAAGAAGAAGACCATGCAAGACTAGACATCACACACCATTCTGCCTTGACTGATGATGAAATTTCAAAGATTGAAAAATTAGCTAACTCTATAGTTGAGAAAAATATGTCCGTTACTATTGATAACTTTGATAGAGGAACTGCTGAACAAAAATATGGATTTAAAATATATCAGGGTGGAATAGTTCCAGTAAAATCAGTTAGAATTGTGTCAATCGAAGATTTCGATGTAGAAGCATGTGGTGGAACACATGTAAAGAAGACAGGTGAGATTGAATTGATAAAAATTACAAGAACAAAAAGGATTCAAGACGGTGTAGTCAGAATTGAATTTGTTTCTGGTCTAACCGCTGTTGATTATATTAAACAACATGATGCTATCATGCTAAAAAAGTCAGCTGAATTAAAAGAAAAAATGGAGATGAAAGAGAAAAGGCGTGAACAAAAACAAGAGTTAAGAGAAAGGTTCCCAATTCTAGTAGACAATATAATACAAAGTGAAGTTGGCACAAATACAGTTGATGGAATAACTGTTGATGTGACAGATTCTGGAAAACCAAACTTTTGTTCTACAATGAATGAACAATATGATGAATTTTTTCATATCAGCCTAGGAGAAAAACTAATCGAAAAGGATCCATGGATGGTTTATTGTGGTATTTTTGAGGACGGAGAGAAAGTTAGAGCAATAATTTATTCAGGTGAACAAGTTGGAGAAAATAAAAAAGCGGGGGATATAGCAAAAGCTGTATCTGAAATACTCGGTGGAGCTGGGGGTGGAACCCAAAGATTTGCACAGGGAGGAGGAAAAGACAAATCTAAAAAAAATAACGCTATAGAAAAAGCAAAAGAAATGGTTTTGGAGGTATGAAAAATGGATTGGAATATTATTGATAAAAAGTGGCAAAAAAAATGGTCAGAGGCCAATGATCATGAAACTGATTACAACGATAAAGAAAAAAAATTCATAACTGTAGCATATCCTTACCCAAACTCACCACAGCACATAGGTCATGGTAGAACATACACGATTACCGATGTACATTCTAGGTATTTGAGAATGAAAGGTTTCAATGTGTTATTCCCAATGGGATTCCATTACACTGGTACACCAATTCTTGGTATGGCAAAAAGGGTAGAAGCCAATGATACTGAATTGATTGAAGGATTCAAAACGTTATACAAGGTGCCTGAGGATAGGATTAAAGAATTTGCAGAGCCTGTAAAGATTGCAGATTATTTTCATGAAGAGATTAAATCTGGTATGATTGAAATGGGTTATTCCATTGATTGGAGAAGAGAATTTACTACAATTGATCCTGCTTATCAAAAATTCATAGAATGGCAATTTAGAAACCTAAAAGAAAAAAATCTCATTGTACAAGGTTCACATCCTGTTGGTTGGTGTCCAAAAGATCAAAACCCAGTTTCACAGCATGACACACTGGGAGATGTGGAACCCGATTTTACTGAATACGTCATCATTAAATTTGATTTGAACGGAGTAAAAATTCCAGTTGCAACTCTAAGACCAGAAACTCTATTTGGTGTAACAAACATTTGGATAAATCCACAAGTTACATATCAAAAAATCAAAGTGAATGATGAGATCTGGATTGCTAGTCCTGAATGTGCACGAAAACTAGAATTTCTTGAAAAAAAGATTGAGGTAATAGAAGATGTTAGTGGGAGTGATTTTGTCGGTCAAAGCACAAAGGCTCCACACAATGATGATTCAATTGTAATTCTACCTGCTAGTTTTGTAAAAAGTGACAATGGAACAGGAATTGTAATGTCAGTTCCTGCACACGCTCCGTTTGACTATCAGGCACTACTAGATTGCAAGTCTGGAAAAAATAAATCAATAGCCAGTGATCTCTTGAAAAATATTCAAAATATTGAACCGATCACTATGATTAAAACAGATGGTTTGGGCGATATTCCTGCGAAGGATATCGTAGAAAGAATGGGAATATCAGACCAGGATGACCCAAAACTAGAAGATGCCACAAAGGAGATCTACTCAAAAGAATTCTATGAAGGAATTCTTGCTGATAATACAAAACAATTTGCAGGGAAAAAAATTTCTGAAGCCAAAGATGAGATAAAAGAATGGATTACAGAAATTGAGAGTGCTGATATTCTATTAGAATTAACAAATGCACCCGTAAAATGTCGTTGTGGTGCGGAATGTGTCGTAAAATTATTGAGTAATCAATGGTTTTTAGATTATTCAAATAAAGAATGGAAAGATAAGGCACATACTTGTTTTGAAAAAATGAATGTTTTCCCTAACGAAATACGCCCTGAATTTGATCAAGTGTTGGATTGGCTTAGAGAAAGAGCATGTGCGAGACAACATGGATTGGGAACGAAAGTTCCTTGGGACAAAGAATGGTTAGTTGAAAGTTTAGCTGACTCTGTTATTTACATGGCATTCTATATTATCTCAAAATATGTCAACAAGAAAGAAATTGATGGTAATGAACTAACTGATGAATTTTTTGATTATGTATTTTATGGTAAGAATGATCCAGTAGAAATTGCAAATAAAATAAAGATTACAAAAGAAAAATTAGAGGAAATTAGAAAAGAATTCCTCTATTTCTATCCAGTTGACGCTAGACATTCTGGCAGAGATCTTGTGCCAAATCACCTAACATTTTTTGTTTTAAACCACGTTGCGCTTTTTCCAGAAGAAAATTGGCCACAAGAAATTGTTGTTAACGGTTCTGTCCTAATGGGAGGAAAGAAAATGTCAAAATCAATGGGAAATATTATTCCACTAAGAGACGCAGTAAGAAAGTATGGAGCTGATCCAATACGACTAACCATTCTAATTTCTGCAGAATTATTACAAGATGCTGATTTTAATGTTGACGCCATCAATGGAATTAAAAATAAACTTGAATCAATGTATGAAGATTGTACAAAAATTAAGGCTGAAGAAATTTCAGAGTTAGAACCAGAAGACAAATGGATACTCAGCATGTTACAAAATTTGGCATCTAACGTTAGTGAATCGATGAACAAAATTAGATTAAGAGAGGCATTACATCACATTCTATATGACTTTGATTCCGAATTACAATGGTATCTAAAAAGAACAAAATCTAAACAAAGAACAAACATTTCTGGTATTCTTCACAAAATTTTTTCAAATAGAATTTTAATGCTCTCACCATTTGCACCACACATAGCAGAAGAAATATGGGAAAAATTAGGCAACACAGAATTAGCCTCAAAATCAGCGTGGCCATCATCTATTGGAATAGAATTTGATCCAACATCAATTCAAACTGAAACATTGTTAAAATCCATTATTGATGACATTAACAATATTCTGAAAGTAACTAAAATCTCACCAAAAAAAATTACAATTTACACTGCAGACAAATGGAAATCTAAGGCATATAGTTTGATTCTCAAAAATGTCTTAGATGGCGAAACAAACATTGGCACAATCATAAAATCATTAATTGCAAATAAAGAAACCGAACAGATTAAAAAAGATCCTGATTTTGTAAAAAAAATACTTAATGATATTCTATCGGAATCTCTTGAAATAAGAAAAGGAAAAATGAATATTGACCAAATTGATGAGAACAAAATAATTAGCTCGGAGCTATCATCTCTTGTAAAAAATGACTATAATGTTGAACTAAGCGTCTTTTCAGAATCAGATTCAGAAAAATATGATCCTAAAAATAAGGCGAAGGCCGCTAGACCTTTCAAACCAGCAATACTAATCGAATAGAAATGATATTTATTTTGTTAAAATCAAGCTGATTCGTAATGAAAATTGCTGTTATGGGCATGGGAGTAGCAGGAAGTTATCTTATGGCTAGACTAAAAAATTCTGACCATGAAATTGTTGGATATGAAAGAATGACTGAAGAAAATCATGATTCAATTTGTGCATGGGGTACAATTAAGGGGGAATTAGATAATTTTTGTAAGAAAACTGGTAGAAATTTTGATGATTTCTTGATACATGATGGAAAAACAATGCATGTCAGGATGAATAATGATGTGAAATTTGATATCACTTTGAAAGGACTTTGTACGTATAATAAATTAGGACTGATTAAAGATTTCATAAAAGATTGTAATGTAATTTATGGTGATGCACCACCATTAGAGGATCTTGAAAAAGAATATGACATGATCGTAGATTGTACAGGATTCCATAGAGTCTATCTACCCAAACTTGAAGAAGATTTCTTTTTGCCTACGTATGAATACAAAGTTGAATATGAAAATGGTGTACCGTATGATGATTTTTACATTGAACCATTTCCTGGCATGTCAGGTTACTTTTGGTACTTCCCATTAGGAGAAAAACATGCACATATTGGTGCAGGTGATTACAACAAAAATCACGTCAAAGCAACTGACGAATTTTTTGAAAAACATGGAGGAAAAAAAATTCTAACTAAGGGACGTCCAATTAGATTAGCAACGCCTGATAGATGTAAACCATATTACTCTGGAAAAGTAGTTGGTGTTGGAGAATCAATTGGAACCGTATATGCATTATTAGGTGAAGGAATTATTCCATCTATGCAATGTGTAGAAATTTTCTTAGAAAATATGCATGACTTTAAGGCATATGAAAGAGCAATTGAGAAACATTACAAGGTTTATGCTAAAGTGTTTAATTTTGTAAGAGCAAAAATTCACCATGATTTTAGTTTCGTTAAAGCATTACCTGACTTTTTATCAATATTCAGATACATGAAAAAGAATGAAGATAGATTTGGAATGAATATTAAAATGGCAGATTTAATGAAAGTCGCTAAAGCTTAACCCAAACTTATAGAACCTAACCCTTCACGCATTGTTCCGCTAGACTTTACATTGTAATCATATATTATTTCGGAATATTCCTGTAAAACTTCTTTCATAGGATCAATTGCATCGTCCAGATAAAAACCCGGGCAATCTCCAGTAAACTGAAAAGTAGCATGAACTCTTGCACTACCCTTATCATTCTGTAGCCATGTCGAAAACGGATAGAGGTAACAAACTCCAGGCCGAGTTGGGTGAATACTACAAGCTCCTTCTTCATCTAGAAATCTGCATTTGATGTGAGTACCGTCATCCGATTCTGTTTCATCTTCTTTTCGTTTCAGATTGATACTAGTTAGTGTGGTAGAACCACCACCAGGGCTTGCTTCCTGCCAACTAGCTATGATTGTTTCATTTTTTATGAAATCAGATGTTTTTTGGTATTTCATTCCTGTTCCAATTGTTATCAAATCATCAGAAGTTAAAGGAAGTCTTCCTTGTCTCTCACAACAGTTTGAACAATCTGGCCAGTAACATTTCCAGAGAATGAATTTTTTTATTTTAGTCAGAAATGGAATGTGAAACACAACGTTTCCTATTTTGATAGAATTTTCAGAAACATCATCGCGCTTCCCTAAATGAAAATCCTTGATCACAGAATCGATATCCCAATCTTTTTCTAAAAGTTCTAATGATTTTGCAATCTCACTATAGGACACGAATTATAATAGTGTAAAATCATGTTATTAATGTTGAGTGAGAAAGGCAAGTATGCTGCAGCCACACAAAATAGAAGAATGGTTTGGGAAAAAATTGTTTGGCCATTAATTTTAGAAATTGATGATGTTGCATTTAGTGTAAAACAATATCAAACAAAACGTGATCAAATTTGCCAAAAAAATAATTTAAAAATTTCAGATATATCAAGAGGGTTAGCATCATTATTGCAGAAGGGAATATTACTCAAAGAAGATAAAACGTACTCTATTCATTATAGATTAATTGCATACATGAGAATGAAAGCAAATTGTGATTATGCTACTGCAATTAATGAATCAAGAATGAAATGATTATATTCTAATTTTTTGAATTTTGTTTGAAGCCCGGTAGTGTAGTGGCAAGCATAGGGGCCCCTGGAGCCTTTGACCTCGGTTCGAGTCCGGGCCGGGCTAAATTATCTTGATGCTTGAGCTATTCTCTCCAACTCGTTCTTTTTCTTAACAGAAGGTGCAGTTGGATCATTATTAGCTGAAAGAATTAGATGTTCAGCTAAATACTCCTCTATTGCTTTGGGATTAGAAAATGTAGATTCCTTTACTCCGTCAGCGATAAATCTCAATGCCAGATCAACTCTTCTTATTGGTGCCACATCTACAGAAACATGGTATACAGTTCCACCATAAACAATTCTTGTAGTATCCTCATTTGGTGAAGAGTTTTCAATAGCACGAACAAGAATTTCGATTGGGTTTTTTCCTGTTTTTTGATGAATTATTTCAAAAGCGGTTTTAATAACATTAAACGTATGAATTTTTTTTCCAGCCATCCTTCCAGTGTTTTTTGCATATTTCTTTCCAAAATGCATCATCTTGTTTGCTAGTCGTTCAACTATGTTAACATCAGCTTTGTTGAACCGTTTTAATGCAGAACGACCAAAATCCATTGGATATATTATTTTTTTTAGGGATATAGCAGTTTTAAGACCTGGATCTTTTATTTCTATTTCAGATGCACTCCATTTTCTAAACAAAAGAAGTTCTTGTGTTGCCATCTTTCTATCTCCTTGGTTTTTCTTTCTTGCCAGATACTAATTGGTTTAGTGATGTTCCGTTTACTTTGAACACTTTGTATCGCACACCAGGAATATCTCCCATAGCACCACCTTGTGTCGCACCCATTCCTTCAATATGTACTTCATCGTGCTCATCGATAAAGTTCATTGCACCATCTCGTGGCAAAAATGCAGTTACAGTTTTTCCATTTTTTATTAGTTGTACACGAACACATTTCCTAACAGCAGAGTTTGGCTGTTTTGCTTCTACTCCAACTTTCTCCAGAACAATTCCTCTTCCTTGTGGTGCACCGCCAAGTGGGTTAGCTTTTTTATTCAAACCTAGTTCTCTTCGTTTGTATGTCGAAATTGCCCATCGTTGTTGTTTCTTTTTTATCTGCAAATTTCTTCCAGCAAACAAACCAAGTGGTGACTTTGCCAAAATTCTACATCTCCAACTGTGTTACAGTAGGGCTGGTTATCTGTACAGTTGATATGTTGAAATATCTTTTGGCAAATAACCTAGCTCTTTCAGCATTACGTCCCTCACGACCAACAACCAAACCCTTCTTACCTTGATCAACAATTACTGTTGCCTGTGAAGAGCCATCTTGCTTGGTATCAAGTTTCACTTCGTTAATAAATTTAGGATTCAAAACATTTTTTAAAAATTTAGTTGGTTCCTCAAAATATTCAACCAATTCAACATTCCTTTTGAGAATGTTTTGTAGAGATTTGATATTAGAGCCACCTTTGCCAATGGCAAGACCCATCTTGCCTTCATTCACTACAAAAATAATTTTATTTTGTTTCTCATCGTCCAAACAATCACGAGCAGTTGTTTTAGTAATTTTTTGAAAAAGTGAGATCAAACGTATTTGATCTGTTGTAAGTTTTATTGCCTGTGTCATCTTTATTGCTAAACTCTTTTCTGCTCTCATTTAAACCATGATTGACAGCCATAACACGGTTATAGCCAATAGTCTATTACCTCAGAATTATTTTGTTTCATATTCTTTTATGATTGCTTGAATATTTGTGCTAGATACTGCACTAAGTGAAATAGCTGATACACGAAATGGTGAACCACAGAGCTTCCCTAACATGATAGATGTATCATTAAAATGAATCAAAGGAACGTTGTTATCCTGTGCAGCCTTCTCTATTTTTTTAGCAGACAAAACAGGAACAGATTTTGAAATTATAACTAATTTACTGTCTTTTATAGTAGATGTGATCTGTTTCGTACCAAGAATACGTTTTCCTGTCTTTTTTGCGTCTGTTAATGCCTTCTCTAGTTGCTTTGCCATGGTAGATTATTTTTTTGTATCAGATTTCATAAATATATCGACTGTACCGCTTCCAATTGGTATTTGACTACCAACTATGACATTCTCAGTAATTCCCTTTAATTCTTCAATCTCTCCCAATTTCGCGGCATTAGCAATAGTAGGCACAGTTATCTCAAAAGCTGCCCTTGCAAGAACACTATCCTTTGTTCCTGCAATTCCATGACGACCGATTTGTTGGAGATATCCCTTATGGCACATTAGATCAGAAACTAACATGAGATATCGCATATCAACTTCTAATCCTTGGTTTTCTAATGTTCCCTTAAGCTCATCAATGAGAGCATTTCTTGCAGCCTCAATACCTAATGTATTACTAATTTCAAATACATTGTTTGTTCGTGCCTTATTCTTATCAACACCACGGACTGAAAGTATTTCTTGTAAATTTGATCCTGTTGTTTGAATCAACCATTCTCCGTTTTCCTCCTTAAGTGTAAGTCGCTCAATATCAGGTACACCCTTTACTGTAATCTTTAGTACCTTGTTCCTGAGGGTAACCACTGTAGGAGCATCAGATTCATCTACCAGTTCTAGAATAATTGTGCTGTTAACAAGTTTTGCCTTAAATTTTTTATTTGATTCTAAAGCAGACATCATATCTTCTAATGTACATCCTCTATTTGTTAATCGATCATTATCAACATTAAGTGTAATATGAGTTTGATAGTCAGTTTCTACTGGATGAATTATTAAATCATTAACAGTTGTTTGCAAAATATTTTTCGCTGTTTCAATTGCTTTCTCCTTAGAAGATTTTGAATCCTTGTCAAGATAAATATCCATTGATGGTGTAGAAGGTGACTTACGTGCATCAACCAATTCAATAATCCTTGGTAAACCAAGAGTTACATTTTTTTCAGCAATTCCAGCAGTGTGGAAAGTTCTAAGTGTCATTTGTGTGCCTGGTTCTCCAATTGATTGTGCAGTAACAATACCAACTGCTTGTCCTGGCTCTACTTTGGATTGATCATACAACTCAAGTCCTTTTTTACAAACATTTTCTAATC
>CACIXQ010000006.1 GCA_902590655.1 uncultured marine group I thaumarchaeote
GCAGATATTTGGATCTTTGATATCGATGAAACAAAGCATTCAGATACAATCTTTGGTAATAATGGAACAAATAATCAGTTAAGTGCAGCAGAACTTGCTGAAATGCAATGTGAGGATAACTGTTCATTAGTTTCTGACGTAACAACTGTTATCTCAGGTTATGATACTGTCACAATGACAGAATCATCCGAGAACAGTGCATACTTCGAATCATTTGATTTGAATGGTGAATCTCAGATTGAGATCATCGCAGAAGCAGTAGGAGATACAGTAACTGTATTCACATACGGAGATGATAGTAGAGATATGATTATCACATATAATGACGCAACAATCGAATTCGATAATATCGACTCTTGGACTCCAACCCAAGTAGCAACATTTACAATAAATGACCCAGATCAAAACAAAAATCCATGGGACGATGAAGACCTAGAAATTGCTGATGAAACGGACGTAGTTCCAACAATCAGCATGGGTACAGGTGGTTTGTCTCTAACAGAGGGTAAGAATCCTCACATGGCATCTGGTAGTGCATCCACAGACGGAATGCACACTAGTTTGGGCATTACTATTGGTGATGAATCAGGTGGAGTCATTCAGGGTGTTAATGTCTATAACACAACTGATAACAGCGATCGATTAAGAATTGTTCACAACGGCACAGAATCTGGCGGTGGTATGGGTAGTGCTACAGCAACTTGGATTAACGTTACAACAGGTCACTCAATAGCTGACTTGAGGGCGTTACCAGGTACTATAGTCCTCAGTTATAACATTGAGGGCCCAGCAAACCTAGTCAGTGCAACTGATGTCGATGTATACATAAAAGGTACAGGTGACAACGAAACTGACACAGCAGGAGATGAAATTACCATCAACGAGTCCGGTAACGCATACAAAGGTGTATACGATCTGGATGATGGAACTCAATTCTTCAGAAATGTTGATGTAGGAGATTCCGAAGGATTCTCTAAAGCAGCAAACACTGTGTTCGTTGGAATCGCATTCGAATTAACTCACGCAGCAGGCAATGACCTTGGCACAAGTGCAGACTATGCAATCTCAGCTGACTTCTGTAACTTTGACCAGAACAACGCTTCTGGCACAGTACACAACTGTACTTACAGAGTTGAAGCATCAGAAACCGGTGACGACACTGGAATCTTCGAGGGCACAGTCGAGTATATCAACTTGGTTAACTCAACAACACAAGGTACCATAAGTGGTGAACACGATGGTAACGACTTTGAAGTTGAGAATCTCTTAACCGATATGGGTGAAGATGGTCACGCAATTGTCGTATTACAAGATGCCGTTGATGGCGTTGATGCAGTACGTGTCATATACAATGATACAGATGCATTACAGTCTTCAACTGAAATCGGTGCACAACTAGATACCAATACCTACACAGGTACTGCGGAACTAGATGCAGACGAATATGAGGCAGACGACATGGCAACAATTACAATTGTTGATGCTGACTTAAACCAAGATAGCGAAATCCGTGATACATACCAAAACAGTTCTACTACATTCAAAATGACCGTAACTGGCTCCGATGGAACATCTCATCAACCATTTGCAACAAAACCAATGACAATTATAGAAACAACTCCAGATTCTGGTATATTTGTCGGAACATTCACTGTTCCTGACTACAATGGCCAAGATCTAGAATTGACATACTATGATGCTCGACCGGCATCTGGCGTAGCTGTCGAAATTTATGATGAAGCCACTGTTACATCAAACAGCGGTTCTATATCATTAGATAGATCAGTTTACCCAGTACCATTCGACTCTGACGATTTGAAGCAAGGTGACGATTCAACCGCATACTCCGTTACAGGAGGCTATGATGGTAACGTTACCGTTACAATGGTTGTTCATGATGCAGACTTTACTGATGATACATTGACTACTGGCAGCACAACTGCAGCCGGTACAGTCTCAGTTATGATTATCGAAGGCACAACTACTTCTACTTGCTTCACTGCAGGTAGCATAGCAGCTTTCGATAAGACAGCAGGCACAAGTACAGTCCAGGAACTTGGACCACTCACAGAAATTGTGAGAGATTCATTTGATTATGAACTCGAGTTCACTGTTGACAAAGTACAACATTGTGGTGCAAACATGAGAACAGTATCATCTGGTGACGTTATACAAGTAAGTTACATCGATTCAAGTGATGACTCTGGAAGTGTATCCACTTTCTATGATTCATCAACATTCGACTTAAGAACTGGTTCTCTTTCAGTTGACAAAGATGTCTATGTACTAGGCAGCGATATGGTTGTAACATTAACCGATCCTGACTTGAACTTAGATGCTGGTTCAATGGAAGATTACTCAGCAGAATTAATCGAGTGGGACTCTGATGCAATATCATCAGTAATGCTTGACGATAACGACTTTACTAACAATCCATCATTGCTAACGGAAACTGGTGACGATACTGGTGTATTCCAGACCGTAACCACACTTCCAGAAGCTTCAATCAACAGCAATACTATTGACTTTGGTGAAGCAGTCATTCTGACTTACGCAGATCAAGGCTTATCTGGTGAAGATAACTATGGTGACGACACTGTAGATGTTGAAACATTCTTCAGCATCTCAAACTTTGGTGCACTCGTTGAACTAGACAAGGCAGTCTATAACTGGACTGACACAGTCTATGTTACAATCACAGCACCTGATCACAACACCAACAGTGCCGGTGAAGAAACAATTGGTACAACAGCACTTCCAATTCAGGTAACAACCCGACATGGAAAGATGTGTACCACAGCAACCACTGGCAGCGCAACCTATGTTGCAGCCGAAACCGGCCCAGACACAGGAGTCTTCACAGCTGAAGTAGCATTAGAAGGATATGCATTAGCACAAGCACACAATACACCTACAGTAGGTGATGTATGTAGTGCCACAGATGACACTGCTGGAGAAAAACAAACAGCAGGTCAGACTGACGGTGTCTCTGTCTCATTCGAGTACAATGATGGCTCCGTAGTAGTAGCATCCGCTTCTATTGTCTTCAACATTGCAGAAGCAAGCTTTGACACATCTACAGCATCATCTGGCGGTTCAGCAGTATTCACTGTTGTAGACGCAGATGAGAATACAAATGATAGCGTAATCGATACATTCGAAGTAGCCGTCTTCTCCGATTCGGATAGCGGTGGTTTCAAGATGAGCATGTATGAGACAGACGAAGATACAGGAGTCTTCGAAGGAACGGTATTCTTTACCTCCGACGATGCAACTTCCGGTAACAACTTACGAGTCTCAGAGGGCGACACTGTAACTGCTGAATATGACGACTACACATTACCTGAACCTTACACTGATAGCGATGACTTGACTATAGCTGGTACATTAACAATCGGTACAGCATTCCCACCACTTGAGAGAGCACCTGCTGCTAACGCACGTGTCGTCGATGCATTCGGCGCCTCCGTAGCGGAAGTTTCAGTTGGTCAACAAGTACAGATTGCAGCCGATGTGTCAAATGGACAGGGCAAGGATCAAGCATTTGCTTACTTAGTACAGGTACAAGATGGTAATGGAGTAACAGTATCATTAGCATGGATTACAGGTTCTTTGACTGGTGGACAATCAATGAGTCCAGCATTGTCATGGACACCTAGCGGTTCCGGATCATACACTGCAACAGTGTTTGTCTGGGAGAGCGTAGATAATCCAACAGCGTTATCACCAACTGTATCAGTAGACATCGACGTAGTATAAGACTAGAAAACATCTAACCCCCCCTTTTTTCTTTTTTTTTAATAATCTAACCTAAAGGATATTTACAAATGATATTTTCCAGTATCAAATTCAAGAGAATTTATTCAGAAACAATATCTACAAGTCAAAATTAAGATAAGCATTGAAATTTCTAATTTTCACTATAATTGGTTTACTAGTAATCATTGCTTCACCACAAGTGTTTGCAGAAGAACTACTTGCATTTACTAATCAGCAAATATACACTACACAACATCCATTGTTGGTGTATGGTACTGGACCTGAAAATGCACCGTTGGTTATACGTTTGTTTGCACCAGATGGTACAAGTGCAGAGTTTCAGCAAATTACAACCAACTCTGACGGTTCATTTAGCTATAAGATTTTAGACTGGCCAGAATCCTCAACAAAGTATCCCTTTGGTACTTACACTGTTGAAATACTAACGAACGTTGGCTTAAACCAAAAAATAGACATAAAGTTTGCATCATCAACAGAACTTGAACTAATACCAATAGAACGAAGAATTACTACTGAAGTGTTTGCACCAGAGATGGCTGCTGCAGATAGACCTTTCCGCGTGTTTGTACAGGTTACAACAGATGGTCTCTTAGTTAGCGGTGATGCAAAGAAAGTCCTCTCCTCATCACACATACACACTCCTGACGGTAAAGTACACAGTCTTGCAATGTCAATAGAAATGTTACACGAAGGTTTGTACTTTGTTGAGTATACGCCTAGATCGGAGGGTACTTACATTTTTCACATGGTAGCATTTTCTGAAGGAACACAGTCTCATGGTTCTGCTGCCACTCTTGTTTTGGGCGAAGACATAGCAGGAATATCTAGACAGATTATCACTCTAAATGACGTTTTAACAACTGCATCCACTGAACTTGATACATTACAAACTGACATACATGGATTTGGTACTACACTTGAAGATGCTAGTGCAAAGCTGGAAAACAGTGTAACAGTCATTGATTCAAGCGTATCTGCCATGTCATCGGCGGTTGAAAATATAGAACAGGCGTCATTACAGGTTAATTCATTATTATTTCCGATAATGGGTGCAATTGCGGTTATACTTGCTCTGCAGATTTCAATAATTGCGCGAAGAAGATAATTATAATAATCGTACACAAATAATTTCTAATAATGTCTAAGCTCGCAATATTTTTAGCTGTATTTTTTGTACTGTTATTATTTCAACAGAGCTCTTATGGTTTTCTTGAAGGGACTGATATTCCTGCATTTTCAGGTTTTGATGTTGAAGGAGTATCAGATATTATATCGTTAGATCTATCTCCCCAGGAAAATGTATCAAAAAGATATTTGGTCTATGGTTCAGGTTCTCTAAGCAATGTATACGTAGATACAAAAGATGTTGTATATGGAATTGACTCTGACAAGGGATTTTTCTCAGTTGGAATATTAACAGAAAATGAGGCGTACAAACTCAAATCAAACGGATATCATGTAATAGAAGACTTTATGCTAGATTTTCACTCTAAATATATTTCAACTAATGCAATTACCAAAACCTCACAACTTGGAAACATTGCAAATTCAGAACGTGTTCATGACCTCTATGATGTAACTGGCAAGGGAGTCACAATTGCCGTAATGGATACTGGAGTTGACTTTTCAAATCCTGATATTATGGAATCTTTGGCACGAGATGAAGATAACAAACCTATAATGCTTGATGCTGATGGGCAGGGCTTGGTACTTACCAATTCTACATATGCTGCAAACATAAAGTACGGTAAAATCTATAACTTCACAAAAAGTGAATTGGTGGAACTAGACACAACATCTTATGTGTACAAGTCCAAGAATGGTATATTTTTGAGCTCCGCAACTGCAAACAATGCTACGCTTTCTATTTACAATTCACTGTATCCGTATATGGGTCAATCTCATGTACTCCATGCTAAGGTAACTGGCGACTTGAAAATTGGAAATAATGAAAAAAACTTTATCCAATCTCAAAGTGGAGTTTACCATCTAGGCGCAATTATTGCCGCTCATCTTGGCAAACTTCAGGTTCTGATTGTTCTAGTGACTGATCCTAACGAAGCTGGAGTATATGATACCATTATACCAGACATGGCAACTTCTTGGCAGGATTACACTAGAGACCCAAACAAAGAGCAGGGTTATGATTTTGATTTTACTGATGACACACCAATCACAATTGGTGATGGAAATGAATTCTTACTTTATGATTCAGACAACGATGGCATAAATGATTATTCTGCGGGAACTGTGGGAGCAAGAATAGTTGACATATATGGAATTTTTTCAGATGAAGCAGAAATTGATTATAAGCTGGGCGCAGTTAATGGAACACTATTACCTGCAATGGATAAGAATGGTAATTACTTTGGAATAATGAATGATTTTTTCGGACATGGAACTGCTAGCTCTGCCACAATTGTATCAAAGGGAAAGATGGAATATGATATCTATAATGATACCAAGAAAACTACAATATTGGGTATAGCCCCAGATGCCAGTATAATACCGGTAAAGTCATTGTGGTTTGGTGATATATTTTATGGATGGATGTGGTCTGCTGGGTTTGAAAATAACGAGAACAAGTGGATATATTCCGGTGAACCAAAAGCTGATATCATTTCAAATAGTTGGGGAGTCAGCAATTTTCCAAGTTTAGATTATGCGCCAGGTCTGGATATATCATCACAGATACTTAACACACTAGTTATACCAAAATCAATTCATCAAAATTATACAGGTACTACAATAATATCTAGTGCTGGAAACTCGGGGCATGGATATGGCACAATGGGTATGCCAGGAATTTCATCGTTTGGTATATCAGTTGGTGCTGTGACAAATAACGATATTGTTGGGTATGGACCATTCGAAGGTCAACCACGATTTGGTAACACAACAGATCATTCAGATCATGTTGTTGACTTTTCCAGTAGAGGTCCAGGAATTATTGGTGACCCAAAGCCAGATTTAATGAGTATTGGAGCATATAGCTTTGTACCTTCAACTATCACAAAAATTCCTGATGAGCCTAGTGAATCATTCAGTGTTTATGGAGGTACCAGTATGTCTGCACCAATTGTTGCAGGTAGTGCAGCTCTTGTAGTTGAAAGTATGAAAGAGAATTCAGTAGAATATGATCCATTCACAATCCGCAACTTGCTCATGTCATCTGCACATGATTTACGTAACGATCCGTTAACACAGGGAGCAGGATTAGTGGATGCATTGGATGCCGTAAGAATTGTGAATGGACACGCGGGTAAATTCATGGTACATAATGACGCATCGTTTTCAAACATAAAAGAAGTGATAAAACCTACATTATCATCAGTTAATTCCGATTTGTTAGGTATTGATTCTGAATTTGATCTTGATGACAAAACATTCCCTATGACAAGTTGGTATGGAGGAAGACTGAACCCAGGAGAAGAAACAACCACAACTTATACAATTAAAAATCTAAATGACTATACGATCAATGTTAAAATCACCCCTCAAACTCTAAAGTTAATTGACAGACTAGAAATGAGTGGAATCACCGAACCACTTCTTCAGGATCCAATCTTAAATGAGGAAGATACGTATAGACCAAATTACATAAAATTAAGCAATATACCTGCTGAGCACATAACTTCGAATGAAACTAACACAATTCATCCTGAATCCTCGCTTATGATTTTGAATGCCCATTTTCCCTTTGATGTTTTTATGAATCAGACGACTACAAATTATGCAGACAGTTTGCAAATCTCTTCTCTTTATGTTTATGATTGGGAAGACAAAAATACAGACGATGAAATTTCAAGCGATGAATTGTCAATGGTAAGTAGAGGCGGTTCTTGGGGAACAGTTCAAGAAATTCGTCTCTCAGATCCTGTCGACAAATTTGAACACGAACCAGTTATCGGAGTATATCCTGTCCCAAAAATATTTTCTTTCTGGCAAGGAAATACCCAACAAAACGCAACAGCAATGGATTACTCTCTTTCTATTAGCTACTATGAAGATGTTTTATGGGATGATATTACTGTAAACAATCCTGAAGTTATAATTTTGGATAACGACTTTACTGATGTAGTTGCTACACTTTCAGTACCACCTGATAGCCAAAGTGGTGTTTATCAGGGATTCTTAAAATTTGAAGGAAAATATCATACAGTTAAATCACCAGTATCATATGGCGTACTGGAAAATGGTTACGTAAAGGGAGCCTTTGATATGACAAGCAGATACATGGCTGGTGATTGGAGACAATATTATTTTGATATACAGGATAAGACGATTAATTCTGCCACAATTGACTTTGAATGGGAAAATGATCACACAAATTTTACTGCATTTATGATTGATCCTGATGGGAAAATTGTTCAGACAAATTTTCCATCAGGTGTGTTTGGTGAGTTTCTTGGCTGGCCAACCGGTGATTGGCTTGGTACATCACCATTTAGTGGAGGAGGTACATTCTATCCTCTAAAAAACAAAGACGCTACATCGACTGTACTGTTTGCACCAATTAACCAGACTGGAACCTATACTCTACTTGTTCATTCTACACTATTTGATGGCACATCAATAGTAGAACCTATCTCAGTTGCTGCAAAATTTACTACAATTGTACCTGATGATAAGCCACCTCAAATAACATTCAAAGTTCCTAAATTAATAAACAAAAAATTCAATGTTTTGCCAGAAGTAATTGAGAAGAACCCTGATACCGCGAAATATTATCTAGATGGCGAGGAACGTACGAAGCAGCAATTGCCTTTAAACTTTGGAATGCTACCGGATGGAGAACATGAATTAAGAATACATGCAGTTGATATTGTTGGTAATGACGCAGAAAAGACATTTTCATTTACTGTAGATAACACACCGCCAGAAATCTTGGTAAAATCACCAATGGATGGTACAACAGTAGCAGACTCGCTAAAAATCAATTTCAAGGTGGAGGATGAAAATTTGGCTGAAGATGGAGCGATCAAAATTTTATTACCAGATGGGGAATCTTTAGAAGATATAACATCTTATTCGCTTGATGTGACTGATATGGATGATGGAGTTTATAATTTGACGATCATGGCTGTTGATATTGCTGAAAATGAACAAAACATGATGATCGAATTTAATGTTGATCATACGTTTGTGCCAGAGTCACCTGTTATATCCAAAGACACGGAACCATCATCCGAAAATGACGTCTTAATTGTGATTGGTGCTATTATTGTCGCAGCAATCGTGATCCCAATTATTATTAAAAGAATTAGAAAAACTCCTACAGAAAATAAAATTTTGAAAGAAGATTTATAACCAATTTGACGAATGTGAGCTTGAATGTCTGAGCAGGAAAAGGGACCTGGTGGTATGTCCAGGAGAGATTTTCTAAAGCTTATGGGTGCTGCAGGAACATCTGTTGCTTTTGCACCTTTCGTTTCTTGGGGCAAGTTTCTGCCCAATCCATCATCTGTAACTTTAACCAAAGTACCTGTAATCTTGCCTGACGGTACGCAGGCAAATCTTAACACTTTTCCAATAAATCATGCTGAGGTTATCACTTATCCAGAAACGGAGGATGAAGTTTTAAATGAAGAGGCATTTAGAAAATGGCAATTTATCAGACTCCCTGAAAAATTTGGTGGAGAGAGAAAAGAGGTATCTTCATTTAGAGCATATAGTATGGTATGTCTTCATTTGTGGTGTTTGTGGAAGTACTGGCCGGATGAAGGAAGAATGAGAGGAGAGTGTCCATGTCATGGAAGTATGTATGATGTTCGAACTGGTACCTCCTTTTTAGGGCCAGCATCACTGCAGGCAGCTCCTTCAAACACACTACCACAACTTAATTTTGAGGCTGATTCTGATGGATTTATGTTTATTTCCCCTCCAAAATGGGGAGTTAATGAAAATGGAGTTGTAGGATATGGCCGTTTCGCTTGAGAGACGCAACGGTTTACTCGAATTCATTTATTGGATTTGGAATGAGTTAGACAGAACCATATTTACTGGAATAAAGTTTTCATTTCCAGCTCGGTTTGTAAGTCCATTTGGATTTTTGGGAATGCTCACATTCGTCGTATTTATCACTCTTGGTGTAACTGGCGCATTACTAATGTTCTATTACGAACCAATCATGACAAGATCATGGGACAGTGTTGCATTTATCAACAACGAAGTACCGTTTGGATTTCATCTTAGAAATCTACACTATCATGGCTCAAATGCAATGGTAATGTTAGCAATTCTTCATATGTATTACCAATACTTTAGTGGACGATACAAAATAAGAAATGAAATTTTGTGGGTAACAGGTGTCATACTTGGTACTGTAACGATTCTTGAAGCATTCACTGGATATGATATAATTTTCAGTGAAAGAGCAGAACTTGCAATCAGCATTGCTGCATCATTAACTAACTCGATTCCTGTTGCTGGGCCGTTCATACGTGAGCTGGCGTTTGGTGCAGGGTTCCATGACTTTGTACTTCGGTTTTATGCACAACATGTTTTCATTTTACCAATCGTCATGCTAGGATTAATGGCTGTACACTTCCCACGATTCTTGGTTTTTGATGTACCAATGGTTATGGCAATATGTGGTGCGATGTTTTTGGCAGGTGGTGTCTTCCCTGTTGACTTGGGATTCAAGTTTGAACCAACTGTACCTCCTGGAATTACCGTTCCAGAATGGTATCTTACAGCACTATACGCATTTTTGAGGACTCAGTATGACAAGTTTCTTACAGGTGTGTTATGGCCTGGACTGTTTATAGCTGTTCTATTGCTTACACCATTTTTAGACAGATACAAAAAATTCTCATGGAAAGATCGTCCATGGATTACTGCGTTGGGCATTACGGGAATTGCTCAGATATTGGTGACTACATATTGGGGATTCTATATTCCGCCAGACACTACAATTCCGCTGGTAGAGAGACTGGTTATTGATCCAATTAACCTGTATCTAGTTATGATATTACTTGTACCACTTAGCTTTGGGTTCACATTAATGATGATCCACCTTGCAAAGGATGCTGAGAGAAAGGCAAAGCTTGCCAAGGAAAATGGACCCAAGAAGGTGTCAGGAATCAATCTATCAGTAAAATGGACTAACTGGATGCTTGTTGCTTTGCTTGCCTTCCAAGTCTTCCTGAATATAGCTGCATTTAACGCGTTTCTGTCTGGTATGAATAATGTTAACCTATGGTTAACTGGTGTCATATTGATAACATTTGCTGGATTCTTCCACCTTTACCGATATGCTAGTGCTCAATCAAAAAATGTTCCAAAGCCACCAAAACTTCCTACTACAAAGAAACTAGAAACTTCACAGGAATCACTACCAGAGACAGATACATCTAAACCATCTGAGGAAAAGACATGAGTACAACCACAGGAAGTCAGTATGGTGTTGGTTTGATTACACTTTTGGTCGCTGCAAGTATTGCAGTAGGTTACTACCAAATGTATTGGTTACCAGAACAGCTTGCAAAACCTGCAGTTGATGAACATGTTTTACATCCTGTAAAGTCTACCATCATTGAGATGATTGTAGGATCTGCAAATGCTGACCAGCAGGATAATTATGTACCAAAACTCGTCAATCTGCAATTAAGCATTGATAATCATGTTATATGGAAAAATGTAGACGAAACTGCGCATACGGTAACACCGGACCATCGGTATACTGATAGTTATAGTGGAGACTTTGGTTCCACAGGTGTCATTAAACCCGGCGAAGAATATGAATTCTTATTCACAGATGCACCACCAAATACACCAGTAACTATCGAATACCACTGTGATCCACATCCTTGGATGACTGGAAAGGTTGTAGTATCAAAGGCTAGATTCTAGGCTGAGAACTTTGCAAATAATTGAATACTTTCTACTTCTTTATGTTGCTCTATAATTGAAGCGCGGAATTTAACCTCATGAGATTTCTCAGGTTCAAATTCAATCGATGCGGTAAAATCTGCTTTATTATCAGGCATTACATCCTTACTTATGAATAGCCGTGAAACATTATTAGATATCTTTTCACCATTATATGACTTGTAAACTATCAGTTCATTTGAATCCATAATCAGAGTATTGATAACAATGCCATCATAAGCACCAGGATAATCCACGATTACATGCCCGTTAATTTCAACATTTGGCTTTATGCTGAGATCATCTAAGGTAAGTTTGATGTATCCCATTGTTGTTGAATGATTTAGTTAGAATAAATAATTTTGTTAAGAAGATAGTGGGCCCAAAGGGCTTCGATCCCTTGACCATTGGATTAGAAGTCCAACACTCTATCCAAGCTGAGCTATGAGCCCAAGAATCAAAAAAATTTTTACTCTATTAAGGGTTTTACAGGCACGTTTTTGATGAAAAATTTTTTAATTTTTAGATTTCTATTTCTTCACCAAGTTTTGGTGCATACGCATCAAACCCAAACTTTTCTTGAATTTCTTCTGCAAATCTTGTACAGGAATCTTCATCCCCATGCACAGTTAAGACCTTTGGGTCTCCTTTGATATTTTTCATCATATCAAATAGAGCTGTTCTATCTCCATGACCAGAAAATTCAAATCTTTTTACGCTTGCTTTCACTTTCATTTCTTTTCCGCGTGTAGAGATCTTACCTGTTTCTAACAGTTTTTTTCCTGGTGTACCATCGGCTTGATATGAAACCATAGCTACCCCATTTCTATCATTAGAAGCAATTTCTTGCATGTAAAATACAGCATTTCCACCTACTAACATACCAGCAGGAGAAATAACAACGCATGGTTCTGAGATCGCCCTTTTTCTATCCCCATGATTTCTTACCAAAAATGCATCATTAATTGCATCAGAGAATGTGTTCACATCTTTCAGGTATTCAGGATAACGAAACATAATATCATTTACCTTTAATGCCATACCATCCATAACTACCGGATGTTTGAAATTCGCATTCTTTAACACACATGCAATTTCTTGCGATCTCTCTACAGAGAATGAAGGAACAAACAATACTCCTTTCCTATCCATAACCTCATTTGCAAATTCAATCAATCCATCCTCGGATTTCTCTCGTGGCATCTGATCTGTTTGTGAATAAGTGCTTTCTGTGATCACCATATCAACATCACCTATTTCTAAATCTGCCTTGGGTAACATCCTTGAGCCATTAGGATTAATATCACCAGTATAGAACAGGCGTTTATTATCAGCCTCAACTAATACTGTACTACCGCCCAAAACATGACCGGAAGATCGTAATTCAAATTTGGCATTTCCAACTTTTACTGGTTCCTTAAACGCAATTTCTTTAGAGTTTCTGAGCATACTGTTTAGATGACCATAATCAAATGCAAGCTTTGCTTTTTCAATCTTCAACATATCTTCAATCAGTAGCATGCTTAGATCAAGAGTTGGCGGTGTGCAGTAGACCTTGGTATTACCACCATTAAACAAAGCTGGCACACAACCAGAGTGGTCCAAGTGAGCATGAGTAATTATTGTAGCATCCACATCCTTTGGTTTAACATGAAGTGGATACGATGGAGGGTCATTACGTTTTCTGGCAAACATCACACCATAGTCCAAAAGCAAATTTGCACCATTAGATTTTACAAGGAAGCCAGATCTACCAACTTCATTAGCTGCACCCAAAACTTCAACATTCACGAACAAAATCCTGAGCCTACACCTTAAAATCTTCTTAAATAATCAGATCAAATTACGATCTGGAAAATAAGCCCAACCTTTAATTAGTGCTACCTAAGATCTGATCAAACATGGGAAGATCTTATGCAGAATGGGAAGCACAACAAGACAAAGCACTTGTCGCAAAAGTTCGCGCAGGTGATGAGGCTAACAAACCATTACTAAACCAAGTAAACTGGATTTGGGTTCAAAATCTTATGAATCAAAAAGCAGATCTAAATCCAAGCTCAGCCGAACTATTGGACTGGGTTACTTCTGGTCAAATAGAAGCAATGCGAAAATAAACGTGAATATCACGTATTCTTTTTGTTTTTTTATTAACGTTAGTTCTGCCTAACCGATCACTATCAACTATAACCGTGTTATGGTTTTCAATCATGGTTTAAATAGCAAAAATAATGTTTTATTGTTAAGTGAAATAAATGCCAATCGCAATTTTACCAGACGTAGATGAGCAGAGATGTATCGGATGTGCACTATGTGTAGAAATCTGTACAACTCTAGGCCCTGACGTACTCCGTGTAAAACCAGTAGAAGGTTGGAAGAGAGGTAAAGCATTTGTATTTTATCCAGAGAGATGTATCTCTGATGGTGCATGCATCGGTGTATGCCCAACAAAGTCAATCTTTTGGATGAGACCAATGAATTACACTGCAGGACAACCTGTACCTCTTCACAAGAACGGTGTATTCGTTAAAGGATGGGCAGAAGACGCAGCACTGTAAAGCTGTCTCTTTTTAATCTTTTTTTATTTTATTTTTAGAAAAATTTTCGTTTTGTACCTTTTGGCAATAACTTAACGAACGGCTTTAGAAAATTATCATTTTTTGGTGTGTGTAGCACATCAAAATTATTTTTCAAAAAGAAAGCATTCCAGTTTTTCTTAAATGTTGGAAAATCTTCAGGTGAAAAATCTTTTCTCGGTGTTTCATAATGAGATGCCGGATACATGTCTGAGAGCTCCAGTGGTATTACACCAAGAAATTCATTATAAAAGCAAAACTGAATAGATTCAGAATCTTTGAACTTCTCTCTAAGAATTGAGTAATCGTTTGTTAGATAAGCAGGTCTAATGTCGGTATTTTTGGTTAGAACCATGATCTTTTTCTTGGTTTTGAACTTCTCTACTGTGGATTTGAATGCAAGTATTTCTGGTCTATATTGGTCATCTTTTGAAAATAGAAAGATGGATCTTTCTTTGAATTTTGGTGTAGTGTGTAGAAAGTAGTTAGAATTTTTAGTAAAAACATCAATCGCTTCAAACAGCTTTGGATGTGCACGCATTTTTTTCATTACATACTCCCAAAGCCTACCTTGGTGGATTGACTCCTTGACCCTATCTACCTCAGCCTTAATGGCGAATAAATTATGGAGTGCTATACTACCTATTTTTTCTTCAGATTCTAATGAGAGTATTTCCTTCGGAGTAAATTTTGTACATACTTCACATGTACATGAAAAATGCCTAATATCCGCAAGACGGCTTGTTTTGTCCTCCTCTATGTATCTATCATGCTTGGCATACAGTATGTATGATGCTGAGTCGAAAGTGTCACATCCAAGTGCTACGGCCAGAGGTATTGTCAATGGGTGACCTGCTCCAAAAAGATGTAATGGAATTGCATCTGGCATCTCTTTTTTGGCGGTTATTATCATGGACGCTAGTAATCTATACTCGTATGACTCCATGAATTCAACAGGGCTACCAAGTGCTAGCATAGAAAAGCCTTGTTTTACAAGATTCTTGGTAGAGTTTTTTACTAATTCTTGATGTTCTCCACCCTGAATTGGACCTATCCAAATTTGACCATTGTCAGAACTATTGTCAAGTGTTTCCTTTGAAACCTTTAGAGTTTGATTAACATATGATTTTGCCTTTTTTTTACTAAGACCAAAACCAGTAGGCTTGTCTAGAGGTATTGCAAAGTCTGTCATTATTCCTTTTTCAAATTCAGCCATCTCAGGTGGTTCTACATCTACGTCACCATATTCCAATACCTGATATCCACCCGAATCTGTCATGATAGCACCATCAAAATTGATTATATCATGAATTCCTTTTTTAGTTGCATCTTGCCCAAAATTTTTCATTGTAATGTAGGCGTTAGTAATTACAAGATCAAAACCAATATCCTTGATTTTTTTGGTCGGAATTAACTGCTTTACAGGGTGAATTACTGGTACATATGCGGGAGTTTCGATTTTACCATGGTTTGTATGTAAGATTCCTATTCTTCCAGATAAATCACTTTTAATTATCTCAAACATTCTATAACATTTTCAAACTGTTCTATATTAAACTAGTCTGGAAAAAATTTCTTTAAATCATTTTTTTGTGCTATGTCCGTTAACCAATCAATTACATCTCCTTTCGAAGTTCTGTTGATAACACCCTCAATTTTTTTTGCAGTTTCTTCAGCTGTAATTGATGTTGCATTGATTTGAAATGTTTTATTTTCACCCAAGTTTTGAATCGAATCATAAGCAATAATACCTAAAATTTCACTACCCAGATTATCATTTTTTTTCTTATCAGAGTAGTTTCTTTTCTCATAAACGTCAATGAGTTCATATGGATTTTTCCTAAGTACAATCACTGTTGAAACTAGTTCCTTAGAAACAACAAATGGAGCCAAATGTCCAACAAGTAATGATTTGTCTGAAATTTTTTCTTCTAACAGCTTTTTTGTTTTTTCAACATCCACATCGATCGAATCATTTTCTTCTGACATTCCAATCTTTACAGCTTCTTTGTTAACATCAATAATTTTGTATCCTAATGTCTCAGCTACTATCTTAGATACGGTATGTTTTCCTACACCTGGATTTCCTGTTAAAACTAACACAAGTGTATTCAAAATATGCTTGGTTAAAAATTTCTGTAATACTAATATGTATAGGCACGAATAATATGATATGCAGATTGGCCTTCTTGGCAAAGCCAATGTTGGCAAATCAACATTTTTCTCGGCAGCAACTGAAACTGTTGTTCAAACTGGTAATTTTCCATTTACAACAATAGAACCAAACATAGGTGTAACCCATGTTAAAGTTGATTGTGCATGCAAAAGTCTTCAAAAAAGATGTGGAAATAATCTTTGTGTCGATGGGACTCGTTTTATCCCAATAAAGTTGATTGATGTTGCGGGTCTTGTTCCAGGTGCGCATGATGGTAAGGGTCTCGGAAATCAGTTTCTAACTGACGCCATGAAAGCTGATGCATTAGTACATGTAGTTGACATTTCAGGTTCAACGGATATTCAGGGACAACCAGTAACCGTTGGTACACATGATCCATTAGAAGACATAAAATTTGTAGAAGACGAATTTGATCTCTGGTTTAAGCAGTTATTTGATAGGGAGTGGTCTAAACTTACTAAAGAAATTGAACAAAAACGTGCAAAGATTTCTGATGGACTAGCACGGAGATTCACTGGTTTAGGAATAAAAGAAGCTGATATAGATCATGTGTTAAATTCAATGTCACTAAAATCAAAAAAACCTACAGAATGGTCAGATGATGAAATCATAAAATTTTTAAAATCTTTAAGAAAAGTTGCAAAGCCTATGATTATTGCAGCTAACAAAGCGGATCTATGCGAGGATCTAACTATAACAAAAAATATTTCTGAGAACTTTACAATTATTCCTTGCAGTGCAGAAACTGAGCTTATGTTGAGGAGGGCTGTTAAAGCTGGACTGGTTCAGTATGTACCAGGCGGTGATGATTTTCAGGGAAAAGATGACAGGCAACTTTCTGATGAGCAAAATAAGGCATTACATCTTGCAAAAAACGTTTTCACGAAAATTGGTGTAACAGGTGTTCAAAAAATTCTTAATTCCATTATTTTTGACATAATGAAGTTGATAGTTGTTTATCCTGTTGAAGATGAATCAAAACTTTCTAACAAGGATGGGCAAATCTTACCTGACGCACGATTATTAGATTCTTCTGCGACTGCAAAAGAACTCGCATTTACAATTCATCAAGACATTGGTAATGGGTTTTTACACGCTATTGATGCAAAAACAAAACAAAGAATAGGTGCAGATCATCAACTAAAAAATGGCGACGTGATAAAAATAGTGTCTACACTAAGTAGGGGATAATATGCTTGGATTAGGAATTGAAAGTACAGCGCACACGTTTTCTTGTGCAGTACTAGAAAGGAAAGGGAAACATGGTGAAATTCTATCAGACGTTCGTAAAATTTATGCTCCACCTGATGGTGAAGGAATCCACCCAAGGGAAGCTTCTAGACATCATGTAGAAAACAGCAGCACTGCATTATCTGAAGCATTAAAGGAAGCAAATGTGTCTATATCTGATCTAGATATAATCTCCTATGCTGGTGGTCCTGGACTTGGACCATGTTTACGCGTTGGCGCAGTTGTATCAAGAGCACTTGCATCTTATTATGAGATACCAATTTTTCCTGTAAACCATGCACTAGGTCACATCGAATTAGGAAAAATGTTGACTGGAGCCAAAAATCCTTTGGTACTGTTAGTATCTGGTGGGCATACTATGCTACTAGCATTTCTGAATAAAAAATGGAGGGTTTTTGGTGAGACATTAGACATAACTTTAGGTCAACTACTTGATCAGTTTGGAAGGTCAATTGGATTTGCATCTCCATGTGGAAAAAAAATTGAGGAACTTGCAGAAAAAAAATCTAAGTACATACCACTTCCTTATTCAGTAAAGGGAAATGATGTTTCATTTTCAGGACTTCTTTCAGCTACAAAAGATGTTGTTGATGAAGGCGTCGAGGAAGCATGCTATTCGCTTCAAGAAACTGCATTTGCAATGATTTGTGAAGCTACAGAACGTGCTTTGGCTTTTACCAAAAAAAAAGAGTTAATGATAGTAGGCGGAGTTGCAGCAAACAAAAGATTATCAAACATGCTACAAAGTATATGTAAAAGGCAAAAGTGTAAATTTTTTGTAGTTCCGCAAAAATTTGCTGGTGATTGTGGGTCACAGATTGCTTGGCAAGGATTGCTTGAAGCATCAGTGAAAAAAGGATCTAGTTTGGAAAATACTTTCGTTAAACAATCTTGGAGATTGGATACTGTAGAAATTACTTATTAGAACGTTCTAATCCTCTGCATCTTCTGCTCGGATAAATTCATCATGAGTTTGCGATATAAATTTGCAAAAGTCACGAAAATCTTCTTTATTAATTACTTTTGTGACTCCATCAGCAAGAAATTCAATTCCAACAACTTCACCATCATACCATGATTCAAAATCTTCTGTTCCTGCTAAAATATTATCATCTTCTTCGCTCATGTTTTCACCTACCTAACATTTCATTTTTTACTCTCTAAAAAGTTTTCTAGAGTCTTTTCAAATGTTTTTCTCCAACTTCCATTACTAAACACACCAAACTTGTATGTTTTTTCACCATCATCTGTTTTTGCAGTAAAACATACTTTTTTCATCAACAAACCTTCTTTCCAAACTTTTGTAATATTTTCTAGTGGTACATCTAATATTGTATCACCTATTGTGCCTGAAAAGTCCATTACCCTAGCGTGTTTTTTATCAAACGCAGCACGCTTGTTTGTAAGAGTTAAAATTCCAACTCCTAATGTATCCTCATTACAATCCTCCTGCCTAATTCTCTTTTCGTCTGGATCCATGATAGATTTTAATCTGTTAATCATTGAATATAATATTAATGAAATTAATTAGAAAAGGAGCTGAAGGGGACCTTTTTTTTACTACTTGGAATGGTAAAGAAGCCATTTTAAAATCAAGAAAGAAGAAAGATTATCGTAATTCATCTCTTGACTATCGACTTAGAAAGCAGAGAACCATTAGGGAATCTCAGATCATGTCAGAGGTAAAAGAATTTGGAATTCGTACACCATTAATTCATTTCATTGATATAAAAAACTGTGATATTATAATGCAAAAAATTGATGGTGTTTTAGTTGGTGATTTATCAAATGCTAAATTGGTAAATGCTTGTAAAAAAATTGGTAAGTTGGTTGGAATAATGCATAAAAACGGAATTGTACATGGTGACTTGACCACATCGAATTTTATCAATTCCAGTAATAGCATTTTCATAATTGATTTTGGCCTTGCAAATAGAACTAGCAAATCTGATGATCATGCAGTTGATCTAAGATTATTCAAAGAGATTCTAAACAGCGCACATGCGGATGTTTTTGAAAAAGCATGGTCTAATTTTCTATCCGGTTACAAGTCATCAGTTGGGAAAGAGCGTTTTGCAAAGATTACAAACAAAGTTATGATAATTGAAAGTCGTGGGAGATATGCCAAAGTCGTATGATATGCTTTTCGCTTCATCGAACACTCACAAATACGAAGAGGCGGAAAAAATTCTTGCAGAATTTGATATAGAATTGGGTTTTTTCCAAACAGAATTAATAGAAATTCAAGATGATTCACTGTCGAAAATAGCATCACAGAAGGCATTGAATGCATATGAAAAATGCAAAAAACCAGTTATAATTGAGGATGATGGTCTTTTCATCAATTCATTGTCTGGTTTTCCAGGTCCATATTCATCTTATATTTTCGACACAATTGGAAATAATGGAATTCTAAAGCTGCTAGGAGATAATAGAGATGCACAATTTGTAGCAATAATTGCTTTCTGTGATTCTAGTAATGAACCTACTTTGTTTGAATCTAGTGTGGCAGGAACAATTTCAAAAAATATTCAAGATGGTGGTTGGGGTTATGATCCAATCTTTATTCCAGGAAAACAAAACAAGACTTATGCGGAACTAGACAACAAAAACAAGCTTTCTCATAGATACGAATCATTGAAAAAATTTGCTATCTGGTTTAACAATAAGCTGGTATGAAACGATCCATAAATCGTTTCTTGTTTTGTAATATCACTATTCTTGATATTTCACTTTCATCCATAACTGTAAAGGCGCTATTTTCCTGAGCTAATTTATTTGCAAAACTTCTAACCTCATCCATTTCTAGCATATCTGAATATTCTAGTCGGTTGGTTGATCTTCCTATATGCATGTATGATTTTATTTCAACAAAATGAACATTTGATTTTTGTAAGAGTGATGCAAAAGCTGGAAGCATTTCTTCATTATCATTATATCCTCTGATCAAAGTAAGACGAAGAACAGTTCTGGTATCAAGAGTTGATAGCATCCCCAAAGTTCTGTTCCATCTTTCCCAAGAATCATCATATCTAGGTCTGTTGATTTTCAAAAATGATTCGTAATCTGCCGCGTTGGTTGAAAGATAAAGCTGGGTTGGGAGTGCATCTTCATCTGCAAGTCTCTGTATCATCTCTGGTTCTTGGCCATTTGTGACCAAAAAAATTGATTTTGTCGCTTCAAGGGATTTCAAATATTTGATTAGTCCTGGTAATTTTGGATACATGGTTGGTTCTCCAGATAGTGAAATTGCATAATGATTTGGGAGCAGTGATTCATCCAGTTTCTTTTTGTCTTGATTTGGATCACCATAATGTCCCATGATCAATTTTTTTCTTTCAGCCATCAATTTGGTCATAATATCTTCTGGTTCAGCAACATTATCTGGTTCCATTTTCATGGAATCATAGAATTCCATTGGTCGCCAGCAGTATACACATCTGTTTTCACAATACATTCCAGCAGGGGAAAATTCCATACATCTGTGCGTGCTAATTCCATAAAACTTGTGTTTGTAGCACGTCCCTTCATCTCTAAATGATTTTTTTGTCCAATGACATAACTCAACTGTAGAATGATCAGATACACCATATTTTGCCTTCTTTAGTTGTTTTACGATGGAAGGTCTGATTTGAATCAATTCTGGTTCTTTTTCTACAACTTCTCCAGAACAGCTCATATTCAAATTCTTGTGCAGGCTTACTTAAATTTGCATATACTATCAAATGATGGAAACATTCTATTACAAAATAAACAAAAATGAGTAATGGATATTTTGAAACTCGTACCAGTGTTTGTTTTAATTCTATCTAGTTTTGGCATTCCTATGCCAGTGGTCAATGCTGAAGATGTGACAGAAACATTTGAGGGTGGTATGGATTTGCAAATTACTTATCCTGAATCAGTAATGATTGGTAGAACATTTTCAGTTGCTATACATTTAGAGAACAATGGTTGGGAAAATAAACAGAATATCTCATTTGCAATATCAAATCCAGATTTTGCTTTTAAATCACTAGGTAATGAAATAATCACAATAGAAGAACTAACAACTTCAAGTTCATTTGGAACTACGCTTGATTATGAAGTTTCACAAAATACAAACGAAGGAACACACTTTCTTAACATTTCGTACTCTCAAGTTTTAGTTAGTAATAATGTTGATCCTATGCCAGCAACAAAAACTGCTATTGCTTTACCTATTATGGTTGTAAAAGAACCGGTTGTAACAGTTCAAACAACTACACCTGAATCAATATTTTCAAATACTGAATTTTCGTTTGAGGTAAGTGTAATTTCCCAGGACATAGACATCAATGATCTAACTGTACAAATTATTGTACCAGATGATATCGAGTTTAGGGGAGACACATCATATAATATGTCACTGTTGGAAAAAGGAACACCGTTTAACGTAAAGGCGGAAATGATTACTCCCGCTAATATTTCCACAGAACATACAATACCTATCAAAGTCATAGTAAGTTATACTGATGACCTTGGTGATGAAAAATCAGATTCCTCATCAGTATCATTGTTACTTAGACCAAAAACTTTCTTGGAGATTACTAACGATGGCGGTCTCTGGATAGGAGATTTTTTCATAGCACCATATGTTAGCATAGGTACAATAGTTGGCATACCTGCAGGAACTATTTTTTCATTATTACTCAAAAGAGCTATAGAAAAAAGGAAGAAAAAAGCTTAAACCAACAAACTATTTTCCTAGTCTGAAAGGTGTATATTGGATATTTTAGTTACCTACTCATGCTCAAGGCAGTCAGTATTGCAGGCATTGCGGAACAGGGAGTTCCATTTAAGAAAGAAAGTATTGCGCTTGATGAGGCTGCGCAAACACTTTCTATTGGAAACCTCACCTGGATTGAATGCGTTGTAGATGATATTGTTAGCGAGGCACCAAAAATTCTTGAAAAGCTTGATATCAAAATGGATCCTAAGGTTCTACTATCAGGATATGTTTCAGCATACGAAGATATTGGTGATACTCTAGGTATAATGTTACCATTTATTGTTACAGGAGATAGTAGAACACAAACATCACCAGTTTTGATTTTTATGAAAAGAGATCTAATAGTAACTATCCATGACGACTATGGAGGAAAGATTACAAAACTTTACAATTATTCTAATTCATTGATGAGAAAACTTCCACAGGAACCGGAACAATGGGCAGATAGACAAACCATTTTGTTATTCAGATTGATAGATGAAGTCAGTGAGACAAACTTTTCCAGTTTAAGAACAATTGTAGAGCAAGCAGAACAGATAGAAATAGACCTTACTGGTCCAAGACAAATTGAACGTGATGTTGGTTTTGAAATATCTAATATGAAAAGATCATTACTAACATTTCTCAACGCTGTATGGGCTACTCATGATACAGTTAGTAGTATCAAATACGGTGATCCTGATATGGTAACTGATGATGATGATGTTCTTGAAAAGTTTGAGGTGATTTTGGGTAGACTTGACAGACAGATTCAGATGGCTGAAAACGTCATGGAAGTAATTTCTACAGGGGTGACTATCATACAAGCTGAAACTTCTAACAAGCTAACAAAATTAATTGTCTGGCTAACTGTTGCTGCTACTGCTGTTTTGGTGCCTAATACAATAGCTACTATTTTTGGAATACCAGATCTACAACTTTCATGGAGTTGGGTTATCCCAGTATTGCTCGTTTCAACTTTGATTTCAGCAGTTGTTACATATCGTTGGACAAAACAATTTAGAGTAAACCCATTCAGATCAGGAAGACTACAACGTATTGGAAATAAGTTTAGGAGAAAATAGAGCTAGTATTACGTGATTAGAACCACCAGTTTCCATCGTGCCATGGAATCAAGGTGATAAATCCAGTATAAACTAATGTCACAGTTATTGCCATAGCAATGAACCAACCTTTACCATTTTTCATAATACGATTTTTTTATTAGGTAATAATAAATCTAAAGGTTATTTTTGGTTTGAGTAATTAGTCGGAGTAAGTTAAGATTATTAGAAGAAAGAGAGGCATATTTTTTGTGGCCTTCGTAGTACAGTGGTTAGTATAGGGGATTGTGGATCCCCGGACAGGAGTTCGATTCCCCTCGAGGGCCCTCGTTTTATGTTAAAAAATTCCGTATTTGCTAGATTCCATTTCTTCCTTAATTGCCAATTTTGCCTTTAGGTTTTTTTCCTGTATCTGCTGCGTAAACCAAGTTAGAAACTTCTTTTCTAAGCCCTTTCCTTTCAATTTTTGAAACCTCTCACCGATCTGGTCAGCTAATTTATCGACTAGTATCTTATTCACTGAAACAATATAGAAATGCCAGCCAAATGCAAATTCTGAATCTGTAATTACAAAACAATCTTCTTCATGAACCATTTCTTCAAGCTTTGTGAGTATAGCTCTTATACCGTTACTTGATTTTTCATAATCAGTCGCAGATACGTTAATGTTAATACGTTCTTCCATAGTCAGATAAAACTTGGCTTAAAATTTAAGGTTGGTGTCATCTAGCAAATGTTCAACTTCAATGCCAAAAAATTTTTTTAAAATCCCCATGTAGTTTTTAATTGGAACTGGAATATCTTCACTACATGCAATACCAAGATTCTTTGCATTAATCCATATTACTAATGACTGCAAAATAGTTAAGAATCTATCATTTTCTGTATTGTGTGGTGCAATTGCATTTGTGTATCTTTCTGCATATTCCCAAGCACTGACAAAATCAATGCATTTTATTCCAAAAATTGCTAGAAGTTGTTCTTTCAAGTCAGCGTATTTGAAAGGAACTTGGTTTATTATGTATGGAAAATCTACTTGATCAGGAAGACATTCTGGCAGTGGACCCCAAATTGTGACTATCCTACATCCATTTTTTAAATTTTGAAATCTTTTCTTCATTTTTTCAACTATTTCTGTATCAGTAAACCAAAACAAAATAACAGTTGCATCATCGATCTTTGCTGTTATAACATCATCACACAAAAATTTTGCATCCTTCAACTGATTTTCTTCTGTTAGTTGTTTTGCTCGTTGAATTTTTTCTTTGTCGTTATCAATACCTATTGCATTTTTTACGTGAAATTCTTGTAAGGCTATTTTAATTCCTTCACCGTTACCGCAACCTAAATGATAAAAAATATCACTTTCATCAAGATTCAAAAATTCAAATATTTTTCTAAGTGAATCAGCTGGTAACTGAACTTCATTGCCAGAGATTATATCACTCGGCAGGGATTTGATATATTCTTCAATCTTCACAGACAATTGTAAACATTTTAGGGATTTATTCTCTTATGCTTTCTAATGTTGATACAGCCTGCCACAATGAAGTTCTAACATATGATGGCATGTTAGGATCCTGTGTAACATCGTCAAGTGAGCTAATTGTATTTGCAGCACGTACAGATATTGAATATTCATCGGATTTCAATGCTTCAACTATGTCAGAAATGTTTTTTCGAATGTTTTTAGGAGTTGAGGGATTAGTGGCTATTTGATTTAATGTGTTTATAGCATTATTAAGAAATTCTAAATTCTCTTCTTTGGTTGTCATTTTTCTTATTTAGTACAATTTTTTCGTAATTTTAAGTCTACGTCTATCTAAATAATTGTCTAGGCAATAAATTTGACAGTATTTTGAATTTTTCCAAGTTTTTCTATTTCCATATCAATTTCATCCCCATCATTAAGAAATGGTGTGTCTGGATTATTCAATGCGACACCTTCTGGAGTTCCTGTTGCAATTACATCCCCTTTTTCAAGAGTCATAACATTACTTAGTCTAGATAGAATAGATGATATGTTTATGAACATATTATTTGTAGATGAATTTTGCCTAATCTGCCCATTTATCTTAGTTGTCATCTGTAAATTCTGTACATCTGTTATTTCATCTGCAGTTGTTATCCATGGACCACATGGAGCAAAAGTGTCAAACGATTTACCCCGTGTAAATTGTTTATCCTGCATTTGTATGTCTCGAGCTGATACATCATTGAAAACCATATAACCAAAAACATGGTCTTTTGCTGAAACTTCATCTATGTTTTTACAAGTCTTACCAATTATTACAGCAAGTTCCACTTCGTAATCTAATTCTTTGACAAAATTAGGACACATAATCGCCGATCCATTTCCACATAATGTTGTTCGTGGTTTGATAAAGATTACAGGATCTTTCGTTGATTCATAATTCTGTTCTTTCGCGTGTTTAGGATAGTTAAATGCAAGACAAATTATCTTTGATGGGTTTGGAAGTGGAGCAAGTAAAGTAAATGTTTCAAGTTTATCCTGAAACATAGAAGTAGATACCTTAGTCTTAATTTCATCATACCATCCCTCAAATAGAAAATCCATAATACTAAATGGAAGAGGAACGCCAGTTTGGTTTACGATACTATCTTTTGTTGCGACATTACCATCTCTTATCAAACCATATGTCTCATTACCATCCCGCATTAATCTTGCAATTTTCATGTTAATCACTTATGAGTAAAAATAGCCTGTTTGGATGAATCCTTTCTACAATATCCAAACCTAACAAACTGTATCTCTTCATCATTATTTAATTCCAAATAATGTGGCTCTGTGTATACATGTATTTCTTCTAAACTTTCCTCATTGAACTTGTCATTAACAAACAACTGTTGTGGTATGAGAATTTTTAGTTCATGTGCATTTTTTTTGGAGACCCACTGCAATTTCATGAAATTTACATCATGGTCATCGCCAGTAAATTCTGCATCTATCTCTGAATTTATGGACGTGATTTTTACATTACCTAGTCCCATTAAGCGTAATTGATCCCCAACCTTAAGATCCTTAACATCTTCAGACGACAGAAACACACTATCTTCTATTGTAACTTTTCTCGTTCCCATTTTATTTGATGGATGGTTAGGAAGTTCTACAGTAGAATTAGGTAAATTACTAATTTTCAATGTTTTAGGATCTTTTACCATAAATAATCTGATACTATTTTCGTCCACAATTTTTCTATTGAATGCCTCAAGTGAATCAAATGGCGCTAATGTATCAGCTTTTGTAAGACTCAAAGACAGTGTAAATTTTCTAATTGCTTCTGGAGTAATTCCGCGTCGCTTCAGAGCTTCCAATGTTGGTAATCTTGGGTCATCATACGAAGAAACCTTTCCTTGATCTATCAAGGGTCTTAAGACCCTTTTTGCAACTGGCATACCTTTGAACTCCAGTCTTGAAAATTCTAACATCTTAGGATGCTGCATTTCAAGTGCATCAAGTATTGCATGATACAATTCGTTTCTTAACTCATATTCTTTACTTCTTAATGCATGAGTTATGTTGTCAGTATAATCTTCAACAGCAACAGCAAAATCATAGCTTGGCCACACTCTGTATTTTTCTTCCAAACGTGGATGTCTTGCATCGTTGATTCTAAAAAGTACAGGATCTCGCATCACAGTATTCTTAGATTCCATGTCGCCACGTAACCTGACAATTGCTTCTCCAGGTTTGTATTTATCAAACATTTTTTTCCATCTATCTTCATTTTGTTCGAGATCACCTGCACTACATTCACAAGACACCATCTCTTTCCTGTTCTTGCTTATAGTATCACGTTTACACGTACATACGTATGCATGATTTTTTTTTATCATCTCCATGCATTTATCATAAAGTAATTCAATATCATCAGATGTATTTTTTTCATGATCAAATTTTATTCCAAGCCAGTCTAACCCCACTTTTATGGCAGCCCAATATTCTAACCGTGTATCCTCCGGGTTAGTATCATCAAATCTTAAAACTATCTTTCCGCCATACATTTTCGTATATTCCTCACTGATTATAGCCGCTTTTGCGTGACCAATGTGAGGGTATCCATTAGGCGCAGGTGTAAATCTAGTTACAACCTTACCATGCTCAGCACCATCCAACGGTGGTAAACCGACGCGTTCCTCCTTCACAGTTTCTTTCACGTTAAGAATTTCAGGGAAGTTATTCTGAATCTCAGTTTTTTGTTCTTCAATCGACATTCCATTAACCTGGGAAACAATTGATGCAATTTCAGGGATCGCTTCCTTTACATTGTTTTTGAGTTCAGGTATTGTTCCTAAAGATTTTGACAGGACAGCCTTGTCCTTTGTCTTACCGTCATGCTCAAATGCATTCTGTAAAGCTATTTTTCTAATCTCTTTCTTTAAATTATCATCCAAGCTACAAACGCCTTTTGATAACAAAATCCAATAATGAAATTATTTCATTTTTTGCAGGACCAGTATATGATTTGAGTGACTTTTCAGCTTGTTGTGCATATTTCAATGTCATGCTTCTCACTTCATCTTCTACTCCCAATGAACGGATTACATTGACTGCTAACTTGATCTGTTGCTTTGAAGCTTTAGAGTTTCCAAAAACACGCATTATTGTTTTTCTGTCCTTACCTTTTGCTTTCTTTATTGCAAGAATAATTGGAAGTGACTTTTTGCCTTCACGTATATCATTTCCTACAGGTTTTTTCGTAATCTTGCTGTCACCAATAATTCCAATAAGATCATCCGTAATTTGGAATACTATTCCCAAATTCCTTCCAAACGATGAGAGGTTTTTTACATCCTTTTCCTTTCTTTTTGCGCAAATTGCACCCATAGCACATGAAACCTCAAAGAGTACCGCTGTTTTCTTTTCAATCATTTTGATGTACTCTTTCCCAGTTGGAATCCTCTTGTTTTCAGCAAATTTAATGTCATCAACTTGTCCCTCACAAATCTCAATGCATGTCTTGGATAATTTTGATATTAGTTGTGTTGTATAATTGGTAGATAGTTTTGATTTGGACGAAATAGTATGGTATGCCTTTGAATACAAAACATCGCCTGCCAGAATTGCTAGTGGCATATCGAATTTTTTATGTGTAGTTGGAACCCCATGCCTCATCTCGTCATTGTCCATAATGTCATCGTGTACCAGCGTGAAATTGTGAATCATCTCAACCGCACTAGCTGCTGCCATTGCATCAGATTGCTTCCCACCAAGTATTTGGCAACTCTTTAAAACCAAAAATGGTCTTAGGCGCTTACCACCGTGAAGTATTAGATGTGAGGCTGCATCGTACAGTTGTTTCGGGTTGCCTTTGAGTTCTTTTTTTAAGAACTTGTTTACAAAACCTGCATTTTTTTTAATAGAATTTGTAGCTTTCAAGGCACTAATCTCCAATTGTTGTCAGGTATGTAATGCTTAATTGCATTTTCATATACATGTTTCAAATCATCTGAAGTCCATTTTGTAATTAAAGAATTGAATTTTTCCAGCGTATTAGGGTCAGAATCCGCAAGAAAGTAAAGTGCTATTACCATCCATGGGCAGTATACGTCCTTGTTCTGTTCAAGTTCATTTTTCAGTTCATCTGGGTTAATCCATTTGATCTCAGAAATTTCATCTTTAATCAAAGACGATTCGTCAAAACTACTTATTGTCCCAATCAGCGTGCCACAAATTTCATTTTCAGAACCAATATCCTTGTATGGAACGTGATATTCAAATTTGTTAATGTAATTCATCTTGCAGTCTATTCCTATCTCTTCTGGCATCCTTCGTTCTGCAGATGATACATAGGTTTCAGATTCTCTTGGATGGCTTGCAACAGTTCCATCCCAATCATTTGGCCATAGCATTTTGCCGTCACCCCTTTTTGTTAACAGTAATTTTCCATCATCATTGAATATCAACGCAGTAAACGCCCTGTGAAGCTTTCCGTTCGACAAATGACATTTTACTTTCTCTTCTTTTCCAATAGGATTGTCGTTTTCATCTACAAGAATAACATATTCTTCCATTTTATCACCTGAATAGCGTACCTTCAAACTTTTTACCAGAAACACCATCAGTGATTCTTTGTGGTTTGTTACCGTTTACGAAAAACACTTTCAAACCAGATTTTGACATTTTTGTAGCCTCTGTGATTTTTCGAGTCATTCCACCAGTTACATCCATCTTGTTTTTACTGATTATCGGTTTTTCTTTTTTGAAATCATAAATCAATTTTTTTGACTTTGTGTTAGAGTACACACCATCTACATCCAGAACAAAAACTGACAGTCTTGGCTTCAGTATTTTTCCAATTATAGTCATTATCACATCTCCAGACAAAATGTAAGATTTTTTCTGACCGTACCACAGTGCATCACCATATGTGACTGGAACAAGTCCAGACTTTGCAATCTCACCAATCTTCTGAATCTTATTTCTAATAGGCTTGTTTCCATTCATAAAATCTGTAGGTGGCATAGAGTATGTATTTAGTCTGTTTTTTGCTGCGCTATCCAAGATAATTTTGTCCAGTTCTATCATGGAGTTTTTTACGACTGAGAGTCCCTTCAAGCTGTATCTTGCAGGTTTTGTATGCATACCATATTTCACAGACCAGTAATGACCGTAAGAACCACCACCATGAACCAAAATCACTGGCTCTTTAATCTTCTTGATTTGTTTTAGAATATTATCAATTGTCTTTCTTCTTGCCGATTCTGGTTTTTCCTTATTTGTGATTATTGAACCACCCAATTTTATTAGAATCATTCTTCTATCATACCCCACACTACTCCCTTTGTATCAATTTTTGCTGAAAAACATTCCTTATCCTTTCCTAAAAGTGCAGGCACTTTGTCCATATTATCATCCTGGACTAGTGCAATAATACATCCACCATCTCCGGCTCCGGTAATTTTTGAACCCAAAGATATTTGATTTAAGGAATTTATCATATTCCGTAATGTATCATTTGAAATTTGTATCTCTTCAAGATATTCCTGGTTCTCTGACATTTTTAATCCCAATGTAGTGGAATCATTATTTTTCATGGCTGTAATTACTTCATCGATTAATCCATTTTCAAGATCACATAATTGTGAAAACCTCTCTTCATCATTTTCCTTAAATTTACTAACTCTTTCAACACTACTCTTCGTGCTATGCGGAATCATCGAATTTGCTATTACAAGATTAATCTGAAAAGTACTTTCAATTTTTCTAGTTCCACTAGATTGATCATATTCAATCATTCCTCCATAAGTACAAACAGTACAATCTGCACCAGATGTATTAGGAAAGATTGTTTTCTCAGCTTCTATTGATAGATTTAGGATCTCTTCAGATGATAATTTGTTAAATAATTCGGAGATTGAAGCTGCCGCAGCAACACAACACGCGGATGACGATCCAAGTCCTACTCCAATTGGAATATCAGAATCTATTGTAATTTCTAATCCTGTCACGTTTGGTTCTGAATTAATTATTTTATTTGCCAGATAAACAAACGGCTTAAACTCATTCTTTACATCTTCATGTGATGATAGAATGGGTACTTCAATTGTTCCTAATTCTGAATTTATTTTTATAGTTTTATTCTCTGTAAAAATTGTGGTCACTGTCACTCTTTTGTCTATTGCAGCAAGAATTGCCTTAGTTCCATGAACAACAAAATGTTCGCCGAAAAGAATTATTTTTGCCGGTGCTGACGCTATTGATTTCAATATTTTGGTTTAAGACGTTGCTCTATAATTCTTCTTCCACTTCAGCAGTCTTGGTTTCAAAGTCATCAATTTCATATTTCATTTCTTCCGAATCTTGAAGAAGTTCACGAGCCAAGAGCCAGTAGACCGTTGCAAGGGATTTTCTTCCTCTGTTATTAGCAGGAATCACCAAGTCAAGTTCTGACGTAACATTATCAGTATTAGCAATTCCTATTACCGGAATTCCTGCATTTGTAGCTTCGGTAACTGCTTGAGCATCAACCTGAGGATCAGAGACTATGATTAGTTGTGGTTCTGAATAATATGGAAGTGCTGGATTTGTAAGTGTTCCAGGCATAAATCTTCCTAGCATTTTTCTTGCGCCGGTCAGTTCACAGAATTTTTCAATTGGTGTATTAGCATATGTTCTTCCAGAATATACAATTACTTTCTTGATATCAAATTTTTTAATGAATCTGCTAGCAGTCTCAATTCTGCTTAGGGTTATATCCAAATCAAATAGGTAAAGACCCTCAGGACTGGCTTGTGTAATATATGGAATCATAAATTTTGTCTTTACTTCTGTTCCTACACGTATTCCAGTGGAAAGAATTTTCTTTTTAATCTCGTCATGTTCAGTCTGCTGGCTCATTTTATTTTTAAACCTCTGCCATTCCTCGTATTAAATCATGCTCTGAAAGACGAATTAATTCATTTAATTTTGCAACTCTTTCCCCACCAACAACACCAACTTTGAGCATTTTTGAATTGGTTCCTATTCCTATATGCGAAATTTGTGAATCTGTTGATTCTCCAGAGCGATGTGACGTGATCAGTTTAATATCATTACTTTGTGCTGTCTTGGCAAATTCTAACGCATCGTATAAGCTTCCTGCCTGATTTACTTTTAAGATTGCAGCATTACATGACTTCTTTTCGATTGCTTTTTTTAATATCTCCTTGTTTGTTACAGTTAGATCATCACCAGTTATCATGGTTTTAGGAAATTTTGATACTAGTTCAGACATATCATCAAACGCTTCTTCATGCACTGCATCCTCTGCATAGATCAGTTTGTATTTTTCGATAATACCAGCAGCAAATTCAATTTGTTTTTCTGGAGTATTTTCAAACCCTGCCCTTTCATATACATAAAGTTGTTTTTCTTCATTCCACTGTGTTGACGATGCAAAATCAACTCCTAAGGATACTTCCTTACCTAAAGTATATCCCAAGTTTTCACAAGCTTGTGCACAAAGATCTAATGCCTTTTCATTATCACATTTTGGGGCCCATCCACCTTCATCACCTCTTCCATTTGTAAAACTGGGATCTGTTTTTTCTATCACGTTACGTAATTCCTTATGAACCTTGAAATTAGTTTCAATAGCATCTCTAATTGTTTTGGAGCCAGGTGCAGAAATCAAAATCTCTTGTATGTCAGGTGTTCCAGGTCCCGCGTGTGCACCGCCACCTAAAATATTCCCTATCGGAATAGGAAATTTGTAATCATTTTGCTCTGAAATTAATTCAAACAAAGGCTTTCCAGCTGATTTTGCTGCTGATTCCATTGAAGCAATTGTGACTGCATAAGCTAACGCTCCACCAATCTTAGAGTAGTTAGATGTTTTATCTATGGATTTAATCACTTCATCAATTGATTTCAAGTCGTTTGATTCAAGTTCAAGAAATTTTGTTGAATTTTCATTTAAAATACGAAGGCTTTCCTCAGGACCTCCTTCTGGGAAACTAGCAGCCTCATACTTTCCAACACTCGCACCAGATGGTGCAGCTGTTCTACCAAGATATTGGTTGTCAGAGATAATGTCAACTTCTATAGTTTTAGTACCTCTACTGTTGTGAATTATTCTACCTTTAATTGACGAAATTTTAGCCAATCTATTCTAGCTCTGACTGAATTTCTATATTCCTTTTGTACATAGCTTCATAGAATGGAATGACTTGTTGTATTGTTTCTACCGTGGTTAATAGCATTCGTCTACAACAGTATCTTTCTATTCCTAATGAATCTAATATTTTCGCAGGATCTTCACCTGATTTTACCCTATTTTGATATTCTTCAAATTTATCAGCCACAAGATTACCGCACGTAAAACATCTTACCGGTACTAACACATCTGCAAAGACAGTTAAGGATTATAAAAACCATACATGGGAATTATTTGCGGGCGTCGCCCAGCCTGGCCAAAGGCGCTAGCTTGAGGGGCTAGTCTCTCAGGAGTTCATGGGTTCAAATCCCATCGCCCGCATTTCTCAAAATTATATTATTTTTTTGTTAAAGCTTTAACGAAATAGTTTCTTCTAATTTCTTCAGTAATTACAGCTCGCGTTTCTTCTACAAGAACACGGTTAACATCCAATTTTCTTCTTGCTTCTCTTACAATTTTATCATACATAGCGAATGGGTACAAAGTTTGATATAGATTCTCCATAACATTAAAAATTCTATCAGCCTTCTTTAGTTCTCCATTTCTTATATTATCTAATACAAATCTCTTAAGCTCGCCAATGCAATCAAGTAATCCTAGAATGTATGCTTCCTCTGATACTTTTAGAGATTTTAATGAAGGAATTTCCTTATTTTCTACAATTGCTAAAAATGAATGAGCCTCGACAAATTCCTGTTCTGGTGTGATTAAATATTTTTTAAATTCATTCTTTGCTTTTTTTTGGTTTATTTTTAAAACTGATTCCGCTTTCTTGATTTTTTGTCTAGCCAATTTGAGATCACCCTTATGGGCTGCTATGATAGAATGACTACATAATATTACAACGTCTCTAGTATTTTTTATCAAAAATTCCCTTGATTCATTTGAAGTCTTCAGAGATTTTGAAATTCCTTTTAGTGATGATTTTACGTTCTTCAATGCCATAATTTGTTTTAAAAAAACTGGGATAAAGTCGTTTGCAAAAGCTCTTAATTGCCTTATTAATTTGATTTAGACATGTGCATAACCGTTCAACAAATGATGCAGATTGAGGAAAATGGTCATCAGATGGGATTTTTGAGAAAATTTATGATGGAAAACGCTGGTGCAGTATCAGTAAAAAGATTAATAGAAAAATTTGGAGATATTAAGTCAAAAAATGTTCTAGTTTTTGCTGGACTAGGAAACAATGGAGGTGATGGTCTAGTAATTGCGCGACATTTATCAGGATATGGTTCAAACGTAACTGTTTTTCTTTTGGGTGAACCAGACAATATTAGATCAGAAGAATGTTCGTGGAACTGGAATTTGCTAGAAAAAATCAAATCAGTAAAACTGTTTACTGGTGGAAATCTTGATCACATCAACAATTTAGAATTTGATATAATTATAGATGCAGTTTTGGGAACCGGTATTTCTGGTAAAATACGTGAACCACAAGCATCAGCTATTACATTTGTCAACAAATCAAATGCATTCAAGCTGGCTGTAGATGTTCCCTCTGGAGTCGATCCAGATACTGGAAATAAAAATTCACCACATGTTATATCAAACATAACGGTAACATTTCATAGAATGAAGGTAGGTATGCCAAAAGCGCAGGATGTGTGCGGTGAAATTTTTGTTGAAAAAATAGGAATTCCTATCGAGGCAGAGATTGGTATTCTATGAAAGTATATCAAATTCCAGTAGGTCCAATGCAGAACTTTTCATACATTGTTGAGGATACATCTACACATGAGGCAATAGTGATAGATCCATCTTGGGATTTAGAAAAACTAACAAAAACTATTGATGAACAAAACCTCAAAATCAAATACATTGTTAACACTCACTGGCATGATGATCATACTAGAGGAAACGAAGAACTGTCAAAACAACTAGGTGTAAAAATTATTCAACATGAAGCATCTCAACTCAAAAGTGATTTGACAGTTTCAGATGGCGATTCAATAGAATTCGGCTCTTCATTTCTTATGGTCCATCATACACCTGGTCATTCAAAAGATAGTATATGTCTCCTTGGTGGAGGGAAAATTTTTACAGGTGATACATTGTTTGTAGGAAACTGTGGTAGAGTTGATCTACCAGGTGGTAGTGCCAAGGAATTGTATCATAGTCTGTTTGATGTTATTGCAAAATTCACCGATGGGTTGGTTTTGTATCCCGGTCATGATTATGGTTCATCTTCAACATCTACTATTGGGAAGGAAAAACAAACAAACCCAGTAATGCAAAGGATATCTGAAGCAGAATTTATTGAACGTATGGGTGGGTAATTATGTCTGATATCAAAATTCATTGCAACGAGGAAAGAGGACAAGAATTCATTAAAGATGTTGAACAGAAAAGATTTCTTTTTTCATTTGTAACTTCCTATACAGAAACATGTGAAATTCCTGGGATCACAGTTGCTGGCGCTGATGCGGACTTTGTTAAATTTACCCCTCCTGCAGATGCGGAATTTCTTCACTACGGTTACTGTAAGAGTATAGATATGATTCCAATGACACCTGACGGAAAACCCACACCTGCACTTCTGACTAAGGCAGCTTTGGAATCTGCAAGCATACCACAAGTCATTATCGATGCAGGAAGTAAAATTCCTCCCAAACTACCGTATTTTCAAACTAATATTGCTCATGGAAAGAATATAGCAATAGAACCTGGACTTGACCAGTCTAATGTTGTACATGCAATTGATTATGGAAGAATACTTGGTCGAACACTAGGTTCATGTACTGATTGCCTTGTAATTGGGGAAAGTATTCCTGGTGGAACCACAACTGCACTTGCTGTTCTGAAAAGTTTGGGAATAGATGCCCAAGTCAGTTCAAGCATGCCAAAAAACCCTCAATCATTAAAGAATGGAGTTGTTGCAAAAGCATTAGAGCGCTCTGCTTCTAAGGAACCATATGATGTTATGGCAAACGCTGGAGATCCAATGATACCATTTGTTGCCGGCATGTTAAGTACAGCATCAGAGATTACAAACGTAATTCTTGCAGGTGGAACTCAGATGGCTGCTGTTCTTGCTATAGCAAAATCAACCGGATATGACGAAGGCAAAGTTGCACTAGGAACTACATCATACATAATTGATGATAAAACTGCAAACTTGTTGGATATAGTAAAATCTGTTTCAGACATTCCTGTTTTATCTATTAATCCAAAACTAAAAGATTCAAAGTTTGATGGTTTGCGTGCTTATTCGAAAGGATTTGTAAAGGAGGGAGTTGGGGCTGGTGGAAGCATGATTGCTTCAGTTCTCAAAACTGGAATTGATTCAAAAAAATTGCTAGAATTAATTGATAAAGAATATGCGCGAGTTACTACTTCACAGTAACTGACTTTGCAAGATTTCTTGGATAGTCAGGATTAGTTTTCTTTTCTAGTGCAGAGTAGTATGATAAAAGTTGGATAGGAATAATTTCGATTATAGGGTATAGTGATTCATCAATTTCTGGAATTTCAATCCAATAATCATAGACATCACTTTTTTTATTTGATATTCCAATAATTTTTGCACCTCTAGCTTTGATTTCATTAGCACTGTTTAATGTGTCGTTATAGGTAGAATCATCTGGATTAATTATTATCACATATACATTTGAATCCATTAAAGCTAATGGTCCATGTTTTAACTCTCCACCTGCTATACCCTCCGCATGAATGTATGAAAGCTCTTTTAGTTTTAGAGCAGCCTCCTTTGCAATTGGAAGATGAATGCCTCTACCAAGAACATAGATATCTGATATATCCTTAAGATCTTTTGCTATCTCCTTTATCCCTGAATGATTTGATATAATTTTGGAAACTATGGATGATATTTTTTTCCAGTCTGGGTTAATACAACCATTACATAATTTATCAGTTATTTTGTATAGTATTGCAAGTTGAGATGTAAAGCTCTTTGTAGCAGCAACTCCAATTTCTGGCCCACAGTTTAATCCCATGACTAATGATGATTCCTGTGAAAGTGATGAGTTCAGATGATTTACAATTGATAGAATATTTGTATTGGATTCTTTGGCAATTTTAACAGCCTCTAATACATCAGCACTTTCACCACTTTGTGAAACAGCCACAAGTGTTGAGTCAGACTCAATATCATCTGGTGAAAATGGTAATTCACTTGCAATTAGAGTATTTATTTTAATTTTTGCAAATTTTGACATCAAGTATTTTGCTACCTCAGCAGCATTGTAACTCGTTCCACTTCCAGTGATGTACAGATTTTTTGCTTGTTTTATACCATCAACAAATTGTTGGATTTGATCGTTATTTCCTGCCTGTGATATTGTGTCAGGTTGTTCTGAAATTTCCTTCAGGGTAAAGTGTGCATAATCTCCCTTGTAGACGTCTGCAAATTCTTTTGAAACTTTCGTAATTTGATATTTGACAGATGAACCGTCAAAACCATAAATGTGTATTCCTGTGTCATTTAGAATTACAAAATCTTCGTTATCTAAGTAAATTGCATCATCCGTTTTTTCTATGAAACCCAACACATCGCTAGACAAATAGTAACTATCTTTTCCTATACCTACAATTAGTGGTTCATGAAATCGTGCGCCAACAATTGTGCCATCCTCAAAAATTACAACAAAAGAATAATGTCCCTTCAGTTGTCCAACTGTTTTAATAATGGCTTGTTTGACATCTGGGATTTCGTCAAAATTAAGCTGAATAAGGTTAGCAATAACTTCCGTGTCTGTTTCACTATGGAAATCAAAGCCTCTTTTTTGTAAATCTGATTTTAATTCTTCATAATTTTCAATTATACCATTATGAACAATCGCAATTTTACCAGAATTACTTTGGTGTGGGTGCGCATTATTTTCGGTTACTTTACCATGTGTTGCCCATCGTGTGTGACCTATACCAGTGTTACCAGGAAGTTCGTCAAGTTGTACAGAATTATTTACTTCAACAACTTTTCCAACTCCTTTTCTAAGAAGAATTTTATTCTTTGATTTAGTTGCAATTCCTACACTATCGTATCCACGATACTCCATTCTTTGTAATCCATTGACCAAGATTGGTGCTGCGGAGTTCTTTCCACGATATCCTATAATTGAACACATTTTGATTCTTAAAAGATTAGATTTTTGTATATTGATAAGCTTAACTTATGATTATTCAGTTGATTCTTTCGTTGTGTCTTGTTTAACTGCCTGTTCTTTGCTTTCAGGTTGTTCATTGGTCTGAATTTCTAGATTTTCTGTTTCAGGGCTTCCCAAATCTGATTCTGGTTCAGATAACATTTCATTAAAGTGAGATTCTGGTGTTAAGTGAATTTTGTTTTCTTCTGCTGTTTTAACAACGTATGATGGAATTGTAACAACATTATCTCCAATCATTATATGTCCATGAACAATTGCTTGGCGCGCCTGATATGGAGTTTTAAAAAATAATTTCTTTTGTGTAATAGTTTGTAAACGTCGTGACAGTAAATCATTAATCTGTAGGTTTAACACATCATCTAGAGTTGAACCTTCATCAACTAACCCAATTTTTGTAAGTGATTGCATTAGTATAGGTTCTTTCCTCTCTCGTTCTTCTTGTCTTAATGCAAGTAAAGAACGAGCTTGTAGTCTAACTCGTGATAATTCAGTTTGTGTTTTCCACAACTCTTGTTTTGTTTTTAATCCAAATGTTCCAAGAGTTTTTAATTCATCCATCTTGAGATCATAATTAAGTGGGCGTTTTGGTTTTTTCCAAACTTTTCTTGATGTTTTAGGATCTCCCATCTCAATTACCTATTTCTTTTTATCAGGTGCAGGTGCTTCTTTCTTTTTATCAGCTGCAGGTGCTTCTT
>CACIXQ010000007.1 GCA_902590655.1 uncultured marine group I thaumarchaeote
AGTAGTATCAACAATTTTCCTAGCAATGTCATTTCTAGTGATCTCAGGTGTTGCGCATATCACACTGTTAATCCAGAGTTTTTTCCTTTTTGCTAATAAATCCTCACCAGTTATCATTCCAATGTCATCTATTGTCAATGTGTTTTTCAAAAACTCATAATGTTGATTTACCAATACTTTAGTAGGTGCTAAAAATAAAACTCCTCCATTTCCTTTAGCAAGATAATCAGCTATAACATGTAGTGCTACCACAGTTTTCCCTAGGCCAGTTGGCAATATGATCAAACAATTTTCATTTTTTGCTTGATTAGCTAAATTAACCTGGTAATCACGTACATCAACAGAATTCGGTGTAATGAATTTATGTTCAACATTCTTTGCAGACAATTTACATCTATGAGAAATTATGGTTATTTTGATTTTATAGTTTTAAATTGCATATTTTTGACCTGATCATAATCTCAAATCATACTTTTTAGGCGTAACAAAAAATTCTCTCATCTTATATTAGAGAATATGAAAATACATTCATGCCAGCACAATTTGAAAGACCATCTTGGGATGAATATTTTATGTTACAGGCTGAATTGGCTAAATTGCGTTCAAATTGCATGACACGAAAGGTTGGCGCAGTGATAGTTCGTGATCACAGACAAATTGCTACAGGTTATAATGGGACCCCACCTGGAATCAAAAATTGTTTTGAGGGTGGATGTAAAAGATGTCAAGATAGAATGGATGGTAAAATAAAATCTGGCACTTCACTTGATCGCTGTCTCTGCAACCATGCTGAGGCTAATGCAATAATGCACTGTGCGATTTTAGGAATTGAAGCTGGTACGAAAGATGCAATTTTGTATAGTACATTTGTTCCATGTCTGGAATGTAGTAAAATGGCAATTACAATCGGTATTAAAAAAATAATATGCCTTGATGATTATCCGGAGACAGATTTTGGCTTAATTAAAGAATCTGGTGTTACTATAGAATTACTTGATAAAAACAAAATCCAATACTGGGCAAAAACATTACTAAATCTGTAAAATGTCAAATCAACAGGAAGAAAACCCAATAGAAAAAATGCCATATGGTATGTTGATTTCTGCAACATACAAAAACAAAAAGGCTGTTTTAAAATTCTATGATCCAAAATCAGAAAAAATCATTTTATGGGAGGATAAAACTGGACACAAACCATATTGTTATACAAAACTTGGATTAGATGACATACCAAATGAAATTGCTGAACGTGATGATGTTATTGAGATAAAGCCAACTAAACTGTTGGATGTATTACAGGACAAATCAATTAATGTATCAAAAATACTAGTTAAGGATCCACTAGCTATAGGTGGAACACAGACAAACAAAAGCATAAGAAATCTGATTGATACATGGGAATCTGATATAAAATATTATGAAAGTTATCTTTATGATAATTCACTAATTGTTGGGAAATATTACAAAATAGAAAACGATTCTGTTATCCCATATGATCTAGAAATTTCTGATGAAACCAAGTTGTCATTAAAAAATTTACTGCTGGATAAACAAAGTGATACGAATCTACCTAACACAAAGGAATTTGATGATAACGTTTCACGATGGGCTAATCTTTTGAATCAGCCTATACCCAAAATCAAAAGAATGAGTTTGGATATTGAAGTTGAATCAGAGATTAATCGTATACCTGATCCAAAAGTTGCAGAAAAAAGAATCACTGCAGTAGGTTTTGAAGGAAGTGATGGATTAAAGCAAGTTTTCGTTTTACGTGTAAGTGAAAATGAAGAAGGTGTAAATGAATTACTGCCTGATGTCAAAATAAAATTTTATGATGAAAATAAAGAAAAAGAAATGTTGTTAGATACATTTGAGCTAATGGAAAAATATCCATTAATTATAACATACAATGGTGATGGATTTGACATGCCATATCTCTATAACCGTGCGAGTAGGTTAGGAATTGATATACAAAAAAATCCATTATACATGATGAGAGATTCAGCTACGCTAAATCATGGTGTACATCTTGATCTGTACAGAACTATGTCTAATCGTGCATTTCAGATTTATGCATTTGGTCAAAAGTATACTGATTTTTCATTGAATAGTGTATCAAAGGGATTACTGGATGAAAGTAAACTTGATTACGGTGTTGAGCTTGATGATTTGACATTATATCAAAGAGCGAATTACTGCTATAATGATGCTAGATTAACATACAAACTAACTAGTTTCAATAATGATTTGCTAATGAACTTGCTTATTGTAATTAGTAGAATTGCTAGAATGCCAATAGATGATATATCTAGGATGGGTGTATCACAATGGATTAGGAGTTTATTGTATTATGAACACAGAAATAATGGTATCTTAATTCCAAGACGACAGGAACTAGACAATAAATCATCTAATGTTATGAATGAAGCAGTAATCAAAGATAAAAAATTTCGTGGTGGACTGGTGGTAGAACCAGAAGAAGGAATACATTTTGATGTCACGGTAATGGATTTTGCTAGCCTATATCCTAGCATCATAAAGGTCAGAAACCTATCATATGAAACTGTTAGATGCACACATGATGAGTGTAAAAAAAACACAATACCGCAAACAAATCATTGGGTCTGTACTAAAAAAAATGGGATGACATCAGTTCTAATTGGATCATTGCGTGACTTGAGAGTAAATTACTACAAAAATATGGCAAAAAATGATACACTTACTGTAGAAGAAAAACAGCTTTTCACTGTTTCCAGTCAAGCGCTTAAAGTCATACTCAATGCAAGTTATGGAGTTATGGGTGCAGAGATTTTCCCTTTGTATTTTTTGCCAGCAGCAGAAGCAACTACTGCAACGGGTAGGCATATTATCCTAAGCACCATTGAAAAATGTAGGAAATCTGGCATTGATGTCCTATATGGCGATACTGATTCACTATTTGTAAAGAAACCTACATCAGAACAGGTTGAGGACATAATTGCTAAGGCAAAATTGGAACATAATGTTGAATTAGAAATTGAGAAGGAATACAGATATGTTGTTTTAAGCGGTAGAAAGAAGAATTATCTCGGAGTTACAAAACAGGGTAAGGTTGATGTCAAAGGCCTAACAGGAAAAAAATCACATACACCACCGTTTATCAAAGCATTATTTTACGAATTACTTGACATATTAGCTGAAATTAAAACGGTTGATGATTTTGAACGTGCAAAAAATAAAATTTCTGATAAGATTTCTCAATGTGCAAGAAAAGTACAGGCTAAAGAAATACCATTAAATGATCTTGCATTTAATGTCATGTTAAGCAAGGCTCCAGCTGAATATACAAAAACTATACCACAACATATTCGTGCAGCAAAACAATTGGAATCGATTAGGGAGATAAAAAAAGGTGACATAATATCGTATGTCAAAATATTAAACAAACCTGGTGTGAAACCAATTGAAATAGCTAAAACAAGTGAAATTGACTCATCAAAATATATGGAATTTATGGAAAGTACACTAGACCAACTAACATCATCAATGGACTTGGATTTTGATGTAATGTTGGGAAAACCAAAGCAAACTGGGTTAGAACAATTCTTCTGGAATTAACAAAATGGAATTAGACGAAACAACGATGGGGATTATTGGAATTCTAGCTGGCATCTTGATTTTATCAGGTTGGGTTCCACAAATAATGAGAGGATATAGAACCAAAAAACTAAATGATGTTTCATCATATCTAATGATCCTAATTTTTGTGGGTGCAGTTTTATGGTTAATTTATGGTATAGCCCTAGACGATGTCTACATAATGGGAGTAAATTTGGCTGCGATGGTTTTAACGATGATTGTACTATCTATGAAATTAAAATATGAGAAAGCGGCACAACCAACTAGTGAATAATATGTTCATAATTAACTGTAAAAACTATAATGAAATTTCTGGTGAAAAAATTAACAGACTTGCAACTATTGCAGAAAAAATTTCAAAGAAACATAAAATTCAGATTGCGTTAGCCCCACCACATCATCAACTTGCATCAATAAAGAAATCAAAGCTTCTTGTATTCGCACAACATCTTGATGATGCCAAAGTAGGTAGTACTACTGGATACATGATTCCTGAAATTGTAAAAAAATCCAAAGTTAATGGTGCCCTGATTAACCACAGTGAACATAGAATTTCATCTAAAGAAATTACAAGTCTAGTTAAGAGACTAAAAAAATTAAAAATGAAAACTGTTGTTTGTGTAAAGAATGTACAGGAAGCAGAAAAATATGCAAGACTTAACCCTACGTACATTGCAATTGAACCACCAGAATTAATTGGTACTGGTAGAGCAATTTCTAATGAACGACCTGAACTAATTACAAAATCGTTATCATCTGTAAAAAAAGCAAGAAATTCAACAAAACTTCTTTGTGGTGCAGGAATTGTGACAGCCGATGATGTCAAACGTGCGATGGAACTAGGCTCACATGGCATCCTAGTAGCAAGTGGAATTGTCAAATCTAGAAATTGGAATAAAGATATTGAAGGGTTTGCTAAGGCAATCCTTTAAAAACGGCTCAATTTGATTTGATAATCTAAGTGATAGTAATGAAATCGATCTATGCGTTTGAGGAAGCTGATAGTAAAAACAGAATGCTGCTCGGAGGTAAGGGTGCTGGTCTAAGTGAAATGACAAGGTTGAAACTTCCAGTCCCACCTGGATTTACAATTACTACAGAAGTTTGCAATAAATACTATCAAAACGGAAAAAAACTTCCAAAAGATGTGATGCCTTTAGTAATGAAAAATATTGCTAAGATGGAAAAAAAGACAAATAAAAAATGGAATTCTATAAAAAATCCATTACTAGTCTCAGTTAGATCAGGTGCTGCAATTTCTATGCCAGGAATGATGGATACGATTTTGAATTTAGGATTAAATGAAAAGACAGTAGAGGGATTTGCACAACAAACAAAAAATCCTAGATTTTCATGGGATTCGTATAGACGGTTTATTCAATTATTTGGAAAAGTTGTATTTGGAGTAAATGATGAAAAATTTGATCATGTTTTAGATTCTGCAAAAAGCAAACAAGGCGTGACTGACGATAGCAAACTAAACGTAGAATCACTCAAGAAAATTGTTGTAGAGTATAAGAAAATTTGTGAAGAACATACAAAAAGAAAATTCCCAGATACTCCTAATGAGCAATTAAGATTAGCAATTGAGGCAGTATTCAAAAGCTGGATGGGAGAAAGGGCAGTCGTTTATAGAGAGAAAAATGGAATCACAAAAGACATTGCAAATGGAACAGCAGTAAATGTTGTAACAATGGTATTTGGAAACATGGGAGACGATAGTGCAACAGGAGTGGTTTTTACAAGAAACGGACATAATGGTAAACGAGAAATTGAAGGAGAGTACCTTACCAATGCTCAAGGAGAAGACGTTGTTGCGGGAGTCAGAACCGGAAAAAATATTGAGTTATTAAAAAAAGAAATGCCAAAATCCCACAAAGAACTAAGTAATGCATGTGCAAAATTAGAGAAACATTTCAGAGAACCACAAGATATAGAGTTTACAATTGAACAAGGAAAATTCTATCTATTACAAACAAGAACTGCAAAAATGAGTGCAGGTGCACTTGTAAAAACCTCAGTAGATATGGTAAAAGAAAAATTAATTGATAAAAATAAGGCATTAACCAGAATTCCAGCCCAACAGCTTGAAGCATTACTACACAGAACAATGGATGAATCAAGGGTTAAAGAGCATAAACAATTGGCAAAAGGAATTGCAGCGTCTCCAGGGGCTGCTAGTGGAATTGCAATTTTTGATGTAAAAAGAGCAATAGAATTAGGAGAGGCAGGGAAAAAGGTCATTTTAGTTAGAAAAGAAACAAAACCAGAAGACGTTCCAGCATTTTTTGCAGCAGAGGGAATTCTAACAAGCCTTGGAGGCAAATCATCACATGCTGCGATCGTATCAAGAGGGATGGGTAAACCATGTATTGTGGGATGTGCAGAACTGAAAATTGATTATGATAACAACACATGCAGTGCAAATGGAATTACAGTAAAAGAAAATGACATGATTTCAATTGATGGTAGTATAGGCACCATATTCATTGGAGAAGTGCCAACTGTTGAGCCCAAAGTCACTAAGGATTTTCAAACAATTCTTGGCTGGGCACAAAATGTAAAGCAATTAGGAATTCGTGCAAATGCAGATACACCAGATGCGGCCAAACTTGCAAGACAATATGGAGCACAAGGAATTGGACTTTGTAGAACAGAGAGAATGTTTAACGAGGTAGATAGAATTGGATTGTTTGTTGAAATGATTATGGCTCAATCAGCAGAAGAAAGAAACCTAGTACTAAAAAAATTACAAGAATTACAGAAAAGTGATTTCGTAGAAATCCTAAAGGCAATGGAAGGATACAAAGTCACAATCAGACTACTGGATCCACCATTACACGAATTTTTACCAAATCCTGAAGAATTGAAGGAAAAAATGAATAAAGAAAATGATAACAGTGAAAATACTAAACGGGTTTTAGATAGAGCACGTGAACTAGCTGAAATTAACCCAATGATGGGACATAGGGGAGTAAGAGTAGCAATTACATATCCAGAAATATACAAAATGCAAATTACTGCAGTGTTTGAGGCCGCTGCTCAACTTGCAAAAACTAAGGTTAATGCAAAACCACAGATAATGATTCCACAGGTAGGAAGTTTAGCGGAATTAAATTATATAAAATCAATTTATGACGATGTCAAAAAACAAATGCAGAAAAAATACAACCTAAAATTCAAAATAAACTTTGGAACGATGTTAGAGGTAGTTCGCGCATGTCTTACATCAGATGAATTAGCAGATACTGCAGAATTTTTCAGCTTTGGAACAAATGATCTAACACAAGCAGTGTTTAGTTTTAGTAGAGAAGATGCAGAAGGAAAATTCCTTCCGGAATATATGGAAAAAGAGCTCTTAGAGACTAGCCCATTCCAATCTATAGATGTTAATGGAGTTGGTCATCTAATGAGAATCGGAATTAAACAGGGAAGAGGTATCAAAAAAGACTTGGAAATTGGCATATGTGGAGAGCATGGGGGAGATCCTAATTCAATTAAATTTTGTCATTCGACAGGTGTCTCCTATGTTAGTGCATCGCCACATAGAATTCCTATAGCGATACTCGCGGCAGCACAAGCTGTTATCGAACAAAAGAAAACTAAATCAAAAAAATAGTGCTGTTAAGTAATACTAAAATTTTTATAATGAAAATTTAGTGAGTAATTATGTTGCCAAGTCTGGAAACGATAAAGGAAGAAAGAAAGAAACTGAATATGACACAAAAAAGACTGGCTGCTATGACCGGTGTCAGTACATCCATGATAAATCAAATTGAATCAGGAAGATGCAGGCCATCATATGATACTGCAAAAAGAATTTTTGAAAGTTTGGCAAAACTTGAGGGTCAAGCATCAACACGTACGGCGGGCGATATCTGCAGTGAAAAAATTGTTAGGTTAACACCAAGCAATACAGTTCGTGAGGCAGGAAAAAAAATGCATGAAAAAACAATCGATCAGATACCAGTTTTTGATAATGACGAGATCAAAGGATTAGTTACTATCGATATTGTTAACGAATACACAGAACGGAAGGACACTAAAATTAAAAATGTGATGAATCCAAAACCGCCTGTAATTGATTTTAAATTTCCGGCAAATGCACTTTCACAATTAACTAGGATTTCTGGTTGTGTCCTTGTGGAAAAAAATTCTAAAATTATAGGAATAATTACCTCATCAGATTTGCTGAAAATGATGTAATATCATATTTTTTTTATTTCTGGTCTATCACTATTGCCAATATCATAACCATCACGTCTAAGATATTTCAGGGTAAGTTTGTATACCAATTCATCGTGATTTACAGTTTCCAATATAGTTGACCATGCCAACTTACCATCTTCACTAATCTTTGGCTTTAGTTGTGATGTAAAATCTTCAGCTAACTGCTTACATTCTTCATACGTTTTCCCATGGCGGTATTCTGTACCTCTACCGCAACTATCCATTGGAACATAGCTCCGTTAAAACTCCCTTCATAGATTTTGGATGAATGAATGTTACTTTTGTTCCAGCTGAACCATCTCTAATTTTTCCCAAAAATTGGATTCCACATACTTCCATTCTGGATACCTCGTCTACTATGTTTGGTGTTTCAAGAGCTATATGATGTAACCCACTTCCACGTTTTTCCAAGAATTTCTTTATTGGGCTTGAATCATTTGTGGGTTCCATGAGTTCTATGTTAGCATTTTCAAGATGAAGTATTGCTACTTTAACTCCCTCAGATTCTACAGTTTCAAATTCAATATCTTTTACATCAAGTGCATCCTGATATGCCTTAGCGGCATCTTCAACATTTTCCACAGCAATCGCAACATGATTTATTTTCATTAGAATACCTCCTTTGGTCTATATTCACCAAAAACCTCCCTGAATGTGTTACTAATCTCACCGGTTGTGGCATAAGCCAATACTGAATCCAAGATAAACGGCATCAAATTCTCATCAGTTTCTGCTGCCTTCTGCATTTTTGATAATGCGTATTCTGTTTTCTTATTATCACGTGATTTTCTTATCTGTTTTATTGCCCTTTCTTGTTTCTTGCCTAGTGAATCATCTATTCGTAATAGATCATGCTTCTTTTCAGATTCCTCACTGAATTTGTTTACACCAACTAGTGTCCGCTCATTATCATCTACTTCCTTCTTCAGTCGATATGCATTTTGTCTAATTTCTGATTGGAAAAATCCCTTCTCGATTGCCTTAAGTGCTCCACCCATCTTATCAATTTTTTTGAGATAATCCCATACTTGTTCTTCAATTTCATCACAAAGTGATTCTATGTAATAAGAACCAGCCATAGGGTCCACTGTCTTTGTTATTCCACTTTCATATCCAATGATTTGTTGTGTTCGTAATGCAATCTTTGCAGCTTCTTGTGAAGGAAGTGCTAATGCCTCATCCTTCGAATTTGTATGAAGTGACTGTGTTCCACCAAGAACAGCAGCCATTGCTTGTACCGCTACACGGACAATGTTATTATCAGGTTGTTGTGCTGTTAATGATTCACCACTTGTTTGTGTATGAAATCTAAGATGCAATGATTTAGGATTTTTTGCATGGAATCTTTCCTTTAGGATTTTTGCATATACTTTTCTTGCAATTCTAAATTTTGCTATCTCCTCAAAAAATTCTATAGTACAACAAAAGAAAAATGAAAGTCTTGGTGCAAAATCATCAATTTTTAATCCACGGTCAATACATGTTTGAATATATTCAATTCCATTTGCAATTGTAAATGCAATTTCTTGTACAGCTGTAGCACCAGCCTCACGCATATGGTAACCAGAAATTGAGATTGGATACCACTGTGGTACATTTTTTGCACAGTAACCAATCATATCACCGATTATTCTCATAGATGGTTGTGGGGGATAGATGTAGGTATTCCTTGCTACATATTCTTTCAATATGTCGTTTTGAGTTGTGCCCCTGAGTTCCTTGCTTGAAATTCCCTGTGATTTCCCTACAGCAATATAATATGCAAGAAGTGTTGATGCTGTTGCATTGATTGTCATGGATGTTGAAACCTTTCCTAAATTAATTCCATTGAATGCAGTTTGCATATCTTTGATTGATGCAATCGATACACCAACCTTTCCAACCTCACCTTCCGCATGTGCTGAATCAGGATCATGACCAATTTGTGTAGGTAGATCAAAAGCCATTGAAAGTCCAGTTTGACCACTATCTAACATGAATTTGTAACGTTTGTTTGACTGTACAGCATCACCAAAGCCAGAATACTGACGCATTGTCCAAAGTCTATCACGATACATCCCTGAATGGATTCCACGTGTAAATGGATATTCCCCAGGACTTTCCGTTGAATTTTTTGATTTGCTGTAAAATGGTTTAACTGAGATATTAGAATCAGTTACGAATTGTTTAGGTTTTACTTTCTCCTTTGCCATACAATCACTTCATTATACTGTTAGATATTTTCTCTGCAGCCTCAAACGGATCAATTTTTCTGTCTTGGACTTTTTTGAGATAACCTGAATATGCTTTATTTGAATGGAGCATCGTTGCAACTTTTTGGTTAATGGTATTTAAGATAATATCATCAAGTTCTATGGAAAGCCTTTGCTTCTCTGATAATTTTTTCTCTTTCTTTCTTTTTCGCATAATCTTTTTTAATTCTGTTACAAATTCAGTAACCCCTTTACCCGTCTTTGATGATACTTTAAGGATTAGTGGATTTTTTTCTGCTGTTCCAATAAAGTCTTGAACTGATTGAAACAATTGTGAAGCACCATCAAGGTCACTTTTATGTACAAGGTAAATGTCGCCGATTTCAGTAATTCCTGCCTTTATAGTTTGAATGCTATCTCCCGTATGTGGATTGAACACTACTACTGTGATGTCAGCTATGTTAGAAATTTCAATTTCGGTCTGCCCTGCTCCTACACTTTCAATAATTATTGGATCAAAACCAGCATATTCTAAAACACGTATACTATTTCGTATCGATCTTGAAATTGCACCAGTTGCACCTCGTGATGCCATACTTCTGATATATGTTCCAGAATCAGTTGATTCTGTCATCCGTACTCTATCGCCAAGTATTGCACCACCAGATACATGGCTTGTTGGATCAATTGCTAAAACAGCTGGCTTCAAGCCAGACTTTTTCAATTTAGTTGAGATTTTATCAATCAATGATGATTTTCCTGCACCTGCTGGGCCAGTTATACCAATAACCACAGATTTTCCTGACGTCTTGAATATTTTTTTAATTAATTTTCTTGATTCTTTTTCATCGTTTTCAAAAATTGAAATTGCTTTTGCTATTGCTCCACGCTTTGCCTTTTTTAAATCAGAAGTTATGTTCAAGTACAATTATCTTTTGTTTCTGCGATAAATATTGGTTATCTTTCACCTTTAGGTTGCACTAATAATACACATTCAAGAGTTTGCCTCAATGTCGTCTTCAAGGTCTTCTCCAAGACCCTTCCACCATTGATCAAGCTCCCTTGCCATTTGAAAAATTTAGGTGATTATTGTATATAGATCTGCTGGTTGCTAGATTTTGCTATAGATTATCCTTGGTTTTAATTCACCCTGCTCATAAATTTCGGTTTTTAATCCAATCTCACCAAATTGATCGTGATTTATAGAAAACACAACTGGGATAGTTGACCAACCATACTTTGGTTCAGAATTAATTTGAACGATTTCTATAAATGAGCTCTGTGAAAATTCCTTATGGAATGTTTCTTCCATGCCCAAAATCTCAAGTGTAGCCAAGTTTGTTTTTTTAGAATTATCATTATAGGTAATTTTGACAATTTCACTTTCTGGCTCATACACGGCATCGACAAAAATTGTCTTAGATATTGTAGATTCGTCAAGTGTTGAATTAGATGTGATTGTAAACACTATAACTATTATCGCGATTATCGACGCAGTAGCAATAATCTTTCTATTCATTCTCAGCCAAATTCTACTTTAATACGATGCAAAAAGTTTGATCTAATTCTAACTCTTTCTAATGTTTGTTCTATAACACGTTCTGTTCCAGGTAATGGATTTTTTTTGAAAAAGTTACGTACCTCTTTTTCCTGTCTATCATCAATCACACTGCCAACACTAGCAACAATTCTATTTGCAAGTGGATTACCAACACCAAACTTTTTGACTAATTTTTCCCAATGGCTTTTAAGCCATGGCCAAAGCACAGTCTTACCATGTAGGTTAGCTGACACACCCATAATTGGAACACGAATATTTTGTGAACGTACCTCAGGAGTTAAGGCTAGATTCAGTGTTTTAAGCAATAGATTCTTTTGTTTAAAATTACACATTGCTGCAAGAAACCGAATCTTTTCTTCCTGTAATGTGGATTTTCTATATAGTGACAAAAGTTTATTGTAAGTTTTTTTATCTCCCTGCCATGCCATCAAGACAAAAACTGGTTCCTGTAAATCAGCGGTAAGCGAATTTTTATTTTTAAGGAATTTATTGAATCGTTTTTTTGCTTCGTTGAGTATTTCTTCATCACCAAGTTTCCCAAGTGCAGTGATAACAAAGCTACGTAACAATGAATCTGTATGCCTCTCATTTTTCTTTGAATCCCAACCAAGGCGGTCAAATATGGAACCTAAAAATTGTGCAGTGTATGCACGTATTTCATCAGTGAATCTTTCATTGATAGTAAGTTTGTATATGCTGTAAAGATTTTGTGCCAAATTTAGTAGTGTGATATAATCATCTTCGTCATGATACGATGTAGTAAAATCAAGATATTCTTGCAGCTGTTTTGTACCTGATACACATTCTGAAAACAAATCATTCTGTAACCCCCATCTGTCAACATGATTTAGTATTTTTTCGTCAATCAGCAATGATAGATTTGCCAAACTGTGATCATCGTATTGAACTCTGTAAAAACCATAACGGCCAGAATTAATGATAAAATTTGAATCCTTATTTTTGAGTGATACAGTACTGGATCGTGACTTTAGTAGGATTGAATTTTGATGGTTTCCCTCCTCGATGTGTATTGGAATAGCCCATCTATTTTTGGAGGCTCGACTACCATCAGATAGGAAGCGTCTTTGTGTTAATGATAATTTTGAATTATTTCGTTTAACATCCACAACTGGGTAACCAACCTGATCAATCCACGTTTTCATCATTGCATCAACAGGTTTTCGCGCTACCTTGCCAATTGAATTCCATAAATCCCGCCCCTCCGCATTTGAATATTTGTGCAATGTAAGATAATGCTTGAGACCCTTACGGAAGTTTTCTATTCCAACATAGTTTTCCAACATACGTAAAACACTACCACCTTTGTCATAGCTTATTGCATCAAAGATTTCCCTAATTTGTGCTGGGTGATTTACGTTGACATTTATCGGGTGCGAATTTTTTAATGCGTCAAGACTCATGGCCTCCAACATTGCATCGTCTAGGAATTGGTCCCAAAGATTCCATTCTGGGTAAAATTTGTCTACAATCTTTGTTGCCATGAATGTTGCAAAACTTTCATTCAGCCAAAGATCATTCCACCATTTCATTGTAACAAGATTACCAAACCATTGGTGAGCTATTTCGTGTGATATCACCTCTGCAATGTATTGCTTTGTTCTAGTCGAAGATGTTTTTGGATCATAAAGCAAAATTGCTTCCCTAAATGTAATTGCACCCCAATTCTCCATAGCACCAGCAGCAAAGTCGGGGATTGCTATCATGTCAAGTTTTGGAAGAGGATATTTTATGCCAAAGTATTTTTCATACTCACCAAGAAACTTCCTGGTAAAAACAAGTGAAAGTTTACCTTTATTCTTGTTACCCTTCGTAGTAACAATTCTAATCTTGATATTTCGTAACTTCCCATGCAAATATTCAAACTCACCCACACCAAGATACAAAAGATAAGTTGACATTATTGGAGTCCGCCCAAATTTGTATAGGATTTTTGCTCCAGACTTTTTCTTGGATATCACTGGCATGTTTGAGATGGCATCCATGTGTTTATCGACAAGAAGTGAAACATCGAATGTTGCTTTAACTGCCGGCTCATCCCAACAAGGAAATGCTCTTCTCGCGTCAGCAGCTTCAAATTGTGTTGTGGCAAGATACTTGGTTTTTCCCTTTTTATCCTTATACTGGCTTTTGTAAAATCCTAAAAGTCTATCATTTAATGTACCAGTAAATTTTATGGAAAGTTTTGCCTTACCCTTTATTTTCTTTGCAAGTTTAATGCTCAGTTTTTCATCTTTTTCATTTAGAGATGACTTTGTAGGGATGATTTTTCCTCCCTGTATAATATTAGACTCTTTTATGCTAAGTTCTGCGGCGTCTAGTTTAATTGAATTAGTTGGTTTTGGTAAATTAAGAGTAATAATTTCTTCACCGTTAAACTTGAAATTATGGAATAATGGTTCAAACATAATCTCATAGTTAATTGGTATTATGCCTGCCATACGGTGCATAATTTGAAACGTTATGTAAGTTTATTCAGATTCAAAAGATTTTAAGGGAAACATGAGTATGTTATAGTATGAGGCAAAAGACTGCATCTCGTAAGATTAAGATCCTTGTTGCAAAACTGGGTTTGGATGGTCATGATAGAGGTGCATTAGTACTTTGTCGTGGATTCAGGGATGCTGGCATGGAAGTAATTTACTCTGGGTTATTTGCAACACCTGATAGAGTAGCACAAATTGCTGAAGATGAAGATGTGGATGCAGTTGCACTTAGTCTTCTAAATGGAGCACATGGAACACTGTTCCCCAGAGTTGTTAAGGAATTAAAGAAAAAAGGAATCAAGGATGTGCTTGTTGTTGGTGGTGGAACAATTCCCGAGGAAGATAAAAAAATGCTTGAGAAATCTGGTGTAAGTGGAAACTTTGGACCAGGAACATCACTTGATAACATAGTTAGTCATATTACAAGTGGTGTGTCAAAACTTAGAAAATTATAATTATTCAGTAGAATCAGGCCACATCATTTTTCGCATTTGTTTTCCAACTTGCTCTATTTGATGTGAATCTAATTGCTTCATATATTTATCAAATGCTTCCTTCCCACTTTTTTCATATTCGCTTAGCCATTCTTTATTGAATGTTCCATCCTGTATTTGATTTAGAACTTTTTTCATCTCTTCTTTAGTTTGTTTGTTCATAACCATTGGACCACGTGTTAGACCACCGTATCTTGCAGTTTCACTTACACGTCTCCACATTCCATTAATTCCGTATTTCTGAATCATATCAACAATAAGTTTCAATTCATGTAAAACTTCAAAATATGCAATCTCTGGTTGGTATCCAGCTTCAACTAATGTTTCAAATGCATTAACGACCATAGAAGCAGAGCCACCACAAAGATCTGCTTGTTCACCAAACCAATCTGTTTCAACTTCTTCCTTGAATGTTGTCTTGATTAAGCCAGCACGTGCACTCCCAATTCCTTTGGCAATTCCAAGTGTTCTATCCCATGCTGTTCCAGTTTTATCTTGTTCTACGGCAACAATTGATGGCGTTCCAAAATTATCAAGATATGTTTCTCTTACCTTAGAACCTGGACCCTTTGGTGCAACCATGATGATATCAACATTATCAGGTGCTTTTATCCATCCCCAATAAATTGCAGCAGCATGTGAAAATGCTAATGCATTACCATCAGAGAGATTTGGTTCTATCTCATCCTTGTAAACTTTTGACTGAACCATATCAGGAATTAAGATGTGTATGATGTCAGCCTTTTTGCAAGCTTCTGCGACAGATAATACTTCATGCCCATCATTCTTTGCCTTATCCCAGCTAGCACCACCTTCCTTTAGTCCAATTATCACTTTGAGACCTGAATCTTTGAGATTATTTGCCTGTGCATCTCCCTGAATACCATACCCTATGATTGCTATCGTTTGATCCTTGATTGGATCCAAACTAATATCAGAATCTTTCCAAGTTTGTGCCATTAAAAAAATTCAAAATTCTACACATATAATCTATATCTTGTATTCCCTATTGCATTTGATACATCTGACTTTAACACAGTCAGAATCAAGTCGTTTAAACTTCTTTGAGCCACAATGTGTACAGATTGGGCATGTTCGTGCTGATTTCACAAGCAGTATTTTAGTAAACTACATTTGAAGTTAATTGATTTTTCCACTGCCTATTATTCGTACGCTAGTTGATTCTGGCCTTATGAGAAGACAAATATCATTTTTCTTACAGATTATTGGTTTTTCCAATGTTAACTTGAATGGAGATATTGATGAAATTTTTGCTGCTTTTATTTGAAGCCCAATGTTAAGAAGACACATTTGGTTATCAGAAATTTTTTCCTTATAATATGGCGACTGATTAAATGTAATCAACAATTCAGTTTTGACTTCTAATGAATCATCAATTGTGAGAATATCGCCCCTTTGAATTTCGTCTGGTTTAATTCCTTTTAATGAAAGTCCAACTCTGGCAGGACAAACTGCCTCTTTCATATCGTCATCATGCATCTGAATAGATTTTATCATAACTTCAGAGCCAGTTGGTAAATGTTTTAGTTTATCATATTGCTTAATTGTCCCCTGTAATATTTTACCCAACACTACAGTTCCAACCCCCTTGACATCAAAACAGTGATCTATCACAATTTGTATTGGACCATCATTTGTTATCGGAACAAAACTAGATAATTCCTGCTTGATACTGGGCGAATCAATTTTTTTATAATTTTTCAAAACTGTTCCTTTGATCATAGAATTGAATTGATTCTCATCAACTTCGTAAGAATGACTAATGATACCATCACTTTTTCCTAGCATATCTAATGCAATAATTTGTTCACCAACATACCTATCAAGCGATGCAACATAGAAAATCACATACTCTGCAATGTTTATAGCCTGTAAAAGCGGTTGAATTTTTTCTGGGAACCCATTTGGGGCAATCCATGTTCGAATGATATCAGATTCCTTCTTATCATAAAGTGTAAGATCAGTACTGGTACCTTTTTTACCAAAATCATTTGCAATTGTCTGCTCACCTAATACAACAAAATTGATCGATCTCATGTTAATTCACATAATTCCTAAACAAATAATGTTTGTGTGTTTGATATTTGATTATCATACTGTTTTACCACTATGATCTAGATCATAATTATTTTTTTATACCCCTAAATTGCGTCGCTAAATTATGGGAATGAACAAAAAGGGAGCTGCAATTGCCATTGGTATAATTGCCTTCATAATTTGTATTGGTGTAGGTAGCGGATAGTATTATCACTGTTTGACTATTCAACAACAGAATACTTGTTGATTTTATGGAAATGAATTGAGAACTTTAGCATAACTTACAAAACGATGGTTTTTTGGTTTTACCATTGTTTGTACATATTTTGTTATTGTCTTTCCATAGGCTCCCTTGTAGCCAATTGGTGCTATTACCCAATTCCATTCATGTGCTAAACGTAAAACATCATCATATGGACTGTAATAATTTCGAATTTTTGTAGAAATGATTTTTTGCATAAAAGAACCGTTACTAGGACTAAATGAATCAGCAGGGATAGAGCCTCCAAAAAGATAGACTGCTTTTATAATTCCATTATTTTTTGCGTTTTTTGCAAGGTTTTTTACAGTGCTTTGAATCACGTGTGCACCAAGTGAATGCCCAACTAAACGAATGTTAGTGTTGGGACTTCTTCGTTTAAAATCAATTACAAACTTGGCTAAATTTCTTCCATTTTTATTTGCGATAGTTATACCAGTGTATAACGCTTGAAGTGCATATGAAATGTATTGTGCACCAGATGTGTTTGAATCATAACTGTAACCTATTACAGGATGTTTGTATCCGAGTTTTGTTAACCTTCTTTTTGCAATTACAAATTTTGCTAGTGCACCAGATGAGTTATTCCTTAATCCATGAACAATTATAGTGATTTCCTTTGATCCAATCATCCTCTCAAACTCTTTTTTTGGATACAAATGGTATGAATCATGATTAATTGTTGTTCCTGAATAAAGATCATAAAATCCTCTAGTAGATATACGTGGAAAAATTTTTTTCAATTTAGTTATGGTCTCCAAGTTTTGATTTCTGTTCCTCTATGATTGATTCTTCCACTTTTTCAAATAATGGAGAAACTGAACCTAACTTGTGATTCTGTTTTAGTGCAATATTTGAAATTTCAGCAAAGCCTTGTGTTGAAACATCTCCGTCCAATCCAAGCTGTGACCAAATTTTCTGTGATGACTCTGGCATGAATGGATAAATTGCTATTGCCAAACTTCTGACTGCATTAACTGATAAGAAAACACAAGAATTGGTTCCTGGACCATTTTTCCATGGTTCCTTATGCTGAAAATATTGGTTAAAGTGAGCAGAAAACTGTAATATTTTTTTTAATGCTCTGTCAAGGTGATTTCCCTCCATTAGTGCACTGAGATCTGATGTAAGTTCATTGATCATTTTTTCTGATTCCCTATCCATGTTATCAAAATCCTCAGGATTGGGAACAACTGCATCAAAAGATTTTACAGTAAAACCAAGCGCACGGTTAACAAGATTACCAAGATTTCCTATCAGCTCTGAATTAATTTTTGTTGCAAATTCATCCCAGTCAAAGTTAAGATCATCCTGTGAGTATGGATTTATTGAAACAAGATAAAATCTTAGATAATCTGCAGGAAAAATTTCTAAAAATTCTTTTAGACCAATATACCAATTTCTGCTCTTTGAAATTTTCTTTGATTGTAATGTAAGGTGACCTCTAGTTGGAATATAATCAGGAAGTTTGTATTCCTCATTAATTCCTAAACGCATTGCAGGTAAAAACAAATAATGATGATATACTATATCCTTGCCAATAAAATGATAGATGTCTGATTCGTTCCAAAAGTTTTTTCCATCTTTACCATTATCATTTAGAAATTTTATTGTTGATGAAATGTATGCAAGATGGTTATCAAACCATCCATAGAATACTTTTTCCTTTTCACTATCAATTGGAATTGGAATGCCCCAAGATATGTCTCTAGTTATGTCCCAGTCAGTTAGACCCTCTTTGATCCAGTTCTGGACATATTTTTTTACATCTTTTTGAAGATTGTTGTTGCTATCAAGGTATTCAGCTAGTTTATTTGAAAAATTTTTCAATTTGAAAAAGTAATGTTTTGTTTTTTCCTTAACTGGAGTCTGTCCACAAATTGAGCAACGTGGATCCTTAATTTCATCTGGAACACGACCACATTTTTCGCATAGATCAGAGTATTGATCATCAGCATTACAGTATGGACATATCCCAATTACATACCTATCAGGCAAAAATTTCTTGTCGGTATTACAATAAAGTTGTATAATTTCATTTTCATAAATATGTCCACCCTCCTCAAGTTTTTTGAAAACATCTTGTACAAACTGTTTATTTTCTGGGGAACTAGTTTTGTAAAAAAAGTCAAATTTGATGTTAAATGCTTCAAAATCTTCAAGATCACGTTTATTCCAATGTTCAACATAATCTTCAGGTGTCTTCCCTTCTTTTTCTGATTGTATTAGAATAGGGGTACCAAAATCATCAGATGCGCATATGTAATATACCTCAACGCCTTTTTGCCTTAAAAATCGAGTTGTAATATCAGCTGGTAGATATGTTGATGCAACATGGCCTAAATGGATTTCTCCATTTGCATATGGCAGTGCGCTTGTGATAATTGCCTTTGAATTCATTTGATTAGGATTTGTAAAGTTTGGTTAAGAAGTTTACCAACTGCCCATGTATTTGACTTGTTCCTTTGTCAACTTGTCAATTTTAACATTCATAGCATTCAGCGCATCAATTGCTATTTGACGGTCTATTTCTTTTGGAACAGTTATCACACTTTTTGGCATTTTTTTATGGTTTTTTAGGATGTAAAGGATTGAAAGTAGTTGGTTTGAAAAAGATTGTGCCATAACTTCTGGTGGATGGCCCTCTGCTGCTGTTAAATTTGCAATTCTACCTTCCCCAATAAGATAAATTTTTTTCCCATTTTTGAGTACGCATTCATCAAGATATGGACGTACTTGTTTAACAGATCTTGATTGTTTCAGAAGAAATTTAGAGTCAACTTCAACATCAAAGTGACCAACATTTCCAAGTACAGCTCCATCCTTCATTGTTAAGATATGCTCCTTTCTGATTATACCTGTCATGCCAGTAGTTGTGATGAATATTTCGCCAATTTTTGCTGCCTGTGACATTGGCATTACATCAAATCCATCCATATGAGCCTCTAATGCACGTATAGGATCCACCTCTGTCACGATAACTTTAGCATTCATTCCACGGCAATTAGATGCAACACCTTTACCAACCCAACCATAACCTGCAACTACAATACGCTTAGATGCCAGCAATAAATTCATGGCACGTAGATATCCATCTATTGTACTTTGACCAGTACCATATTTGTTATCAAACATATGTTTAGTATATGCATCATTCACTGATATCACAGGATAACGAAGCTTTCCTTGTTTCTCTACTGCCCTAATTCGATTTACACCTGCCGTAGTTTCTTCAGTTGCCCCAAAAATTTTCAAAGAATTATATTTTTTATCAAAATGTGCTTTAACGTTCATGTCAGAACCATCATCGGTTAAAATTTGTGGCTTATGATTTAGTACTTGTTGTATACACCAATCATATTCCTTTGGACTTTGACCAGCCCAACAATATGTATGAATTCCCTGTGAAGCAAGAAATGCTGCTATATCATCCTGGGTAGTGAGTGGATTACCACCACAACATGCAACATTAGCTCCTAATTCTTTTGCACCAATTAGTAAAACTGAAGTTTCTTTAGTAATGTGTAAACAAAATCCTAAAGTTACACCCTTGAGTGGTTTTGATTTTTTCAATCTAGATATTGTGTTATCTAGAATTTGCATATGTGATCTTGCCCATTCGTAGGAAAGTTTTCCTTGTTTAGCCAATTTTGGATTTTTTACTTTACTCAATATATGTTAAATTTTATGTGAGTATAAAATCCTATCAATTTGAAAAACTTTTTACCTAAATGAATTATTACCTATTACATATTGGCTTGGAAAAAAATTGCTGAAAAAAATACAATAAACTTGAACAATGGAAAAGAATTTGATATTAACGGGAAAAAAATTGCTATTTTTAATCAAGACGGATACCACGCCATGGATGCAATATGTGTGCATCAAGATAGTTCAATCGCTACCGGGAAACTTGACGGTGATATTGTGGAATGCCCATCACATTTTTGGCATTATAATATTAAAACAGGTGAACTTCAAGATTATTTGAAAGGTGTAAAGCTTCAAACATATCCAGTTGAAGAAAGAAATGATGGAATATACATTGATTTAGAGTAACTATTATACACTAAAAAAATCATTTAATGAAAATTTTATTGTTGTAAAATTTTCAGAAATACTTTCAAGAATTTGATTAAATTTGGTTTGTATGACTGGATCATTTTTCATATTTTCTATATCAGTAGCTGTGGCACCAGCATATGGTGCAATGAATTCTTCAAAACTATCAGATAAAAGTAAAAAAGCTCCACCACCAATGATTATAGCGGTTAAGATCAGTCTGCCTATCATGAATTATGCTTTTTGAAAATTAATAAAAAATTCGAAATGTAAAATTATTGATTAATTGAAAAAAATAGTTAGTATTATTGATTAGATACAATTTTTATGCCTAAAATCTAAGGATGGTGGGATGAACCGGGAAATTCTGAATGAGGTCATAGGGCAAGATTATGTAAAAATCCAACAGGATATTGAGGTGTTCTTGAAAAATTCTGTTTCACAGAATAAAGCTGATGGAGTGATTTTTGGTCTTAGTGGTGGTATAGATTCAACAGTAGTTGCATACTTGGCTGCAAAGATATTTGGAAAAAGGGCTTTGGTATTGGTAATGCCAGATTCTACTGTATCACCTTCAAATGAAACCAATGATGCGTTAAAAGTTGTTGGCGAGCTGGAACTTGATTACAAACTAATCGACATAGACGTAATCCACAAAGTGTATTCAAACCACTTGGAACCAGATGAACGTGCATTGGGAAACCTAAGAGCTAGAATAAGAGCAAATATCATCTACTATTATGCTAACCTCAAAAATTTCTTAGTTCTAGGAACTAGTGATAAGAGTGAGTATTCTATAGGATATTTTACCAAATTTGGTGATGGTTCAGCAGACTTGTTACCAATATCTAAACTCTATAAGACACAACTACGAGAATTTGCAAAAATACTTGGAGTTCCTAATAATATTATCACAAAAAAAAGTAGCCCAAATCTCTGGAAGGAACATATTGCAGAGGAGGAACTTGGTATTACATACGAGGAAATTGATTCAATATTGTATTGTCTTGAGAAAAGACTAACTATTGATGAGATTATCAAAAAAACAGAAATCAAGAAAGAATCTGTCGAAAAGATTTACCATATGCATGAAAAGAGTTGGCATAAGCGATTACCACCAAAGATGGTAGTTGAAAACATGGATGAAATCAATAAATTGATAAGCAGGATGGAAAATGATGCAAATATTTGACACGCTAAATAACAAAAAAACTGAATTAAAATTTTCTAATAAAGTTAGGATATACTTGTGTGGTGTTACTGTTTATGACGATGCGCATATTGGTCATGCACGAACCATAATCGTTTTTGATGTACTACGTAGATTCTTGGAATCACAAAAAATTCCTGTTGAATTTATTCAAAACTTTACTGATGTTGATGATAAAATAATAGATAGGGCAAATCAAGAAAAAATATCAGCACTAGAACTTGCTGCAAAATATACTAAAAATTACTTTGATGATTTTGATGGGTTAAACATCAAAAGAGCCACATTATATCCGAAAGCAACCGAACATATTGAAGACATGCAAAATTTGATTTCTAATCTTGTTGATAAAAAATTTGCATATGTGACAAAAAATGGAGTCTACTTTTCTGTTTCAAAATTTGATAACTATGGTAAACTATCCAAAAAACACACAGATGATTTGGTTTCTGGCGCTAGAGTAAATATTGATGAAGAAAAAAATGACCCAATTGATTTTGCGTTATGGAAGTTTTCAGAATCTGAACCATCATGGGATAGTCCATGGGGCAAAGGTAGGCCTGGATGGCATATCGAATGCTCTGCAATGAGTTTGAAGTATCTTGGTGAGAGCTTTGAAATTCACGGTGGTGGGCGTGATCTTATTTTTCCACATCATGAAAATGAAATTGCCCAATCAGAATCTTTTACATCAAAACAATTTGCAAAAATTTGGATGCATATTGGCATGATAACCATTAATGGTGAAAAAATGTCAAAATCTGTGGGAAATGTCAAATCAGTCAATCATGTTTTAGGGGACTGGGGTCCTAACATCATTAGATTATTTTGCCTCTCTGGTAGTTACTCAAAACCAATTGATTATTCTGAAAAACTATTAAGAGAAAATATAACAAAACTCAGACAGATAGAATCGTGTTATTATGAACTTAGGTTAGCAGTTGGTTCTGGCACAAATTCAACTGCTGATAAACTTCTAGATGAATGTAAAAATGAGTTTGATTCAGCATTAAACAATGACTTTAACACACCGCTTGCACTTACTGCATACTACAAATTGATCAAAGAAGTCAATTCATTAGCGGCAGAAGAAGAAATCACGGAAAATTATGCGAAAATAATTTTGCCAGAATTTGAAAGGATGTCAGAAATACTGGGAATAGATATTATGAAGGTGAGTGATGAAGAAAAAAATAGTATTAATCAGATGATAAAAAAACGTGATGAATATAGAATAGAAAAAAATTATGAAGAGGCTGATAAAATTAGGGATGAAATTGCAGGAAAAAATATCATCTTTATTGATCATAAAAATAGAACCACATGGGTAAAGCAAGAAAAAATTAATGCTGAGTAATTATTTTTTTGATGCACTAACTAGAGAAATAACATCTCTATCTCGTAATTGGTAATTTGTCGGAACTCTCAAATTATATCTTAAATCTTTTGCATACAGAAGACCTTTTGTTAAGTCCGAATGAATCTCTTTTGCTAAATCGATTACAGTTGAACCGTCCTTTAGTAATATAAGATCAGGTAACACTCTACCCCTTTTATCAGAAAGATTTTCTGGCGTTGTTACAGGATAAATGGAATTCATTTTCAGTAATTTGAACACTGTAACGTTTATTGCAAATTGAACTCCAGTACGCATGTATTCTCCCATAATATCACTCTCTATGAAATTGAGAGCGTTTTTTTGTTTTTGATTAAGATCATTTTCTTTTAAAATATCAAATTTTTCTGAACCTGGTGAATATTTAATGAGATTTTTTTGTTCAGCACGCCTCAATGATAATTCACTATCTGCACTTGCTGGAACTACGATGATATCATTATATCTTTCACGTAATCTCTGAAAGTTTTTTGCCGCTCCATCTATGTCTATTTTATTTGCTACAATCAAAGTTGGTTTAGATGTTCTTCGAAGTTCGGTTGCAAATTTTTTACTATCATTAATATCATAGTTTTCAATGTCCTTTTCTTCTAGGTTAGTAATTTTTAATGCATCTTTGACATGACTTCGTTTTACACCCATTCCCTGATATAGTTCAGTTAATGCGTCAATCTGATCATTATCATTACTAATCATTTTTTGTAGTTTATCTCGATTACCTTCAAAAATTTTTTGATACCACATGTTTAACTCTTCTTCAATATCAGCAAAATCTGAAACAGGATCACCTGTTCCTGTTTCAGTAATTCGTCCACTAGAATCAATTCCGCCAGATGCATCTACAACATGTAATAATGCATCAGATTGTGATGCAATAGAAAGAAACTGATTACCTAATCCTTTTCCCTTCCATGCATCCTTAATCAATCCAGGTAAATCAATTAATTCTATTGGAATGTATCGCCAGCCATCTTTGCATTTTGAATTATTAGGATTATCAATTACATTAAATTCAGGATGTACACAAAGTGTTATTGCGTATCCAACAGAAGTTGATGATTTTTTAGTTGTAAAAGGGTAAGTTGAAATTTCATCAGATGATAATGTAGATGAATTAAAGAACGTAGTTTTCCCTGTATTCGTTTTACCTATAAGACCAATTTTTATCGGCATAAATAAAAAACAGTTACAAATTATTTATCTCTGCTGTCTTGTTCTACTTTATTTTTGAGTTTTTCACACGAGTTTTCTAATTCGGAAATCATCCAACGTATTTCACTCAAATCCTCTTCAGTTAGATCATCATTCCATTTTTCTAAAATCACTTTAGAAATTTGAGTGCAGTTATACAATAATGCCCAGGATGGATGATGCTCAGACGTTGAATCTGCTAGTTCTTGAATATCATATAATGCTCTTTCCGCACGTGATATTGGATCATTAGTAGAGTCCATGATCAGAAAAGTCGTTGGTGTTCAGCTAACATGCATCTATTAAAAACAATTATTATTCCATTATTCCTTGCTAGTTCTTCAGCTTCAGAATTATGAATACCTTCCTGGAGCCAAATCACTTTTGGCTTTTTTTTAATTGCGTCTTCAACAAATGGCAATACATCTTCAGATGGTCTGAAAATGTCTATGATATCGACATGGTGATCCAATGATGATATGTCTGGATATGATTTTTTGCCTAATATCTCAGTAGCATTAGGATTAACTGGTGTTATATCAAATCCCTGTTCAGACAGATATTTTGGTACAAAATGTGCTGCTTTTTCAGAATTTTTTGACATCCCAACAACAGCCACGTTTTTTAATGAAAATATTTGTTTAATTTCTTCATCAGTATAGGAATCCCTTTCCATGTATTTTATAGTTGAAATTAGTTTTTATAATTTTTAGTATAGAGTTTAATCATGATTACTTCATTTGATAATTTCAGTTTTCTCAAAATACTTGCATTTTTGAAGGCGCATAGATCCGAGTTTTTATCAGGTCAAGATATGAGTGACATTCTAAAAATAAGTAGGGTTGCTGTATGGAAAGATATCAAAAAAATTCGTTCACTAGGATATAAAGTAGAATCAAAACAAAATATTGGGTATAGGCTAATTGATTCTTCAAAACTACCACTCCCATGGGAGATTAAGGAAGACCTGAACACTGAATTTTTGGGAGGACGAATTTATTATTTTAATACAATTGATACAACACAAAATCTTGCGATGAAAATTGCATCTAAAAAAAATGAAAATGGTAGTGTTATCATCTCAAAAAAACAGACCGGTGGTAGGGGTAGAATGAAACGAAAATGGAAATCACCAGTTGGTGGAATTTGGATGTCGGTTATAATCCATCCAGAGTTTGATGTCACATATGCAACTCTCATTCCTATTGCGACATCACTAGCATTATGTATTGCAATAGAAAAAACATTAAAAATTAATACGAAACTAAAATGGCCAAATGATATAACATTGAAGGGGAAAAAAGTTGCTGGTGTATTAACTGATGCATCAATTATCTCGAATTATATTGAAAGTATGGTTTTAGGTATAGGAATTAATTTTAAAATAAATCCTAATGAATTAGAAAACTCGATAAAAAAAACCCCAAATTTTTATGGTGTTACTACGTTAGTGAAAAAAAACGAAAGTATGGTCCCCCTAATTAGGCAATTTTTGTATGAACTAGAAATTGTGCTGAAATTAATTAACTCTGCACAAATAAAAAAAATAAGAAATGAATGGACTAAAAGATCATCTACAATTGGAAAAAATGTATCCATTATAACAAATGATGGTCATATAAGAGGAAGGGCTCTAAAAATAGATAATGATGGTGGACTAGTAATTTCTAGGGGTAAAAAAACTGAAAGGGTACTTGTAGGTGATGTTAAAGAATGATTAGTAGATATGTTTTAATCATAATTTTAAAAAATTGTAATGATATAATGTATGATTAAAAATAACGGATTATTATTTTTTATTTTCCTACTTGTAACTGTGACACTATTTGTTGATCATGCGTACAGTCAGGAATCATATGTTGATGAATATCAGAAAATCAATGATATGATCATAACTGCACAGAAATCACTTTTGGACGGTAAGTATAGTGATTCAATAAGAATTTATGATGAACTGTTAGAAATTGACCCCAAAAACTATAAAATTTTCGAAATGAAGGGGTTGGCACTAAGTAACTTAAGATTGGAATCTACTTTGGCATCACAAGCACATGCAAATGCAGCATTACGTGACCCATCTAACTTGAATAAACTATCGATGCTGGAATATTACAAGGCACTAGAAATTAATCCAAATAGCATTTTTGCTTTAAATGGTATGGGAATTGGTTTTGGAAATTTTGGTGAATATTCAGAGGCCAAACGTTATTTTGAAAAATCCCTGATCATAAATCCCGATAATGTAGTAACTAAAAATTATCTTTCAGCCGTTGAGAAAATAAGAGAAAAATACTCATTAGATGTATTTGAGACACCAACAAAAAAACCTGAATTTCTTCAACAGCTTGAAGAAAATACAATACCATATTGGATTAAAAATACAGCAGGGTGGTGGTCAAAAAATAAAGTAAGTGATGTTGAATTTATTTCAGGAATTGAATATCTGATTAATAATAAAATTATGAATATAATAGCACAAAATAGTAGTGAGAATTCTTTGAATACCATACCATCTTGGGTTAAAAATAGTGCAGGATGGTGGTCCAATAATGAGATAAGTGATGCTGAATTTATTTCAGGAATAAAATATCTTATTGAAAATAATATAATCAAAGTTAGTACACAGACAGATTCTGAATTACTTCAAAAAGATTTAGAAAGAAAAGCATGGAACTTTGAACGATACTTAATTGACATTCAAACTGATATGAAAAAACAAAATAGGTATATTGAAAATATAAATCCAAGTGAATATGTTATTATAAAATACTGGAAAGATTATCATAAGTGGAATCTTGAGCAATTTCTGAATAGACCTGACGCTTTTCCGGACAGAACCATAATCATTGACCCAGAAACTGGAATGTATGTCATTCAATATTTAATTTACGTTAATGAACAACCACCTGGACTTCCAATTGATCATATCAGTACTTTAGAAAATTCCTTTAATTTCTGGGAAAAATATGAATTTGATACAACTGATGGTAAAAAAGCCATTGCGAAATTTTATACAACAACAGAAAAATTTGAAGCAAATGTTTGGGTGACATGGGTTGTAAGGGATTTAGGTGAGGGTGTACTTGGTCATGCTAATTTGGGTAAGGGTGTTGTGGAAGTTGCAATTGGCGGTTATGGTTGTGATGGTAGCTTCCAACTATTTGATACTGATACGGTTGAATACATCATGACGCATGAATTGGGTCATTCAATTGGATTAAAACATTCTTCAAATCCAAATGGTATGATGTACCCAACTATTCCAGATACGGGATATGAGTATTGTTTACTGAACTAGTAATTGTCATTCCATAAAATGAGAATAAATTAGCTTTAGCTATACACGAATAAACACGAATTAGTAGGAATGTCCATTTATATTATAATTTTGTAATAATATGTGGAAATGGAAAACACACCAGTAGAAAAACAACGTTGCCCTTCATGTACTAAAACAAAAATGATAATGGACAACAATACAGGGGAACTATTCTGTAGTTTTTGTGGATTTGTTATGCCAGATAAGGTTGTTGAGGGAGGACCTGAGTGGCGTTCATTTTCGAATGACGGTTCAGATAGAAGTCGTGTTGGTGCCAGTACATCAATTACAATGCACGATATGGGTCTTTCAACTATTATTGGACAACAAAACAAAGATGCAACTGGTAAACCATTAGACTCTTCTATGAAAAAATCTATGGAGAGACTTAGGACATGGGATAGTCGTTCACAAGCACATTCATCAGCAGAAAGAAATCTTCGTCAGGCATTAAGTGAGATGGATAAAATGAAAACTAAACTTTCACTTACTGATGCAGTTATTGAGAAGGCTGCATACATATACAGAAAAGCAATTGAAAGAAAACTTGTAAAGGGTAGATCTATCCATGGTTTAGTGGCAGCCTGCATTTATGCTGCATGTAGAGATACAGAAACACCACGAACTTTAGACGATATTGCTGATGGGATAAATATTAGACGAAAAGATGTTGCACGATGTTATAGATTGGTTTTCAGAGAACTCGATCTGAAAATACCTGTAGCTGATCCTGTCAAAGGCGTGTCTAGAATCGCAAGTATTGCTGGACTTGGTGAAAAAACCAAACGAAAAGCGATCAATCTCTTAAACAAAGCGAAGAAACTTGGTATAGTAGCAGGAAAAGATCCTATGGGAATTGCCGCTGCCGCATTATATCTGGCATGCATCACATCAGGTGGAAATAAAACACAAAAGGAGATATCAATAGCTTCTGGTGTTACGGAAGTTACAATCAGAAATAGATGTGCTGGATTAAAAAAACTCTTGTAATTAATATATCCTATATCAAAATCATTTAATCTCTGATAAAGCATCAGCTTCCTTTCGTCGTGTTACAATGAATATTCCTAATGTGATTCCAGCTTGGTAAATTGCATAAAGCCATACTTGAAATGTTGTTGGAACAAAATCAGTAAATTTACCAAGTAATGATACAATCAACACAATGGAACTAAGTACAAAAATAAAGTATCGTGCAATATTTGGTATATCGGCAAATCTCAAAAAAATAATTAAAGTAATTGAGATAAAAGTCGCAATTACAGTTCCGACACCAGTATTGACACCAACTAGATCTAGGATCAACACAAATGCTTCATCAGTTGTAGTTGGAATTATGAATTCAGACATTGAAAGTTTCTCTGGTTCAGCAAATTTTAGTACGCCAAATACAGCATTCGCAGAAAAAAGTGCCAATAATGATAATGAAACAGCTCTTGCATGCTTTCTAAAGCTTGGGAAACGATTTCTAATACCCCTGCCTAATATTGCTCCCTGCAATAATCCAATTCCCAAAACTATAGCAAATGTTATCAAAAAATTCTGTTCTGCTAAATCTAGTATACTCAAACTCTATCAATTTGATAAAAAGCTACTAACATTAGATGTTATTGATTAACTCTGTCCTTCAATTCCCATAAGGGTTAATGTTGAACGAATTTTGTCAATTTTACGAATTTTCCATGTTATTGTTTCACGTAGGTCCTCAACTTGAGAAGATTCTATCTTTGCCAATATATCATAGGCACCAAATGTTCCATGGACTTCCTTGATACCATCAACAGCTTTCAGTGCAGTGATAACATCTTCCTCTGAACCAATCTCACAATTGATCAAAATGTATGCTTCTGCCATAACTATATCAGATCATACAAATATTTAACCTAGATAGGTATTTCAAGCCCTAAAAATATTCATAATAAATGCAAACAAAAATTGGTGTAGAATTTGAGATAGATTTTGCTCATACTTTAAAAGGTCATCCAAAATGTGGAAAACCACATGGACATACATCTCGAATAATTGTGGAAGCCGCTGGAGAATTAAAAACTGGTTCAACATATGAAGATAATATGGTAATTGAGTTTGATGAAATGAAAAAAATATGTTGGGAAACTATACAGAAACTAGATCACACAAATTTGGATACTATGTTTGATTTTGCCACATCAGAAAATATAGCTATGTGGATTTTTGATAATCTAAAAGAAAAAATTCCAATCTATAGTGTAAAATTCTTCGAGGGAAATAACAAGTACTGTGAGATAACGAAAAATAATACATAATTTTCTCAATATTTATTTTTTTTAACAGCACCTTGAAGTTCAGTAAATGCATCTTGCACATCTTTAACTGCTGCACTATCCTCTAATGTACTAATATCTCCAACATTTTCATTTCCTGCAATTGCCTTTAACACTCTCCTCATTATTTTACCACTGCGGGTTTTTGGTAATTTGGGCACAAAATAGATCTCACGTGGTGTAGCAATTGGACCAATCCCATCCCTTACTACTTCTATGAGTTCTTTTCGTAATGAATTCTCTTCAGTTTGAACATTTTGTTTCAAAACTACAAATGCCACTATAACTTCCCCTCTAATATCGTCAGGAATACCACAAACAGCAGATTCTACAACATCATCATGTGAAACCAAACTACTTTCAAGTTCAGCAGTACCAATACGATGCCCAGCAACTTTAAGAACATCATCAGCACGACCAAGAAGCCAAAAATATCCGTCAGAATCTTTTATCGCATAATCACCAGGGTAATAATTATTCTTGAACTTTGACCAGTAAACATTTTTGTATTTTTCGTCATCTCCCCATAACGTAAGTAGCATTCCAGGCCATGGTTTTCTTATTAGCAAGTAACCCTTTGTATCGGATTTTACTTCGTTCCCATCTTCATCAACTACTGCAATATCAACTCCCGGTATTGATCTTGTAGCTGAACCAGGTTTGAGCGGAATTGTCTCAAGACCTGGTAATGGAGAAAGCATCATGCCGCCCGTTTCAGTTTGCCACCATGTATCAATTATTGGGCAATTTGATTTTCCAATTGTATTAAAGTACCAAACCCACACTTCAGGATTTATTGGTTCCCCAACTGTTCCAAGAAGTCTAAGTGACGAAAGATTGAATGAATTTGGTATGCTGTCACCAAATTTCATGAACATTCTTAGTGCAGTTGGTGTAGTGTAAAAAATTGTTACACCGTATCTATCAATTATATCCCACATTCGTGATGCATCAGGGTAATCAGGTACACCCTCATACATTATTTCAGTTGCCCCATGAAGAAGTGGTCCATATACCACATAGCTGTGGCCTGTAACCCATCCAATATCTGCTGTGCAGAAAAAAATGTCAGTATCCTTAATATCGAATGCCCATTGAAATGTTGAATTCAAATGTGTCAGATAACCACCAGTTCCATGAAGTACACCCTTTGGCTTTCCAGTTGTTCCTGAAGTATACAAAATGAAAAGTGGGTGAATGCTATCAAGTGGTTCTGGTTCACATTTATCAGATGATTCTTTCATTAATTCATGCCAAAGTCTGTCCTTTGGTCCAAGTTGTAAATTCCCATCTTCCCTTTTCAAAACTATAACATGCTCAACAAAATCAAGACCGTCTATTGATTCATCAATAATTTCTTTTAGATTAATTGAACCACCTCTCCTATATCCTATATCAGCAGTAACAATTACCTTAGATTTTGAGTCATCAATTCGATCCCTTAATGATGTTGCACTGAAACCAGAAAATACAACTGTATGAATCGCGCCTATTCTAGCACAGGCAAGCATAGTGATTGGAAGTTCAGGTACCATAGGAAGATAGATTGTAACACGGTCACCCTTTTCGACACCAAGTGATTTTAGTACATTTGCAAATTTGCAGACATCAGTATAAAGATCAGCATAAGTGACTGTTCTATTGGTTCCATCTTCTCCTTCCCAAAGTATTGCTGGTTTTTCTGCTATTCTATTTTGATGTATATCAAGTGTGTTATAGGATGCATTGATCTTACCATCAACAAACCATTTAGCAAATGGTGCATTCCATTCAAGAGTTTTTGTCCATGGTTTAAACCATGAAAGCTTTTTTGCTTCGTCATTCCAAAATGAAACACTATCTAATTCAGCTACAGAATCATCACCATATTCTAGTAATACACGCTTGTAAAATTCTTCTCCACGATTTTGAGTTAAGGACGGTACCGCAGGGGCATGCTGACTACAGAAAAATTGCACAAGAAATGTATCGGTTGATCAATAAAAAACATCCAGCATTATCAAAAATCATAAAATTTGTAGATATGAATCAGTATGATCTAGAAAGATTTGAAGCAGAGAAACGAACAGAAGAAAAAAGGAAAAATGAGTGAAAAATTTTCTAAAACAGATGATGAATGGAAGGACCAACTATCACCAGAAGAATATAGTATATGTAGAAAGAAAAACACTGAACCGCCATTTACAGGGATTTATTGCGACTGTAAAGATAAGGGAACCTACAAATGTACATGTTGTGGTCTAGAACTTTTTTCATCTGAAACAAAATTTGATTCTGGAACTGGATGGCCTAGCTTTTCTCAGGCATTAAATAATGATAACATTGAGTTTGTCAAAGATACAAGTTATGGTATGATAAGAATGGAAGTTAATTGCAAAAAATGTGGTTCACATTTAGGACATGTTTTTGATGACGGACCACAACCCACTAACCTACGATATTGTATAAACTCCATCTCCTTACATCTGGATAAGTTAGACTAAATAATCCATTAAGAAATACTATACCATGCGAATAATACTTTGTGGTTTTGGAACTGTTGGACAAAGCTTTGCTAAACTCTTAGAATCAAGATCTGAAGATTTGTATGCGAGATATGGACTCAAACCAAGATTAGTTGGTGTCTTTGATACAGGTGGTAGTGCAATAGATTCCTCCGGGCTTAATATTAGTAAATTAATTGATGCTAAAAAAAATCATAATTCTGTCAAAAAATACTCCGAAACGGAAAACAACACATCAGGAACTGAAATGGTTAACGAACTAGAGGCTGAAGTTCTCATTGAAACTACACAAAGTAATTACAACGATGCTGAACCTGGATTGACCCACATAACTAATGCCATGAAGCGTGGTATGCATGTGATATCAGTAAACAAAGGACCACTAGCTCTTGCCTTTCCATCACTGATGGAACTTGCAAATTATAATCAAGTACTTTTTCGTTTTAGTGGTACAGTAGGTGGTGGCACACCAATTTTAGATTTTGCAAAAAATAGTTTGAGAGGTGAACGTATAGTTTCATTTGATGGAATACTGAATGGTACTACAAACTACATCTTAACAAACATGGCAAATGGGATGTCATTTGATGATGCACTTGGTGATGCTAAACAGAAGGGATACGTTGAAGCTGATGAATCTCTTGATCTTGATGGACTTGATGCAGCTGCTAAACTAGTAATTTTAGCAAATTGGATAATGGGAATGAAGGTTACAATGCCTGATATCAAAAGAACTGGAATTAGGAAAATAAACAATGATGACATCAAACGTGCTGCAGGGAAAAATTCTGCAATTAAACTGATTGCAAGTTGTGATAAAGAATTGGTGGTTGAGCCAAAAGAGATTGCTACTGATGATCCATTATGTGTAAGTGGAACATTAAACGCAATTTCATTCACCTCAGAACATTCTGGAACCCAGACAATTATTGGTCGTGGTGCAGGTGGTACTGAAACAGCCAGTTCTATCCTACGTGATCTGATAGATATTAGAAATGAGAGTACGAAAGCTTGAAATCAAATCTGATATCAAAAAGTGAAACTTCAAAAATATTGGAGCAAATCAAATCTCAATGGAATATTGAATTACCTAAGCAGAAAAATGTTAGGACACATGATGTAAATGAAAATGGTGTTATAATAACTGGTGATGGGATAACAGCTATAAAGATTGGAGAAAATATACTACCATTTTTGGATGACATTACAATATTAGAAAAATTTCCATATGTGAAAGTGGATATGGGTGCAATCAAATTTGTATGTAAGGGTGCAAACGTGATGAGACCTGGAATCACAAAATTTTCTGACTTTGAAAGTGGTGAAATAGTTTGTGTCATAGAGGAATCACAAAATAAGTTTCTAGCTGTGGGTAAAGCAGAAATATCAAGTAAGGAAGCAGAGGGCGCGAACAAAGGCGAGGTTATAAAAAACATGCATTACATATCAGATGATTTTTGGGAAGCCAAAAAAGAAATCAAAGATTAATTTATGTTTTGAGTCGTTTCTTTGGACCCATCCTTATTCATGACTAAAACATCTATGTTGTCACCGCTGGCTGAATCTCTCATACTTGCAGCACGAACTGATTTTACAGCAAGATCAACAGCCTGGTCCTCAGTAAGATCCTTTTTGTACTGTTGATCCAAAATTCCTAATGCCATTTCTGCTCCAGTACCAACTGCCGCATATTCATCAGGTAGAACCGAACCAAGTGGATCCAAAGTGTATATTGTAGGCTCACCAACAACTCCCCCGACAATAACTTGTGTCAGTAATGGGAAGAACCTTCTTTCATACATCATATTTGACATCATTTTTGCAACGGTATTTGGTGGTACCTCACGTTTAATTTCCATTTTTCTGATTTTAGCCAATGCTGAAACCTGTAATGAAAGAATCTGCATATCAGCAACTAAACCAGCACATGCTGCACCAACTTGAGGTGTGATGACAAATGTCTTTTTGGTAGTCTTACTTACTACGAAATTCCCATAAGCAATTCGTCGTTCACTAGCAAAAACTACTCCACTATTGTATGTAATACCAACAGCCGTAGCACCAGGCATATACATTGCAGTCATAGATCAAGTGGATTCTCGGGAGAATAAAAGTTCTTGCGATAACATATTTAGAAAATACTAGTTAGATCTAGCAAAGTTATCCAAGATAAGACACATGCATTTTGTGGCTTTTTTTAGTAGATCAATACGTGTAAACTCGTTTGGGGAATGAATTCGTGAAAATACATGTGTAGAACCAATAGCAATTGCTGGTGCATTCAAAATATTTGTAAATGCATGCATAGGACCAGTTCCAGCACTAGAAATGCTTAACAGATATTTTCCAAATGACTTGTATGCAGCATCTGTAACATTGTATACAAATGGATGTTTAGGATTTGTTCTTGCTGCGGCCTCGCCATGATATATTTTAATTTCAATATCAGCAAATCCCTTACTCCTAAGGTGGCGTTTTAATCTCATAGCCTGCCTCTTGGGATTCATTTTAGGTACCAATCTAAAATCAATTTTTACACGTGCCTCTGCTGGCAGAACAGTTTTTGCACCTTCACCATAATAACCAGAGATTATACCAGCAATATTACATGTCGGTTCAGCAACTAGAGATTTTTTAATCTCAAGTCCAGTTTTGTTTCCCAGAAATTTCTTAATACCATATTCTTTTTTGAATTCTTTTTCATCAAATGGGAATTCCTTGAGAATTTTGATATCAGATTTACTGAGAGGTTGTACTTCTTTGTACCAATCTTTGATCAAGATTTTCCCTGATGAATTACGTAGTGTTTTTATGGCTTCAGTTAAACGCCAAGCAGGATTTTTAATCAATACAGCAAGACTTGAATGTGCATCCATCTTTGATTCCCTCAATGTCAATTCAACATACAGTAATCCTTTCATTCCAAGATCTATAATTGGTCTATTTTTACTATCAACATGCCCAAACTCCCATATCACACCATCGCAAGAAAACTTCTTTTTGTATTTTCTTAGATATTCCTCAATATGTGCACTGCCAGTTTCCTCCTCCCCCTCTATAACAAATTTTACATTGCATGGAACATCTCCTGTAACTTTTAGAAATGATGCAATTGCTCTTATTCGTGTAATCAACTCGCCTTTATCATCAGATGAACCTCTACCATAGATTTTGTTTCCTTTTATTTTTCCGCTAAATGGATCATCATGCCAAAGTTCAACAGGTTCAACTGGCTGTACGTCATAATGATTATAAAATAGCAAAGTCTTGTTTGGATTTCTCTTTGATTTTACTTCGCCATACACAATTGGTGGATAGTCTTTCATAGACAAGATTTCTGCCTTTATGCCTGATTTTTTTAAAGTATTTTTTACAAGGTTTGCACATTTTTTTATTCCCTGATTTTTTGCAGAAACACTTGGTTGTTGTATCAGTACACGGAGATCACTGACAAGTACATTCATGTTTTTATCAACATGCTGCAAAACTTTTTTTATATTCATTTTATTTTATCAAATGATTTCATGACACTAGGTAACTCATCTAGTAAATCAGTCGCAGTCATATGAGGTCCAAGTTTCTTTTGTGTACTTTTGCCAGCAAGACCATTAAAATATGCACTAATTACGGCAGATTCTAATCCATTTCTATTGCGTGCAAGCATTGCTGCTATAATACCTGAAAGTATATCACCAGTACCTCCAACAGTCATTCCTGGTGTATTTGTTGGATTAAGGTAGGTTTTTTCACCATCAGAAATTATATCAGTTGGTCCTTTTAGGAGAATCGTAATAGAATATTCTTTTGCAAATTTTTCAACTATTGCAATACGTGCTTTCTTTGATTCTGGTGGTGCCTCCCCAAACATCTTTTTGAATTCACCCGCATGTGGAGTAACAACTACATTTTTTCCAGATAAAAGTGGAAGAATGTAATTTACTAAGGCAGTTGCATCAAGTGAAATCCTAACATCTCTATCCAACAATGATTTAACCAACAGTTTTAATGCCTCAGGATCCTGAATTGAAAGACCCATACCTATAGTAGCAGAGTCTAGATCAACAGGAATCTGACCTAATAGTTTGTTAACCGCGCCACGTGTAAGTTTAGAATCAGTCAAAGGAATTACAATGAGATTTGGCGAAACAGCACGGGTAGATTGTACATTAATTTTTGGGACACATGTGTATACGAGATCAGAACCTGTCTTTAATGCAGCAAGTGATGAAAGTGCTGGTGCGCCATGATAGATGTAACTCCCACCAAGAACTAAGACCTTACCGTTGTCACCTTTTCTTGAAGATAATTTTCGTACTGGGATGAACTTTTTTACTAGTTTTGATGTTATAGTACTTGACAATACACACACTTACTTTTTTGATGAATAAACTTTCTTTTTACTGGTGGTTTTAGCCTTAATCTTTCGTGATTTTTTTGCAGGTTTTTTATCGAAGAATGATTTTCTGGCATAGGCAAGATATGTTGTATGCCCAATTCCCCGAAAAGAATGTCTTGTCTTTCCTTCTCGCGCTTCAATATGACGAAGAATTTGTTCAGTGCATTCAATATCAGAAAATTCATTTTGCACCAGAATGTGAACCAATTTTTCAAGTTGGTTCATAGTTGGGCAGATTGCTATGAAGCCACCACTTCCTTTCAACATTTTTCGTGCCTGTGGAACTACACTCCAAGAATCACCAAGATCCACAACAACAAGATCAATCTCTGAATGTGGTAATTTTTTTGCTTTCTTAAAATCAAATTCTTTCATTGTAATGTATTTTGACATTCCAGCTTTTTTGATATTTTTTTCAGCAATTTTCATAAATTTTGGTTCCACATCGTATGTATACACATGACCTCGTGGCTTTACTATTCCAGCTAGAAATGATGTTAGTGAACCACTGCCAGTTCCAATCTCAACAACCTTTTGACCACTAGTAAGACCAGTTCTTGCAACAATGTAACCTAAATCTTTTGGGTATACTATCTGAGTTCCATGTTGTATTTTCATCACAAAGTCATGTATGGTTGGTTCGAAAAGATACACATACTTGTCCTTGTTTGTGACAAGTCTAGAACCATATTCTTTACCAATTGCATCACTATGCTTTATCACTCCGATATGAGTATGGAGTTGATCATTTTTTGAAATTTTAACTAACCATTTTTTTGAGTCGTTGTAAAAGAACAAAACATAGTTGTTTTGCTTTATTTTTGCCATGAGATTAGATACTAAATTTGATTATATGTAATAATCTATCTGTTTAGTGTAGGAATAATAACAAAATATAAAAAAATGAGAAATACAGAATAGCAGATGCTAAAAAATAATATTTACACATTTTTTGGAATTTTCCTAGTTAGTATGAT
>CACIXQ010000008.1 GCA_902590655.1 uncultured marine group I thaumarchaeote
TTGCTTGGTAGTTAATTTGTTCATCTCATACAGTGCACCAGAGATTATACCTGCATAGAAAAATGTGTAGAGAAATACCTGTGAATGAGTTGGATCAAGTTGTGTAAGACTAACTGAAACCATTGAAAAGAAAACAAATGTTCCAACGAAAGAAATGATTTTACCTAAATAACCACTTCCTAACCCTACAATTTTTCGAGTTGCCGCAGCCATCAAAACTATGCTAGATACAATCATGAAAGTTACGCCACCATTGTATTTGATCAATTCTGTTATCCATTCAATTATTCCTACGTCAAACATAGAACCATTAGGCATCATACTGCCTCCATGTAATGCAAAATTTACCGAACTGAACAATCCACCTATGACAAAGAAAAACAAAAACATCTTTACAATTCCGCGCTTAAGAGGACTTCTAGACTCTGATGGTTTCATCACACGTTCGGTGATCTTCAATCCATAAAGAAATCCAATAGAGAATGTTGGTACAAACATGACGTATACTATCGTAGGAGTTTCAGTCGTAATACTTTCAATCACTGGTTGAAATACAACAAACAATGTTAGAGCAGATATAGCGGCTATAGAGAAAATGATAAAAGTTGAATATCGGACAAGTATAGAATCAGATTCGTCTGATTCTAACCAATTTGACATATCAACAGATTAAAAAATATGGATTAAATGGGAAGTAAAAAAATCATTTAGTTATTTGATCAATTCTGTTTACCCATACGTGTACCATCAAAGAAATATGCCTAAAATCCTGATTCCAATGGATTTTCTGGCTTGATTATCTCTCGTAGAATTATTGTTGCAAATGAACCACGAGAAAGGGAAAATGATACTATGTTATCATCTATGCTGTAATTATCACATTTTATTGAAGAATTTCGAAAACCGCCCTCACTGCTTATTTCTTGCATATCATTGGAAAAAAAATCCTTGTGAGTTATTTCTTCATCACGTAAAATCTTTTCAATATAATTATGGAATCGAGTTTTTTTATAATATGAGTATCCTACAAACGGTATAGATAATCTTTGTAAGGGATCGTTTTCAAACTTTCCTAATTCACCAGCCTTATTGTAACAAACATCGTTAGATTGTGGTGAAAACAATTCCTCACCGGCATCTAGAGAACTGCTAAGAGTACAATTGAAAATATATGATTGATATGCTTGAACAAAAAACCTTCTTATTGATAGTGGTAATGCACGTAAAGTCTTGACTGGATTATTATGTTCTATCATTTCTTTCAATGCAATTTTTTCAAGATCCATACCTTTTGGAATTATTTCTATTGCCTCAGAATATTTTGATGTATCAGACATTAATTGCCGTAGCTTGGTATTTTCATCACTATCATATTCAGAAGTAAAAGATAGTAGGAGATGTACTGCAGCAGTAAAGTTCTTCTGTATTATAGCTCTTCCGATAAGATGCGTTACTGCTCTACGTGAACCAAATCTTTGGTATCCATAAAAATTCAGAATTTTATCAAACTCACTAAATTTTTCTAATTCGTTTGATGCTCCATCAATTTTTATTCTAAAACGATTCCCGATCATATCTTTTTTTGATAATAATTTGTCTGTAAATCCAACTTTTGTTAAATTATACTTCTGCCCGCTTACTTCAAAATGTTTGTTAGTTTTGTATGTAGTAAATACAAACTGTTCTGTTATCGCGGAAGCATCCTTCAGACCAAGTGATTTTAATCTTACACCATGTTTTTTAAAAATTTCATCTAATGCATGAGTTGTATCAATGCCATGTTTTTGTAACTTGTACACAGCAAAACCAGATTCAGAGCAAATCTTAGAACTGGACTTCTCTTTTATTAATTCAGAGACATAGAAATCTTCTTTTTCTTTTCGTATTACTCCCCCACAACCAGAAAAATTTGTTGTATACGATAAAATTCCAATCTCAGAATCAATTTTGGGAATCACACTACTGTCACTGTAATAAACTGAGAAACAGCAATGTCATCAGTGTATGCACCAAGAAGTACTTTATGTGTGCCTGATAATGCATGTTCGCTTGCCATGATCTCTACTGTGACAGATGTTTCATTGGAAAGTGAAAAATTATCTTCATGTGTGATAATTACATCTGAAAATGTTGATGTTGAGGAAGAATTCACATTAACATCAAAAGTGCTTGAAACTAATGACTTAATCTCAAGTACAAGCTGAGTAGTTTGCCCTTTTTCTAAAGTAATTTGTTTCCTCTCAATGTCAACAGAAAATGGAGGTAAGATTGATGTGTCTACAACACCGATATTATTTTCAACCCACTCAGTAAACCAAATTTTTTTTCCATCAGGTGCAAAGTCAAATACTTGTGCAACTCCACAATAATCAATTCCCTCACAATCAGCCCAATTTGGATTCCTCGAAGGAATTGTGTATTCTATCAATGTTTCAGTAGATGGATTGAACACACCAATTCGATTTGCGGTTTGCTCATTCATAATGAGATTACCATCATAATGTTCAATCCAATATGGTCTTGACACAGGATTTTTTATAACACCAGATGCATTGCCATAGGAATCAATCGTAGGAATCGATGTTGTGTATTTTGTAAATTCTTCAGTTTTAGGATCAAAGCTGAAAAAATAACTACTTGATGTATCAGCTAACCAAATCTTCTGAGCTGGTCCAACTGTAACACCATTTGGTGTAGTAAGTCCTGGTGGAAAATTGTACCATTCAACAAAATCTTGTAAAAGTAGACCCTGAGTTACTTCACCCTGTGTTGATTGAAACTCATATCCAGTGTAATCAAACTTCACTAGTATACCTTGTCCACTTGGAACCCAATTTGTATACCAAACATTCTTGTCTGAATCAATTGCAAAATCACTGGTAACAGCATCTGGTACAACAGATGGGATTGAGTAGTGGCGTAATCCCTCCCTGTCTTGTGCATAATCCAAAAATGAAAGCCTACCTCCAGAAAAATCATTAATAATAATTTTTGATCCATCGATAACTAATTTTTGTGGTAGTGATGATTTACTTTCATCAGTTTGTGAGTAGGAAATTCTATCATATGTCTCTTCATCTATTGTGAATTTCCATATTGCGTCTGTTGTTTCATCAGTAAACCAAACACTTCCATCAGGAAAATAATCAATTCCCCAGATCATAGAACGTAATTTTGATGGTTGCGCATTGTTTTCAAGTGCAGACATAATGTATATTTTTTCTACATCCTCCCATGTCGTGTTATTATATTCAGTGAAAGTTTCCGTTAGTGGAACAAATTTTGCAACGTCACCAGTGTTTGTTTCTGCAAACCATACATTTCCATTGTGATCTACTGTAATTGCAAGTGGTTGTGTGCATTCAGTAGGTATTTTGTATTCTTTGACATATTGATTTGATAATGGTTGATCATTTGTAGAACAAAATTGTAATTTTTCACCAGAATTATATCCTAGATCCAAACCAAGTGCGTCAGGATCAAATGCATCAAATTCCTCAACAGTTGGAATACCCATATCATCCTCAAGACTGGAATCACCAAACCATTGCGCAGGGTTTATCGCTATTGTAATTCCAGAAGTTAACATAATTCCAGCAACAACTGCAAAGAATAGAATTCCCTTTTGTCTTGTTTTCATAGTAACATGCGAATCTATCTACATTATATCTGATTGGGAATGAATAACAAAAAATTATAAAAGTTTTAAATCTCCAGTGATTTTATCAATACTTTCCTCAGGTGCAGGACCGATTGATATGCAAGTAATTGTTCCAGGAGCAATCTGCGTATGCCCGGCGTCAGTGACCTCAGACCATGGAACAGCAAGTTCAATAGCGTCCTGTTTTACTTGTTCAAGTTCCTTTAGATTTGAAACTTTCAGCACAACTTTTTCTTGACCTACCCACCATTCTGAGAACCACTCAGGATTGGATTTCCTAACATGCTCAGCACCCAATACACATGCATGACCAACCTGGGCTGCAATTTTTCCTTTTCCCATATCAAGATCAGTTCTTACTACAATAACCTGCTTTATTGTCATACATATGCAAGAACTATGTATTATGAAAAACTTTGGGATTTATTCGAAACATAATTGTACTAATAGATATTTTGTGTGTTTATGGAGGAATATGATGTGGTAATTGCTGGTGGCAGTATTTCTGGATTAATGACTGCGAGAGAAATAGCCAAAAAAGGACATTCTGTTTTAGTTCTAGAAGAAGGGTTCGAAATTGGAACGCCTGATCATTGTGGGGGTTTAGTTAGTACATCAGCGTTATCTGAGTTAGGAATAGAACCAACACAAAAGACATTTGATTCAACGATTGATTCGGCTCTAATTTATGCACCTAGTGGTAATCATATAGAAATCAATTCAAAAAAGCAGAAAGTTATTGTGGTTAATAGAAGAGAACTTGACAAGCAAGTAGCTAGACAGGCTGAACAAGCTGGTGCTGAGATTAGAGTAAAAACTGGTTTTAAAGAAAAAACAAAACTTGGTGTTAAAACCACTGATGGTGAGATTGGATGTAAAATTCTAGTAGATTGTAGAGGAGTAGGTGCTTTGATAAATAATGATAGAGATGGGGTTTTGCTTTCTGCCCAGTATGAAGTTTATGCAGATTGGATAAAAGATGGTAGGGTCGAGGTATATTTTGATAATGTAAAATATCCTGGTTTTTTTGCATGGATAATTCCATCTGGTAATGGCACAGGTAAAGTTGGTATTGCTGGTAGAGAGATTAATGTATCAAACCTAATGGAACAATTTCTGAAGAGCAAAGGAAATCATTCTACTATAAGAAAGATTTTTGCCCCTATATGGATCAAAGGACCCATCAAAAATTTTGTCACTGGAAACACAGTAATAGCTGGTGATGCTGCAGGACAATCAAAACCAACTACAGCAGGTGGAATCTACTCATGTGGTATGGGTGGAATTTTTGCAGGTAATGCAATAACAAAATATCTAGAATCTGAGGATAATGCACAGCTTAAACAATATCAAAAAGATTGGCATAGTAAATTTGGTAAGGAATTTGAAAAGCAACGTCTTGCTAGAAAAATTCTTGAAAGGATAGACAACAAAACAATCGACAGTGTTTTTGATACCATTACACCAGAGATCACAGATGAAATTTCAAACAAAGATGATTTTGATTTCCATGCATCATCTATTGTAAAATTACTTGGCATGCGCAAATCACTAAATGCAGCTCAAAATATAATTAGTGCAGAAATAAAACACATCCTAAATTATTCAACAACTAGGTAAGCAAGGTATAAATGCCCTTGTAAGGCAACGAGTTGTATATGTCAACAAATCTTGAATTACCAATATGTAGTTGCTGTCACAGACATATCATGCCTAATGATAAATGTGTGAAATTTAAGTGTCCAAACTGTGATAATGGTGATCTATTCTGGCGATGCGAAAGTTGTAGAATATCTGTAAGAAGTTATACATGTTCGTCTTGTAATTTTCAAGGTCCTTAAAAATTGGCACAGTTATTATTTATCACAAAAATTCTTCCTACCGGAACAGAGATAGATCTGAACAAGCTCGTTGAAGGAATTAAGGGATCATTAAAGGATGGCATACAATTAAGGAATCACCAACTTGAGCCACTAGCTTTTGGCTTACATTTTATCAAGGCTGAATTTATCCTAGATGATAAAGAGGGTCAGATGGATTCGCTAGAAAATGCAGTGAAATCTGTAGATGGTGTTAGTGAATTTGAGGTTCTAAATATGAGTAGAATGTCAGTTGACATGAAATAGGTGATTTCTTGGTCGATGAAAAAATTCTATTACAAATGAGAGTGGATGAATCTAAGCAAAGAGATGTTGGAAAAAGAAGAGCCAGAATTGGTCATAATGCAATGGACTACCTACATGTTGCTCCAGGAGATATTATTGAAATAAAGGGTACTAAAACAAGTTGTGCAATTGTATGGCCATCAGATGAGGATGAAAAAAACCCTGACTCTATTCGTCTAGACGGGCAAACTAGAAAAAATATTGGTGCAGCTATAGGTGATGTGGTTTTTGTGAAAAAAGTTAAGGTAAAAACTGCAAAGAATGTCAAACTAATGCCAGTAAATGATGTTGTTACTATAGATAAGGAATTTACTGATTTTGTAAAAAATAGATTGAAAGGATTACCCCTCACCATAGGTGATGAAATATCAGTAATGATTCTTGGAAATTCAATGGAGTTTAAGATTAGTAAGTCTACACCAAAAGGAATTGTTAAGATTGAACGTTCTACTATTCTAAAAATACTTTCTGAAACATCAACTGACAAAAGAACACGGATTACCTATGAGGAAATAGGTGGATTGGGTGGCACAGTTAAGGCTATGCGTGAAATAGTTGAATTGCCTTTAAGGCATCCAGAATTATTCAGTAGGCTAGGAGTTGAGCCACATAGTGGTGTGTTACTTTATGGTCCACCAGGTTGTGGTAAAACATTACTTGCTAGAGTTATTGCAAGTGAATCAGATGCTAACATGTATCTCATCAATGGCCCAGAAATTATGAACAAGTATTATGGTGAAACTGAGGCTAAACTTCGAGATATATTCAAGGAAGCAAAGGATAACTCACCTAGCATAATATTCATAGATGAAATTGATGCTATTGCGCCAAAGCGAGAAGAAGTTTATGGAGATGTTGAGAAACGAGTTGTCGCGCAACTTTTAGCATTGATGGATGGGCTTACTGATAGGGGAAATGTAATTGTTCTTGGTGCATCAAACCGTCCTGATAGTGTGGATCCAGCACTACGAAGGCCTGGAAGATTCGACAGAGAAATGGAAATATCTGTACCTAATGCAGACGGTAGATTAGAAATTTTACAAATACATACACGTGGTATGCCTCTTGCAACAGATATTGATTTGAAGAGCTTTGCAAATGATCTTCATGGATACACTGGCGCAGATATCAAATCATTATGTAGGGAAAGTGCAATAAAGGCAATACGACGTTACTTACCAGAAATTGATCTTGAAAATGAACGTATACCAGCAAAAATATTAGAGTCAATGGAAATAAAACTTCGTGACTTTTACGATGCAACATTAGAAGTAATTCCAACAGCTATGCGAGAATTTTATGTTGAACGTGCAAAAGTTTGGTGGGATAATGTTGGTGGATTAAATGATGAAAAAAAGATATTGGAAGATAACATGGTTGCTGCTATCAATTCTCCGAATAAATTTAAGAAAATGGGTGTAAAACCACCTAGAGGTGTACTGCTTTATGGTCCACCAGGTTGTGGTAAAACATTACTTGCAAGGGCATTAGCGGCTGAGTGTGGTGCAAATATGATTTTGGTTAGAGGACCAGAAATACTATCAAAATGGGTTGGAGAATCGGAAAAGGCAATAAGAGAAATTTTCCGAAAGGCAAAAGCATCAGCTCCATGTGTTGTTATTTTTGATGAACTTGATTCACTTGCAAAATCTAAAATGAAAGATGAACACAATCATGGAGAAACAATACTTAGTCAAATGTTAACTGAAATGGAGGACAGTGGTACATCGAATATAATAATAGTTGGAATTACAAATAGACCTGATTTAATTGATAATTCAATGTTACGTAATGAAAGACTTGACATTGTTTTATTTGTTCAGCCACCAGATGAAAAAAACCGATTAGAAATAATTAAGATATTAACTGACAACATGCCACTTGCAAATGACGTTAACTTGAATGAAATTGCAGTATCTACACAAAATTATACTGGAGCTGATTTGGCTTCATTATGTAGGGAAGCAGCAGTTAATGCTATGCAAAAAGATTCATCAAAGATTACTAGTAACGATTTTGCTGTGGCATTAAAGAGAGTTAGGCCATCAATGACTAAAGAAATTGATAAATGGTACAGCGATATTAAAGCTGAAGTTTCAAACATAATTCCCAAACCTGCAGGGGATACATTCTATCGATAAAATTGACTGTAAAATATAAGAATATAGTAATGGAGAAAGTCGAAGAAAAAGGTTCTATTACTGATACAACACTGATTAAAAGTCTAGTGAAGGATGGTTATCATATATCGGATGATCTTTTCAATAAAACATTACTAGACATGGAAATAATGGGTCTGATAAATGTAAACTGGCTTACTAAGGATACACGTAGAATCGAGATTGTTACTAACAAAGAAGAAGATGACGATGTTGAATTACAGAATCAGAAATCATTAGAAAAAGACTATGAAGATAGTTTTCCTGAACCTAATGATACCATCAATTAAAATTTAAAGTGAAAAGCTGCATCTAATGCAATTCCTACAAAAATTATAGTAAGATATGGTGCAGTTACTTTGTACGCCTTCCACGCAAAATCTGACGTTGGTGTTTTTGTAAGCTTATAATGATATATCAACATGAGACCTCCTGCAATTGCTGCAATTATGGTATAAACAATACCCATACCAAATGCATAGAGCATCAATGAATACGGTAATAGTATAATCGTATTTGCGAGTATGTACTTTGATGTTTTTTCCATCCCAATCAATACAGGAAGCATCGGTACATTCGCTTCTGCATAATCATCACGTATTTTCATGGCAAGACACCAAAAGTGAGATGGTGTCCATACAAAAACCAGAAATCCGATTAAAAATCCAAGAATGTCAATAGATCCAGTCGCAGCAGACCATCCGGCCATTGATGCAGCACTTCCCGCAAATCCACCAATTACAATATTTGAAGAATTCGAACGTTTAAGCCAGACTGTGTATATTATGACATAAAAGAAAATTCCCAAGGCAATAAAGAAAGTAGCTACATAATTGAGTGTGAACGCTGCATAAATAACAGACGCTACACTTACACCAAGTCCATAAATGAGAACTGTCGTATCCTTACTTCTTCCTGATGGTATTGGTCTGTTGCTTGTACGTTTCATTTTCAAATCTATGTCCCTATCATAAAAGTGGTTTAGTGCACTTGAACCAGCAGATGCAAGCGATCCAGCAACTATAATATGTAAAATTCCTAGATAGTCTATCTCAGGACCAACAAGTTTACTTCCAGCATACATAGATGTAACAGCAGTTATTACAAGTAGAATTATTATTCTGGGCTTTGAAACCTCGAATATCTCTTTTAATCCCAACGATTGTTGAGATTGGCCTATATGATTTAATTTATTCGAATCGATCAATTTCTGTGCAAAACGATTAATTATCTAGGATTTCTCATCAAGCTTAAATGAGTAATTGGGAACTAGTCATGCCTGGTGGTGGGCTTAGTGCAATTGGGCTAGCTGGTATAGTTCTATCATATGCTGGATTAGCACATACATTCATTGATGGAATGCATGCACTTTCAGGCTTGTTATTTTTTATCGGATTGATATTCTTGGGTGCTGGAATTCTAGATGGCGGAGTATCAACATCAAACAGAACAAAAGCCACTGTCCTGGTTACAATGTCAATAATTTTGACATTTGGTGCTGGAGGATTTGTGGGAAGTGAAAGTACTACATTACCAACAGTTGCGGGACTTCTGATTATGGTTTCAGTACCAGGTATCGTAATTGCATATATGGCTATGAAGATGCCACAGTATGTCAAACCTGTTGGTCTTATCTTCATATTTGCAGTTGCTTTAGGTATTACAGTATTCTTTGGCTTTGGTATACTAGGACCAACTGGATATCTTTTGCCAGAAGTTGTCGAAGAGGCTGTTGAGGAGATTGTTCAAGAAGTTCCTGAAGGTGAAATTTTTGCTATTTCAATTTTAGCTGGTTCATCAGAACAAGGAAACCCAGATTATGATCCTGATGTTGCTACATTAGAAAAGGGCTATGTAATACAATGGACAAACGATGATGTAGACATGCACACCGTAACTAGTTCATTAGACTTTGGAGAAACTTTTGATTCTGGTTTGCTTAATGCAAATGAAAAATTCCTGCTTGATTCAGGTCAACTGAGTATTGGTTCTTACGAATACATGTGCATAGTCCACCCTTGGATGGTTGCAAGCATTGTAATAGAAGAGCCTGTTGAATAAACACATTGGAATGTATAGTTTTAACGCAAAAAGAAAAAGATAAGCTGATTACTCATGCTATAGAACGGCAACCCAATGAATCATGTGCTATGCTACTTGGAGAAAAAATTGACGATGCTTGGAATGTTAAAGAGGTTTTTCTCACAGAAAATATGGATAAATCACAAACAAATTTTACAATTTCACCAGAGGAATTATTGAAAGGGTATAAACTTGCTGAAAAAATGCAGTTAGAATTAGTTGGTGTGTTTCACTCTCATCCTAACTCAGATGCAACTCCGTCAGATACGGATAAAAAATTTATGCAAAACAATCCCGTACCGTGGATAATATTTTCTTGTATGACTAATGATCTTATGGCATACTTGTTAGATTCAGATGTAATAGAAATTCCAATAAAATAGATTGATTGTTTAGATTAAATATCCCTAATTTTATGCAATATTATGGCAATGGACATACACGTCTACGATACCTATGTTAAAGCCAAAGATGGTCATACTATGCACTTTGATGTTATAACAGATGTGCAGGATCATGACAAAGCAATTGAATTCGCAAAACAATGGCTAGCAACAGTAGGTGAGGATGGAGCAACAGTGACAGGAGAGGAATGCCAATTTTGTCACACACAGGGTGCACCAGAACCAGTTGAAAAAGAAATTAAAGAAAAAGGTTTCTTTATTCAAAAAATGGAAGGATGCCCTTAAACTATTTTTTTAATTTACAATCCTGGAATTATAGTAACAAATGCAGCAACGAAAACTATAGCTACTGTATTAAGCAATTTTATGACTGTATTTAGTGCAGGTCCTGCTGTGTCCTTGTAAGGATCACCAATGATATCACCAACTACTGCAACTTTATGTTCCTCAGTTCCTCTCTCACCCTTCATTTCTATGAGTTTCTTAGCATTATCCCATGCACCACCAGTATTTGCTAAATGATAAGCAAGGAATATTCCAGTAACCACAGCGCCCAACAACAAACCAGCTACTGCTTCAGGACCAAGTAAAACTCCCAGAACTATAGGAGCGGCAACAGCAATACTTGCAGTTTTCCATAGTTCTTTGATTGAGGCTACGGTAGCTATGTCCACACATTTAGCATAATCTGGTTTTGTCTTACCAGTAAGTATTCCAGGATTTTTCTTGAATTGCGCTCTTATTTCATCAATAAGTATGAAAGCCGCACGTGAAACACCGCTAATTAATTGACCAGTAATAATGAAAGGGATTAAGCCACCAACCAACAGACCTACAATAACTGAAGGATTTGATAATGAATAATCAAATACTACATGGAAATATTCTGCTGCTTCGTACTGGAAAGCTTGAATCATAGCTAACGCAGCAAGTCCAGCACTAGCTATTGCGAATCCTTTTGTTATTGCCTTTGTTGTATTTCCTACAGCATCAATTTCGTCAGTAACTTTACGGTTCTTTTCTCCCATACCAGTCATTTCTACAATTCCACCTGCGTTGTCAGCGATAGGGCCAAAAGCATCTATACTCAACACAATTCCTGCAAGACTCAACATTGCCATCGCAGTAAGTGATGTTCCAAATATTCCATAAAGTAATGGATCGGAGCCTTCAGGCGCTGCTGAAGAACATAAAGCAAATGATACGATAATTGCAACTACTAATGCAATCATGAAAGGACCCGTAGAACGCATACCTTGTATGATTCCCATTAGAGTCAATGATGCATAACCCCACTTTGCAGCCTCGGCTATTTCATTGACGGGTTTGTATTTATAATTTGTAAAATTATCAGTGATTTTTTGTATTACAGGTACAAGAATCACACCTATTACAGTAGCACCAAATAATGCGTATGTAAGGTCTGATTCGCCAAGAAATAGACGCGCAAAAATAAAGTTTAATGCAATTGCGACTGCTGCTGAAATGTAAAAAGCAACATTAAGAGGTTTCATTACATCCTTAATTTTTCTAGAATTTATAGTGGCTGCACCAATTATCGAGGCAACTATTCCTGATGCACCAACAAGAATTGGATAAACTACAATATCAGGAAATCCTATAAGAGCTGCAATCAATAAAGATGCTAACATAGTAACTATGTAAGATTCGTAAACATCAGAACCCATTCCTGCTGCATCACCTACATTATCACCTACGTTGTCCGCAATTGTAGCAGGGTTTCGTGGGTCGTCCTCTGGAATATTTGCTTCAACTTTTCCAACTAAATCTGCAGCCATATCTGCTGCCTTGGTGTAAATTCCACCACCAATTCTAATGAATAGTGCAATCAGGCTTGCTCCAATTCCTACACCAGCTATTGAGATTGGATCAGGATATATGATATAGAGTACTGCCATAGCGCCTAAAGCCATTGCTGGTACTGAAAGACCTACAGTTGCACCACCTCTGAATGCTAATGCAAAAGTACTTCCAAGTCCCTTCTTAGTAGAATGAGCTGATCTTACTGCTGCTTTGACAGTAATTTTCAATGAAATTATTCCGGCAACTGCTGAAAGTGCTGCACCTACAGCAAATGCTATTCCATTAGAAGAACCTATGAAAAATCCAATAACAACTGATAAACCTATAGCAACAGGAATTATCACTTTCATTTCCCTGGCGAGAAATGCTGATGCACCTTCTTTCACTGCATCTGATATTGCACGCATTTCCTTTGTTCCAGGTTTTTGCTTAGTAACCCAGGCAGCAAATCCAGCTGCCACTGCAAAGGAAGCTATTACCGCCACAAGTGGTAAAAGTTGAGATGTGCTAACTGAAATAAAGTCAGAAATTGCCATACTATACTTGCAAGCCTATAAATTGTAAATATAAATCATCAAGCAAAAATTGTTAGTCAATTTATTTTCTTTTTTGATATGGTGGGAATTTCTTTCCTCGTAAGCCTTGCCTGACTAGCTTGTTAAACCTCCTTCCATGGCTTAGATAGGGAAATCTCTGATGTATCAATTCATGCACGATCGTATTCTCTAGATCTTTTTCGTCAGAAATTTTCCTAATATTTAGGAATATGAGACTTTGTTTATTATATGATAATCCTAAATATTTGTAGGCTGAAGTTCGTGCTCCCTCTGTCATCTCTCTTGGCATATCAAGAACCTCACGTGTTGTGAGAAGTACCCTTGGTTCTGGAATGGAAAATCTATTAGCATAAATTCCAACTTTTTCATAAATTTTCAATCGTAGATCAGGATCTAATTTCACATGAACTAATCTCATGATGTTAGTTTATCATACAATGTCAATTGTTACTCAGATCTTGGTTTAGCTTTACAAAGTAGGGTCAGAGTTTTAGTAGTGTAATCATAAATCATACAGCCACCGTCTCATCATACCCCTAATTCATTGCATCAAGTATTTTTTGAACCTTCGCTCGTATTTCAGGCGTGACTGTAACAATAACCAAACCTTCGTTTGGTTGACCATACATCACAACCGCGTTTTCAGGTGCGTAGATACATACAGGTATGACAAGAAGATCTTCCTCACCATCTACTAGAATTCTAACTGGTGGTTCAGTAGAAAATGCCTCTTGAATGACCTTCATACTCTCAGCAGTTATTTCACCAGGTGGGTTTTTACAGAAAAGTTTTGTGTTTGTTTTATCATCAGTGGGCACAACACGTTTACTGCGTTTTTCAAGACCGTCTACGATTTGAATCTGCGGTTTGATACCTAATTGTAATAAATTTTCAGTCGTTCTATCTCCCACTGTGATTATAATTGATTCAGTTGAATTTTTTTTTATGATATTTTCTTTATTTGGATCATTATCACGGATTAAATTCCCTAGTGGGGTTTTGAGTTGATCACGGAGATCATTAGATAGATGCAAGAAAATCTAATTTGTTGGCGGAGTAGTTTCTGCCTGCATCTCCTCTTGTAGTTTTGCCGCAACTATACTACACTGTGCTGCAATATTTTTAGCAGTTACAGTAAATGCTTCAGCACTTGGTGAATCAGGTTGTGTGATCATTACTGGTTTTCCTAAATCAGAACCTTCCATAATTCCAGAATTTAGTGGTATCGCACCAAGGAATGGTATGTTATGTTTTTCACTAATTTTCTCTGCTCCACCATTACCAAATATGTAATGTTTCTCATTACATTTTGAGCACTCGAAATAGCTCATGTTTTCAACTACACCCAACATAGGTACATTGAGCTTGTCAAACATCCCAATTGCTTTAACAGCTACACTGCTTGCTACCTCCTGTGGTGTTGTAACAACAAGAATTCCCGTGATTGGTATTGTTTGTGCTAATGTCAGTGGTATATCACCAGTACCAGGTGGTAGATCCACTATGAGATAATCTAAATCACTCCAGTTTGTATCAACCAAAAACTGTTTCACAATTCCAGATATGATTGGTCCCCTGTAAATTGCTGCTTGATGTTCCTGTTCTGCAAAAAAACCAAAAGAAACAACTTTAATTCCATTTGATTCTGGTGGTTGCAGTTTGTTATCCTCTACCTGCATTGCAGCATCCTTCATGCCAAGCATCAACGGTATACTTGGTCCATAAATGTCAGCATCTAGCAAACCCACTTTAGCTCCAGTTTTTGCAAGTGCTAATGAAAGATTTAATGCTACAGTAGATTTACCAACTCCACCTTTTCCACTTGCAACAGCAATTATGTTTTTAACGGTTTTCATTGATTCATCCGCATCCAATGATCTTCCTTCCATCACTTTTGCAGTTACATTCATGTCAAGATTGTTTATTCCATCAAGTTCATCAATTGCTTTACGTACATCCTCCTCTATCTGTTCATTAAATGGACATGCAGGTGTAGTGAGTTCTAATGTGAACTTTAGATTTCCGGAATTAAGATCCAAATCTTTGATCATACCCATTGATACTATGTCTTTGTTTAGGTCAGGATCAATTACAGTAGAAAGTTTGTTGATGACATCGTCAACGCCAACCATAGTGCAAAATTCATTTCTACTTTATTTAAAGATAGGCAGATTTAGCTTGGCATAATTCAAAAATTAAATTTGTTATCTAAATCAGGCATGATTTTTCAAAAGGTTCATAAGGTGAAAATCAAACATCAAACAAAGTGTTTTCTGTTTCCACGCTAGAGGATATTGTTAGGATACCACCTAACCTGTTTGGTACATCGTTAAACAAAGCAGCAATCAATATTCTCAAATCAAAATATGAAAGTATGGTAAAATCAGATCTTGGTTACATCATAATGATACTTGATGCTGATGTTGAACCTATGGGTAAATTAATTGCTGGTGACGGGGGAACGTTCCATCGGGTAACATTTGATGCATTAACGTTTTTCCCAAAACTACAAGAAATAATCTATGGTGAACTTGTTGATATTACCGATTTTGGTGCGTTTGTTAGAATTGGTCCTACTGATGCATTATTGCACTTATCACAAGTCATGGATGATTATCTCAAAAGCAACATAGCATCTGGTATTATACTTGCAAACCAAAGTGGTCGAACATTAAAGATTGGTTCAACAATAAGAACAAGAATTACTGCTGTATCACTTGGTAAAGCGTCAACGATGGGAAAGATAGGAATTACATGTAGGCAACCATTTTTGGGAGCAGAGGAATGGATACAGGAGGATCTTAAAAAGGCAAGTGGTGTTGATGATGGTAAAGAGAAAGTAGAAGCGAAGAAAGAAGAGAAAGTAGAAGCGAAGAAAGAAGAGAAAGTAGAAGCGAAGAAAGAGAAGAAAGAAGAGAAAGTAGAAGCTGAATAAATATGGTAAAAGAATTAGCATGCAGAAAATGTAAGTGTGTTACTATAGGGAAAGTTTGTCCAGCATGTAAATCGTCAGATCTAACATCAGACTGGGAAGGAATAGTTGTAGTGGCAAATCCAGACGAATCTAAAATTGCAAAGACGTTGGGAATAACTGCAAAGGGGAAATATGCACTTAAGGTAACCTAAGTTGGGTACCAATATCAAAAAAGAATTATTACGATTTATTTCGGAGGATGTACAGAGCGGTGACGTCACTAGCGTACTGCTTCCAAAAAATAAGATTAAAGCTAAAATTATTTCAAGAGAAAATGGTATTTTAGCTGGTGTTAAATTTGCAGGAGATATATTTCGTCTAAAGGGATGTAGCGTTAAAATAATAAAAAAAGATGGTACTAAAGTAAAACCAAATCAAATAATTTTACAAGTATCTGGTAATGTCAGGATCATCTTATCATGTGAGAGGACAGCATTGAATCTCATATCAAGAATGAGTGGAATTGCTACACATACTAATCTCCTAGTATCAAAAATTAAAAAAATAAACAAAAAAACAAAACTTTATTCAACAAGAAAAACTGCTCCTGGTCTTAGATTTTTTGATAAAGAAGCTGTAGAAATTGGCGGTGGACACAAACATAGAATGTCACTGAATGAAATGGTGATGATAAAAGATAACCACTTGTTGGTATCCAACTCAATGAAAGATATTATAAAAAACGCACGAAAACGACACAAAAATGTTGAAGTCGAAGTAGAAAGTCAGAGAGATGCCATACTTGCAGCCAGTAGTGGTGCTACAATTATCATGCTAGACAATTTCTCTACAGGGCAGATTAAAAAAACAATAACTTCACTTCAAAAGAAAAAACTTCGTAATAAGGTAAAACTTGAAGCGTCAGGTGGAATAAACTCCAAAAACATTGGTGCATTTGCAAAAACTGGAGTTGATATGATTTCAGTCGGTTCCATCACAAACTCTGTCAAGGGATTAGACCTTAGTCTTGAAGTTATTGTTTAGATTTTAGCTAATTGAAAGCATCCGTTCAATTGCCAGACGTGCCTTATCTGCAATTCTTTTTCCAACTTTAACTTCATATTTTTCGTCATACAATGAACGATATACTTTGTCCAGCGTAATCATCTTCATGTACTCGCATTCCGCATTTTCTGATGCTGGAATGAATGTTTTCCCTGGATTTTGTTGTCTCATTCTGTGCAGAATTCCAGTTTCAGTTGCTACAACAAACTGTTTTGAAGCAGACTTTGTAACATGGTTCATCATTCCTTCAGTAGAAAGAATCTGAACTTGATGGTTCTTGTAATGTCCTGATGCAACGTCATGTATCATCGGAGTAGTACAGCTGCATTCCGGATGAATAACAAACTCTGCGTTTTTTAGTTCAGCTAATTTTTTTTCAACGTGATCTGGTGTAATTCCAGCGTGAACATGACATTCCCCAGCCCAAATCTGCATGTTCTCTCTTCCAGTAACTTTTGCAACGTACGAACCCAAAAACATGTCAGGTAAGAATAAGATCTCTTTCTCCTTAGGAATTGCATTTACAACATTTACCGCATTAGATGATGTACAACAGTAATCAAGTTCTGATTTTATTTCAGCCGTTGTGTTAACATAACCAACTGAAATCGCATCCGGATGTTCTTTTTTCCACTTTCTAAGTTGATCAACAGTTATAGCTTCTGATAATGAACAACCAGCTTCTAGATCAGGAATCAAAACTCTTTTGTCAGGACTTACAATTGCTGCAGTTTCAGCCATAAAGTGTACACCACAAAATAGAATTGTTTTTTGTTTTACCTCGGCAGCCTGTCTCGATAATCCTAACGAATCACCTACAAAATCAGCCACATCCTGTACTTCGGGAAGCTGATAGTTATGTGCAAGTATGACTACATCTTTTTCCTTCTTTAGTCTTAGAACTTCATCCTTTAACATTACCAAAAAAACAGACTTTGTGTAATCATTTAAAGGATAATGTACGGCTCAAATTTGTCTTCAAAATTAATTTAATTGGCAATTTTTGCCACTACGTTCCTATCTGAACCTCTTTGGTGCAAATCTGCCTTAGTAATTCTATAGCAGAAAGTGTGGCAAGTCTGCTTGTCTTTGGGTTCGTAGAATCTGGAACATTTTCTATAAGGATCTTTATGTTACCAAATTTTCCATTTGCATTAATTTCGTGCGTGTTTTTGTCCGTGTTAGGATCTGCGACAACTTTCACACTTGTATTGTTACCACCCAATCCTACAAGACTGAGAAGCGCAGAGACATTCACATTTTTAGGAAATAGTGATACTGCTTCCTTGGCTGCACCTTCAAAAAGAACAGTTGGTTCGGAAATTTTCTTAGGATCAATCTCAGAACTATCAAAGAATGGAGCTCCTTTCAAAGAGTTTGGATTTTTTGTAGTAACAAGCACAACAGACTTTAGTTCGTCCTTTACAGATTTCAATGCATCAAGACCAGCTATTGCACCGGATGGAAGGTACACAGTCTTGCCAAAGTCTTTGCATGCATCAGATATCACCTCAAAGACAGATTCGTCAAGTAATGCACCTGCAGACATTATCATCATGTCCTTTTTGTTCTGAAGTATGCTTACTGCATCATTTCGTACTGCATCCTGTGATGCAGCCTCAACTACCAATTCAACTGAATTTGAAGAGAGTAAATGCGAGTTAGTCACAACTTCTGGCTTTTGTTTTAGCTTTGAGACCAGAATATCAGCATGTGATCTTTCGATATCATAGACGTGCGTAAGTGTAGCGGGAATTTTTCCCGAGTCAATTGCGAGTGCTATCTCTGTTCCTATTGCACCGCAGCCTAAGAGACCAATTCTTTTCAAATCGATAAAAATGCAATTATGATTATAATTAAACTCTAAGATATAGGCAAAAAAATTCTTGAATTTTTATTGGTAGGTTATTTTGATATTACCAGAAGCACGATTTCAAGCTAATTCTGATGGAGTGAATTTTACACCCCAATATTCATATTCAATGAAACCAATTTTGTTATGTGCTCAATAGTGTTCTTAAGGATGCAATCAAAAAACGTGATGAAACGTTATCAATTTTGAAAGGCCCAAAATTCGAACAGATAATCAAACAGGCTAAATCAAACTGGGTAGATTTTTCACCAACAAAACAGGATGTTACCGCTGCTGGTATTGATAGTAGCTTCAACAGTACAAAATTTCAGGGTGCAGAATTATGGGCAGTCACAGCGGTTTCTGTCAAATCAGATGGAGAAATTCTAGTTGATTTACATGAACATGGACTTGATTCAAACCCAGAACTTGCATCACTAGCAAGCAAGATGGAGATTGATGCATGTAAAGAATCAGTTGATAGTACTGATCTAGTGTTGATGGATGGTTCACTTTATTCTCAGTTTCTCACAAGACAAAAATCACTAGCGGATTCACTTGTGAATGCAATTACAAAAAAGAATAATGTTGTTTTTATTTCAAAAACATCCAACACCAAGAAGCAATTTGACGATCTAGGTGCAATAGCAGGAGATATCTTCTATTACAATCATGCAACAGTTTCTCCTGGATTTAGTAAAATTCACGAGGATTCAAAATTTGGAAATAATATGATTATTTCCTCAGTTTTTGCTAGATTATCAGAATCGTTACCATTGATCAAAATTGAACTTTTAGGCTCTGGATATGACAATAGTGATTTCAAATTAATTTTAAACAAAATACTGAAAAATAGTGTTGGCGGATACCCATATGCGTTAAAGCTTGCACATAACAACTGCAAGATCTCAGGTAAAGATTTGACAAAACTTGCTAGCATTCATGGACTATCGAATGAAATTGGTTCAAGGGAGGTTTTAGGATGACGTTAGGATTTGTTATTGGTGAATCAAAGCCGACCGTAGTAACAGGACAAACATCAAGATCATTGCCAATAGGTGAATATGTTATCATAAATTCAAAGGAAGGAAAGATTGTTGGTCTAGTTGAAAAATCAGTTGTGTCAAGTGCTGCACTCGGTGATGTTAACAATTACGATGAGACTTTAGAAAGTATTGAAGTTGCTGCACTAAACAAACGTGATAAAAGCAATACAGCAATGATTAGGATTCTGGGATTTCTAGAGTCACTACAAAAAGGTAAAGCAATACTTCCTGCTGTACCACCAATACCAGGAACTGAAATTGTTAAGGCAACGAAGGATGATCTTGGACAAATATTTGGACCGGAAAGTAGTGAATGGATAAAAATTGGTGGACTTCTTAGAAACCCTGAGATAAGCTCACAGATTAATCTCAACAAGATTGTTTCACGGCATCTTGGAATTCTTGCAATGACAGGAATGGGAAAGAGTAACTTGGTAACACTTCTTGCAAAGCAAATTGCAAAGCTTGATGGAACAGTAATAATTTTTGATTATCATAACGACTATTCTGGTCTAGACTTTCCAAAAATGAATGTAATTGATGCCAAAATTAATCCTAGATTGTTAGAAGCTGACACACTTTCAGATGTCCTAGAGATTAGAGAAGGTGCTGACATACAGCAAAGAGTTCTACGACTTGCATTCACACCAGAAGTAAAGGAGTCAGCAAATTTCTGGGAAGCTTTAGATAAACAAGTACAATACATTGGTGCAAACCCAGACAGAAAAGAAGATAGGCATTCTGCTGACAGAGTTCAAGACAAGATTGACGACGCTAGACATAGGGCATCAGAGATTTTGGATCCTGATATGTCAAATCCAGTTGCACTTATCAAAGAAGGTCGACTAAACATTCTAAACGTATCAGAGTTCACGGACAGACAGGCAAATGTTGCACTTGCTTACTATTTACAAGAACTTTTAGCAGATAGAAAGGCTGCTGTAAACGCAAAGGGTGGGAAAGTAAAATCAAAGAGAAGTTACAGATTCAATACTCCTATTTTTGTAATAATTGAAGAGGCACACGTATTCATTCCCAAAAATGAAGATGCAAAAGCAAAGTACTGGGCAGCAAAGATTGCTCGGGAAGGAAGGAAGTTTGGTCTTGGTTTAGGAATAGTATCGCAGAGACCTAGAGATATTGAGGCTAATGTTCTAAGCCAGATGGGCTCACTTGCAGTAATGAAGATTGTACAGGAAGATGACCAACGGCAGATTGCATCTGCCGCTGAATCTATCAGTAAAGAGTTCATTGCACAACTTACATCATTGAATATTGGTGACGCTGTTCTTGTTGGTCAATGGGTAAACCTTCCTGCCATAGTACACATTGACGAAATGAAAGGAAAGAAAATTGGTTCTGATCAAAACGCAGTTGGTGAATGGGCTGTTGCGAAAAAAGTTGGAGCCGCAGGAACAAATTCAAGCCAAGATCTGGTTAAAAAAGATCTTTTGATGGATTAATATGTTATTTTCACACATTTCTGATACACACTTAGGACTACAGCAATATGGTCTAGAAGAAAGAGAGCAGGACATCTATGATTCATTCAACCAGGCAATTGATATCTCGATAAAAGATCATGTAGATTTTGTAATATTTGCTGGTGACATCTTTCATACACCAAATCCAAGTGGTACCGCAATCATACAAATGGCAAATGCACTCAAGAGACTGAAAAAAAATTCGATTGAATCATTTTTCATTCTTGGTGAACACGACATTAGTAGGATGCGTGCAACTCCTGTACCTTACGTATACCATAACTTAGAATTTTCAAAATATGTAGGAAGGGGTGAACCTGTATATCACAAGGATGTTATGATTGTAGGATTTGATAAAATAAGAAAAAATGAACTTGAATCATTTGAAGAAAAATTTAGAGAGATTGATGCACTAGCAAAACAACATAATGGTCACAAAATTTTGGTATTACATCAAGGAATTACGGAGGTTAACCAATTCGCTGCGGAATTAAATTCTTCAGATCTACCAAAGAACTTTACTTACTATGCAATGGGGCACTTACATGATAAATCTGTAAAGCAATTTGATCAGTTAGGAGGACCACTTGCATATCCTGGATCAACGGAAATGACAACGAGTGAAGGAATAAAGGAAACAGAAAAAGGATTTTTTGAAGTAGATATTTCATCGAAGGAAGCAAAACCAAACTGGATAAAATTAGATACAAGACCACAATTTTCTACAAAAATTGAAGATGACTTTGATACTTCAATATCTAAAATGTTGGAAAAAATATCTACGTTTGATAAAAAGCCAATAGTTGAGATTAAAATTATTGGTAAGGATATTGAGAGAGATGTAGTACAGACAAAAATTTCTGAGATCATTCCACAAACATTACATTGTTCATGGAAGATGTTACAAAGTGAAGATACATCGTCAGTTCTACTAAACAGACCTGCACGAATAGACGAGGAATTACTAAAACTTGCAATAAACTCTTTGAAATCAGAAAAACTTGCTAATTTTGCTGTAAATGACCTACTTCCACTCTTATCATCGAACCAACTCGACCAAGCTACACAACTAGTAATTGAAAATTTTGAGCAATTCAAGAGGAATGGAAAATGATTCGTACCATAGAACTGGTTGATTTTCTGGCTCATTCTAATACAAAATTAGGGTTTGAGAATGATGCTACAGTGTTTGTTGGGGATAATGGTGCAGGAAAATCAAGCATCATAGATGCAATTACGTTTTCACTATTTGGAGAACATACAAGAAAGAATACCAAAGGATTGATTAGAACGGGAGCAAACCAAGGATTTGCAAAAATTGAATTTTCTGCTAATGGAAAAAACTATCAAGCCATAAGAAAAATTGATTCTAAGGGAACACTAACTGCACAGTTTGCAGAGTATGTAAATGGAAAATTAGTTCCAATTGCAGAAGGAGAGAGAAAACAGTTTGGAGAATCAATGACCAAACATGTTGAAGAAACACTTGGAATGGATTTTGAAAAATTAAAAATCGCATCTATAGTTCAACAGGGTGAACTTAGTTCAATCATAAAAGCAAAACCAAAGGAGTTCAAGGAACTACTAAACACAATAATTGGTATTGACAAATTAGACACTGCACTAGCATCCATGAGAACCGTACAAAGGGAATTTAGAAACACCATACAGAAAAAATTTGGTTATGATGACACACAAATTGAACTTCTTGAAAATAAAATTTCTGAATATCAGAATGAATCTAAAAATGCACAGCCTAGATTAGAACAGCTTGATGTTGAAAAGAAAGAACAGGAATCATTGATCACAAAACTTGAAAAACAAATTCAGAATGATTCAACCAAAGAATCACAGCTAAAAGATCTAGAATCAAGAAAAAAGGAATGGCAAGAATATGCAAAGGATGTCATAAAATCAATTCAAAATGAAGTTGCTGAAAAAGAAGAAATTGTGAATGAATGCAAACCATGCTTTGCAGTATCTAAAAATAAAAATGATATTGAATCAGAAATTAACAAAATTCAGGAAAAACTTTCTTCTATTGAATCAGAACTAAGTGATTTGGAGAAAAAACAAGTAAGACTCGAAGAACATGAAGAACTTGCTGAGAAATTAGTATTAAAGGATGGAAAATGCCCTGTCTGTGACTCTACAGTAGACCATCTCAAGCCACTGTTCCAAAAAAAGCACATAGAGGATGAGATTAAAGAAATAGAAAAGAAAATTGAAAAACTAGAAAATGAAAAAGACGAACTTGAACAAAACGTTGGTAGTCTTTCTAATGATCTAGAAGAATCTAAAAAAGCTGAAACAATTCTTGATACGCACAAAATTAAGAATCAATCACAATTAGATGAAATTATTGCAGAAATAAAGATAAAGGTGAAGCAAATGCAAAAGATACCTCTGACAATTAATTCTGGTCAATTAGTAGAAGCCGCAAGCCTGGATTCACATGCAAAAACCATCTATGAGAATATTATTTCACTTGAAAAATCAACAAAAGGTTTTGATCAGAAGGAATTTCTCAAAAACATTGAATCTAGAGCCAATTCCATGACTAAATTGAGTCAAATCAATCAGGAATATGGAGAGATTTCTGGAAATATCAAAAAAGCTAAGATGGAACTAGAAAAACTTGATTCTACATTAGTAGAATTAAAACATGTTGTAGGATATGTTACGGATCTTGAAAATATTCAGGAAAGTGTTTACAACAGAGATGGTCCAGTGGGTAAGAGTCTTCGTTCATGGGCCTTAGAAATTATTTCACAGAAAGCATCAGACTATCTTGAGAAACTCAACACAAAGATTCAAAGAATATCATTGTCAGAAAAAACACGCGATGTAAACATTTCATGTTACTCTAGAAATACAACACTTGATCTTGAATCACTTAGCGGTGGTGAACAAGTTAGCATTGCATTAGCATTAAGACTTGGTATGTCGCATCTTCTTGGTTCATCAAATCTTAATTTTATGATACTTGATGAACCCACTGCACATTTAGATGGTGAACGAAGAAAATCTCTTGTGAATGTTTTATCTCAACTAACAAGTCTTAAAGAAGATTCATCAATACAATTCATTATCATAACTCATGATGCAGAAATCTTTGATGACTCAGCAGTAGAAAACATCTACAAGTTTGAATCAAATCCTAATGGAACAATAGTTTCTAGACTTTAACCGCCAGTAAGTTTAGCAAATTTTTCATTCTTGCTTAACTTTTCCATAAACTCTAGATTAGACAATGCAACAACTGCAGAATCTCTTACTGGTTCATCAGGATCATCTAATGCTTTCTCAAGAGTTTCGCGTGCTTTTTTAGAACCCATGACGCCTAATGCAATTGCAGCTTCATGTCGTACAAACATACTAGGATCGTTTTTTGTTGCATCCTCTAATGGTGCAATTCCATTACTGTAACACATTTGTCCTAGTGAAAATGCAGCTTCATGTCTTACAAGCTCGTTTGCGTCGTCCTTCAGAACTTTTGCAATGTACTTCACTTTATCCTCACCTCCTATGTCAACAAGAATACAAGTTGCACGACAGCGTATGACATAATCATCATGATCTAACAGTTTTACAAAATACTGGGTATCCTTCTTCTCATATCGTTCTTCCATTTCTGTCAGAAGATCTAATCTTGATTGAGGAACAACAGTCATTCTGTATTGTTTATAATCAACATATATTATCCTATTTTTCAATTAGTAGGCTTTTGTCACTTTAAGGACGGTTGAAACAACTGCCAGGTAAAATGTTGTAGCAATCGCTTCAGAAACCAGCGATGCAGCAAATGGCTCAATTCCTACTTCCAGAAAATAGAACATCATGGACCATCTTATTCCAAGATAGACGATCTCGCCTATTCCAAAAGATGAGGCTAGCTTAATCAGCTCTTTTTTGATGAGTTTGGGCCTCATAGACTGGTATCTCTTCTTATTATCAAGGTAGAATAGACAGCCAAAGAACCCAAAGAATACCGTATATCCAACCACAATCGTTATTGTAGTATTGAGATAATTCTCCTCTTCTGAGAGCATTTGGGCTACAAATGCAGAGATTAGTGCCGATATCACACAACATGCTATCAGGTTCCTATTTAGCCTCAAAAGCTGTGGATTGAGTTTCATCAGGACATTTGCTCTATCTTTAAATTAAATCTAAGCAAAATATAGTAGTAAAATAGGATTTTTTAGCCTCAGATTGTAATCTCATTGTTTATCAATGAAGATAATCAATGGTGCATGAAAAAAATAATAGGTAAAACAATGATAAAAAAGTGGATTTTTATGAAAAATTTACAATATTATATCAAAAGACATCTAATTATCATGGAAATCTAGGTTGAGAATAAGTGGTTACCTTATATCACAATAACACTAAATGATTACTATGGCACAAATGCCGGCACTAATTCCAAAAGAGGTGGAAATCCAGAGACTGAAAAAGATCTGGATGATCATCATCGCAATGGGATCTACTGCAGCATCAGTAGAGGTCGACAACTTTGTTGACGGTTCTCTACACCAGACTTCTATCAGAGACAGCGCATTTACTCCAGCACATTGGTGGCTATACTCTCACTTTGTAGCATTGCCACTAGGTTGGGCATCTGTTGCAATCTATGATAGAAAAGTACCAGTTCTCAGAGGACCAAACAACTCTATGAACACTGGATTGAAAATGACCATTCTTGGTTATTTGGCAACCATGTTTACGATTGGTATCAACGAGATGTGGCACTTTTGGTTCGTCGAGGAAATCTTTGCGGTACCAAACCACTGGATGTTCAATATGGGTGTAGTCGTAGCCTTTATGGGCGCTCTAGCATATGTAGTTAGAGTTTATGCACGACTGGTTGAGCTAGGTGCAGAAACACCAGGTGAAAACCCATACGTTGCAGAAATGTACAAGATGGCCTTAGAAGGCAAACTGTACAGCAGATCCATCCCTTAGAAACGGAAAACAGAAAAGAAAGTTTTCCGCTTTCTTTTCTTTTTGTTTTGTTAAAAAAATAAAAAAAATTTAATTTAGCCACTATATGGTAATTATTTTAATGAGTGTACAGATTGGTCAGAAGGCACCAAACCTCAAAGTTTCCAAGTGGGTACAAGGTATGGATACAAACTTGGATAAACAAAATGACAACATAGTTGTTGTTGAAGTATTCCAAGTGAACTGCCCTGGATGCTTTGCGTATGGAATACCAGAATCTATAGAGATATACAACAAGTACAAGTCAGATGGGGTTTCTGTCTTAGGAATGGCTACAGCATTTGAAGATTTTGATAAAAACACTATTGAAAATTTACAGCTTTTGTTGCAAACTGGTGAGACAATCGGTGAAACCAAAAAGATGTTAAGTCAATACGGAGAGGGAGATAAAATCTCGTACAAAATTCCCTACCCAGTTGCAATGGACTCGTTGATAAAACAATCAGGTGAAGCTAGTAAGGAAAAGATGGACTCGTTAATCAAAAATCAGATACCCAACTTTGATGAACAACCAGAAGATTACAGAAAACAAATCTACGACAGAGTGAAGGATTACTTTTCATCGAAAGAATTTTCTGCAGAAACATTTGAGATGTATGCTCTGCCTGGAACTCCATCAAGTATACTTGTTGATCGTAAGGGTATATTACGTGATATTACCTTTGGACAGAATGGATTACTCGAATCAAAAATTCAGACGTTACTTAATGAATAAGATATTGAATTTTTCCTTGATATTACTATAATAGAAATCACGGCTGCTGCAAGTATAATGATGGCTATTGGTCCAAATTCAGGTATGACATAACTACCATAAACCTCTATTTTTTCCGTATTTGCAGTGTATGGTATTGTCAAAATTTTATTCTCATAATTGATAGACTCAATTTCTTCCCCGTCAACAAATACAAAGAAATTTCCATCATCAAATGGTCTTATCAAAAAATCGGATGTTGTAAATGATAACAGACCATCATCCGTAGGTTCGATTTTAATTACAAGAGAATTTTCCGTTGTCTTAGCAATAATGCTAGTGACCTGACCATTTGTAACGTCCGTGTATATCATTTGAGTGAGATCAAGTTCCTCAGGTACTTCCACTGTTCCGTCTGGTTCATGGAATCCCTTTACTATAACATCACCCTGGTAAAATCCTGGTACAGAAAAGTAAACGTGCCAGTTTCCCATTTCGTCAAGACTTTGGATATTATCAACCCTCTCTTTGTAATGTGTTGTTCCATCATTGCTATAACTTGAACCGCTTAGATGGACTTCAAACTCTTCATGTATCGAGCTCTGAGGAAATTCAAAACTAGCGTTCAGTTCTCCGAAATAACTGTTTAGTGAATACATCTCAAGCTCTGTGCTGTCTGAACTAAATTTACCATCTTTGAACCAAACGCCAGATTCGTATCTGAATGTGTACTGCTGTCCGTCTCTGTCAGCATTAAGTGGTAACACGCTTTCATCACCAAATGAAAAGCAGCTGTAACTTGCTATTTTGTTAACAATTTTCTTATCAGGTACCATTTCAAATTCCAAAATTTCACCCGGATGCATTATTCCAAATTGTTGAGAACTTGCAACGTCTAGTATCTGTTCGTTTTGATCCTTAATCAAGGCGTAAACTCGGAAATTTAGAAACGTTTTGTCACCACCGTTTTTTATTGTACCAGTCATATGGCCGTCGTCATGTAAAACCAAAGAGTCATCATATATGATGTATCCACCCTCATACTTGTATTCAGTCTGCTTGTATGATATTTCTGGTGACTCTAAGATTGGATTTTTAGAAGTTATTTCTGGTAATTTTATTTTAAGTGGTAACATCTGAGCTGGCATAATAGGAGAGAATTCTTGTTTATGAGTGAAAATATTACCATTTTCGTTTACATTCACTGTGATTGTTGGTGTTATTGGATACATCTCATTATTTTTCACGCCGCCTATTACTGTAAAAATACCGTCTTGGTCATAAAATCCAACATACTCATGGTCTGGAATGTAAACTTCACCACTTGCAAAAGCAGGAATAAGTATGAGAAGTGCGATTCCTACTGAGGAAAAAATTAACTTATGCATATTTTTCATCTAGTTTTTCTATATTTACTCTTTTTCTAATCTTCATAATAATAATAGATGGAGCAACAAAATACATTCCAATGTTTAGTAATATTATACTAATACCATATACAAGCATTTTAGATTCTGAGTCAATATCAGCATACTGTAACAATGTCAATGAAGTTAGAAGTGGAGTTAATGCTATCTTCACAACTTCCTTGAATGTTGGATTTTCCCTTTCATAATCAGCTATTGTTGGAGAAAACGAATAGTAGAACTGGTTGAATCCTGCCATGAAGTTAGTACCTGATTCTGTTTGTAATACAGTGTTATCACGAATCTCCCGTAAGAATTGTATTTGTGGTGATAATTCAGAACCAAATGCAGCTGTTGCTATTAGACATCCACCAGAATTATGTTCTACATCTTTTGTAATAATATCAATAGTATGTTTTCCCTTTCCATCAAATATTACACTGATAACGGAAACCTTTGTTGAGTCACTCAAATGGTAGGTAATTTCTTTGCCATCAAGTAATACAGTGAACTCACCATCCATTAGAGTACGTGGAATTACAATTTCACCAATATTTTTACTCTCTAAACTTGTTTCAATGTTAAACTGTAACATCCTATCGCTTGCACTAAATGTGTGAGATGATATAGTAAAGTTTGAACTAAAAATAACTTCATAATTCTGTTCATCAACAGTAATCATATATTTAGTCATGAATCCAAGATCACGTCTATCTTCATCTCCAAATACAGTCAAGTTTGTTGTTACTAATAATGCAAATATAAAAAACAGAATAACTTTCAGTCTAGCTCACACGCTACTGAATTCTTTTTCTAAGCTCTTTATCCTTTTTGATACTTTTATGCGATTTATCAGCCAAGATTACTTCAAACCAATAATACTTACTATCTTTATACAAAAAATATGAACCAAAAAGTTTCATATTTGGATACCTTTCTAATACTCTTCTTTCCGCAACTTGCTTCATGGAAACTGCAGCCTTAATTCTAACTACACCAAGATGTTTTGGTCTCCTTCCTCCTGTTGGTCTCTGTTTTCTCATTCCCCCTGCGCCAACACGCATGCGCACCACAATTATTCCCTGCTTTGCTTTGTAGCCTAACCTTCTGGCACGAGATATTCTGCTAGGTCTCTCTATTCGAATAAGTGCATTTTGTTTTCTCCAAATAACTGCTTTCTCACGTAATTCAGGAGAATTTTCCTTCCACATTTTTACCCAAACTTGATCCTGAAGGCTTTGCATAGACAAAATATGAATATGCCCTTAATATTCGTAATAATAAGAGATTGAAATGAGAATTTCTGGTATTATGCTATCATTATTGGTCGTACTAGCAATATTACCAAGTGTTGGTAATGCCATAGCAGCACCATCAATCAGCATAGAAACAAGCCAAAATGTGTATGAATATGGTGATTTTTTATCAATAATTGTCAATGTATCCGAAATTACCGGTGATAATGCAATTGTCCATGTTATCGATCCTACAGAAAGAAAAGTGATGTTGTTAAACCGACCTATAACAACTATAACTTCAACATTTCCGTCACAGCATCCTTTTGATTCTGCAATTTGGAAGCCTGGAACGTACATGTTAGAACTTGAATATTCGAATCAAATATCATCAACTCAATTCACTATTGATGATTCTGGGAAGGTTACATTACCTGCATGGATACGTGATGTTGCAAAGTTATGGGTGACAGACCAAATTTCTGCAAAAGAATTTTCTGTTGCAATTGAATATATGATAAATGTTGAAATTATCAAAATTCCTTACACCGAAGTTGATGGTGCAGTATCTGCTACAAAAATACCAGAATGGGTAAAAAATAATGCTGGATGGTGGGCAGTTGGTGCAATTAATGATACAGAATTTACTTTAGCATTGCAATATCTTGTGAAAACAGGAATTATTACAGTTAACTTGGATAAAATCTAATCGTCACTTTTGTTTCTAGAAGCTCTTGATATCAAATAAAGTACAATCATAATTGCAAATGCAATTAAGATTGTAAAAGATATAGAATAAATCCATGAGTTGAATCCTGTACTTGGAGAACTTCCAGTAGAAACTGGAGCTTCTGCTTCAACAGTTTCATCTAATACACAAACACCATCTTCTAGATGTGTACCTTCACCACATCCTTTTTCTAGTTCTTCCTCTACTGCTTCTGCTGCTTCCTCTGCTGCTGCTTCTGCTGCTTCCTCTGCTGCTGCTTTTGCTGCTTCCTGTGCTGCTTCCGAATCAACAAAAGCAAAAGTTACTGATGCACTTCTGTCTTCGCCATGACTCGCAGATACTATGTAATCACCATCAATTGACCATAGAGGACCACCAGCAATAATTGATGAAGAATAAGAACCATCGTTATCAAGAGATACTTGAGAAATACTGATGATGTTATTGTTTGGTGCAATAACTCTTAGTGTAACATCAAAATTTTTGAAAGGGTCTGATTCCTTATAATCAGAAATGGAACCGTGTATGAGTATACTATCACCTGTTTCATATGATGAGGAATCAGTTTCCACAGTTACTATTGGATCCTGAGACACAGATGATGATGTAACAGTTGCATGGCTTGATCCGCCATGATCAGAATAAGCTAATCCATAGCTTTGTGATAATATGATAACTGACAGTGCAAGTAGCAGAATAGCCTTCATTTTACAATACCCCACGAAGAATCTGTATTATCTTTTCTGCTATAACATTTGCAGCTAATAGCTGAGCTTCTTTTGTCTGGGCTCCCATATGTGGAGTGGCAACAAAATTAGGAAGCGTAGTTAGTTTATTTCCAGTAGCGGGCTCAACCTCGAAAACATCAAGTGCTGCACCAGCTAAATTTCCATCCTTTAGAGAATTGTACAAGTCCTCTTCATCAATAACTCCACCACGTGCAGTGTTGATAATACGTGCAGTTTTTTTCATAAGTTTTAGTTTTTCCGCATTTATCATGTGACGTGTACTATCAAGTAACGGTACATGGAATGAGACATAATCAGCACTTGATAACAATGTGTCAAGGTCGGCCTTCATGAGACCAACTTCCTTTGAAAACTCGTCATCAATTGGAACAACATCATATCCTATAATGTTCATGTTCAATGCTTTGGCAAGTCTTCCAAGTCTTTTACCAATATTACCTAGTCCAACTATACCAAGATATTTCCCCTTTAGTTCAGTACCCATCAATTCTTTTTTTATCCAGTTTCCATTGCGTATTTCTCTATCAGCGCGTGGAATTTCTCTAGCCATTGATAACATCAAGCCAATAACCAATTCAGCTACTGCGGTAATTGCACCCTCAACAGCATTAAGCACTCTGATATCCTTTTCTTTTGCAGCACCCTGATCAATGTTATCAAGCCCTACACCTACTCGTGCAATTATCTTACACTTGTCAGCCTTTTCTACTAATTCTCTTGTTATTTTTGTCCTGCTTCGTACCACAACAACCTCAAAACTTCCAATCTTTTCAGCAATTTGCTCAGGGGTAATTTCTGGCTCATAAGTAACCTTGAGACCATTCTTCTCTAGCACTTCCTTGAGGATGGGGTTTACTTGATCACAGATTAATACTGACTGGTTAAGACTCATGACTTGAACCCTTGAACACTGCATATAATCATTATGAGTTTCCTAGACTAGTGAAGATAAAAAAAAAGAAAAAAAGATGATATAGGTTTAGCCTGCTGCAGCAAGAATTGCTGGAACTGCTTCCCATAGTGGTACGGCGCCGTCATCGATTTGTGCTTGTGCTACTGCATCAGAACACATACAATGAACGTTCTTTGCTGGGTGCTTGATGGATTGTTCACCATATGGTGGTATTGCATCATATGGGTTTCCTAATACACCTGCGTACATGCCAGTATCAACTGCACCTTGAACAACACCAAGTGCTGTTGCGGTTTCGTTAATGTTTGGCAATGGAAGTCCTGCAACTAGAATTGAAGCTGCACCAGTGTAGATTGCTGCATAGTCGTGATTAACCGCGACATAAATGCCTGGTTCGTCATATACTACATCAACAATCATGTTCTGTGAACCACCTAGTAACCATGTCTCAGTTCCGTGAGACTGTACTCTGTTACCCTGTGTAACTCTATCAATAATTTCTCCAACAATGTGGAAATATACTGGTTCGTTACCTTGGTTCTCAATAAAGATTCTATTGTGAACACCAACTGGGCTGAACATGAGTTGTGATTGGTACTGTTTCAGTTCCATGGAGTTCCATGGTTGTAAGAAGAAGATGTTCTTGTTAACATCACCATTGTTCAATAGGTTGTGGATTTCATTTGGTACGTAACCAAGTGCTTGTCCATTGACTACTGTAAGTGTGTGGTGGTGTTGCATCATCTTACCCTGATCGTAGTTACCATCAGTTAGGTATAGTTGGTTATACTGCAGTTGCCATTCAAGAGCATCGCCGGAGTAGAACTGTCTATCACGATAAACATCGCCACTTGAGTTAACTGCTGTCTTTTCAACCATTAATTTACTGTAACCATCGATTGGATCAACGATTGCAATGCCATACATTCCTTGTAGAACGTGTTGGTCCATTGCTGCTACGTCAACACCAGAACAGTGGTATTTGTAAACACCTGGAACTTCTGCAATGTAGCAGTAAGTCTTAGATGTTCCTGGTTGAACTGCACCAAATGTTGGTACAGCAGTTACTTGTGATGCGTGCATATCATTACCGTGAGGGGTTGCCTCATCGGATGGAACAGTAAGTGTCATCCTTACGACGTCACCTTGTGTAACTCTCAGTGTAGGTCCTGGGATCTGTTCACTGAAAGTCATTGCGTTAAAGTCACCAGCTAATCCAGTTGGAAGTGTGATACTTACACCAGTTAGTGGGAAGTCAACGACTGTTCTTCCTTGATATTCTGCGCTGTTACAATCGCCCATTTCAGCGAATGCACCAGGCATGACAAGTTCTATACCGCCCATCTCTTCAATTTGCTTGTATGCACTGGCAACATTTGAATCGGATGCCATAGCATTAAGCTGAGCAGTAAAGGTACTTCCGAATAGCGCGCCGCCCATTACAGCTATTGCTGCAATGGTAAACATGAAGTTCATGCGCTTATTCATCGTGATCAAGGAAACAAAACACCATTTAATATAGCTTTTTGCTTTTTGTACCAGTGAAGATCTCTAGTTTAGTATCATTATCTGTTTGAACATTGTACCACAATTTGTGAAATTAATTTTTTACGAAAATATATACTGAGAATAAGCTATCTGTATATGTGAGATATCGAAGCGATAGGGATTCGCTAGGTACTGTAAAAATTCCTTCTGACGCATATTATGGGCCATTTACTAGTAGGGCAGTAAAGCAATACCATGTTACTGGGAAGAAACCACACCCATACCTGTTAGGATCATTTGTGATGATAAAACGCTCTGCTGCTATTGCAAACATGAAAACCAAAGTTTTGGACAGAAAGCGTGGAAACGCGATTGTGAAGGCATGTGACAAAATTCTTGCGGGAAAATACCAAGACCAGTTTGTTGTTGATATGATAAACTCTGGTGCTGGAACAGCGTTCAATATGAACACAAACGAGGTCATTGCAAACGTTGCGTTAAAAATTCTTGGCAAGGGTTTAGGCCAATACCAACATCTTCATCCTAATGACCATGTAAACATGTCACAGTCAAGTAATGATACGTTTCCAACGGCTATGCATATTGCAATTCTTTTTGCTGTTCGTGATGTGATTCCTGCTATTGATAAACTAAACAAATCACTAAGAAAAAAAGCAAAGCAGTTTGCTTCATACAAGAAAGTTGGAAGAACACATCTGATGGATGCGCTGCCTGTAACATTAGGAAATGAATTTGCGTCTTATGCGACAGCACTAACAATTGCACGTGATGGAATAGTATCAGCAAGAAAAGAACTTGAAAAATTGGCACTTGGTGGAACAGCTGTAGGAACTGGAGCTAACACACCGAAGGGTTATAGAAGTTTTGCAATTAAGGAATTATCAAAAACATCAAAACTATCACTAAGAGCACAACAAGATATGCAATATGCACTACAGAGTAGATATGCTGTTGCAAACATGTCATCTGCACTGAAAAACTATGCAGTTGAACTTAGTAAAATATCAAATGATATTAGACTGATGGCGTCTGGACCTATTGCAGGTTTATCAGAACTAAGTATTCCTGCAGTACATGCTGGATCATCAATTATGCCTGGTAAAGTAAATCCATCGCTAGCGGAATGCATGAACATGATTTGCTTTAGTATAATTGGTAATGATACAACTGTCACAATTGCAGCACAAGCAGGCCAGTTTGAACTTAATGTAATGCTACCAGTAATGCTAAAGTCAGTGCTTGACTCTACAGATATGTTAACTAACTTTTTACCAATATTTTCTGTAAACCTGATAGATGGACTTGGTGCAAATAAACAAAAACTTCAAGATAATATTGAAAAAAGTCCTGTAATTGTCACATTACTTGCTCCAAAGATTGGTTATCAAAAGTCTGCTGATCTTTTCAAGGAATCTATGAAAACAGGTAAAACCATACGTGAACTTGTAATTTCGAAAAAATTAATGACTAAAAAGCAAGTTGATTCTTTGTTAAAGTAAGATGGCAAAAATTTGGGTTGAGGCATATGGTTGCTCAGCGAGTTTTGCTGATTCTGAAATGATATCTGGTTTAATTGTAAACGGTGGTCATACGCTTGCAGAGGATCCATCAGAATCTGATCTAAATCTGATCGTAACCTGTTCTGTAAAAGATGCTACCGCAACTAAGATGATTCATCGCATAAAAGAATCACAAACAAAACCACTTGTTGTTGCAGGCTGTCTCCCAAAGGCGGAAATGCATACAGTTGAAAAGTTTGCACAAAATGCAAGTATGATGGGACCTAATTCTATTGGAAAAACACTGCAAGTGATAGAAGCCACGTTAAACGGTTCAAAAATAGTATCACTTGAGGATACTGATGTCTCTAAAGTTGGCATACCAAAAGTAAGGCTGAATCCAGCTGTGGGAATTGTGGAAATATCCAGTGGTTGTATGAGTGAATGTACATTCTGTCAAACAAAACTAGCAAAGGGTGATCTTCAAAGCTACAGAATTGGAGATATCACAAGACAGGTTAAACAAGAGCTCGCTGATGGTTGTAAGGAAATATGGCTTTCTTCAACTGACAATGGTTGTTATGGTTTGGATATTGGCGAGGATTTATCCTCACTGATTGACCAAGTTGTGCAGATACCTGAAAATTTTAGAATTAGGGTGGGAATGATGAATCCCATGTTTATGCCCAGGATAAGGGATGATTTACTCAAATCATTTGAAAATAACAAAGTCTTCCGGTTTTTACATGTTCCAGTCCAAAGTGGAAGTAATGACGTACTAAACAACATGAAGCGTGGACATACAGTTGAAACATTCAAGGATGTTGTAAGAAAGTTTCGAACAAAATTTGGTCCATTTACAATCTCAACTGATATAATCATAGGATATCCAACTGAAACACATGAAGACTTTGAAGAAACTATAGAACTCTTGAAAGAAACTACACCTGATATTGTAAATATCTCACGATATAGTCGAAGGCCCGGAACACTAGCTGCAGAAATGCCACAGATTGATGTTGCGGAAGTTAAACGTAGAAGCAAGAAGACAACTGAATTGATAAACAAAATATCACTTGAAAATAACAGAAAATGGATTGGATGGAAAGGTGGCGTTCTGTTTGATGAAAATTTAGACGGTCAAATAAAGGGTAGAAACTTTGCATACAAACCAATATTTGTCAACGAAGTGACGGAAATCGGGCAAATTTCTACAATAAAAGTAGTAGATGCCACTACGCATAGCCTCATTGGTGAGATCGCAAGTTAAAAAATATTGATCGATGTTTTGATCAAAACTTAGTTAACTGTTATTTACCGGAATTTTGCATGATATGATGCTATGACATTTGAGTTGACTGAGCCTATACTGTTGATTGGTATAGGAGGGGTTGGATCTAGGCTCGTTGATAAAGCCAAAAAATCTCTACATTGTGATTGTCTTCTAATCAGCCATGATAAGAAAGATCTTACTTCTGAAAATTCAATAAAAATTTCTACAAAATCAGTTGTTAATCCATCAACCCATCTAATTAGAGGTTCAACATTAGAGGTATCAGACGATATTAAGAAAAACATGGGAAAATATTCTACAGTTATCTTAATGTCAAATCTAGCTGGAAAGGCTGGTGCTGGTATTGGACCAATTGTTTCGAAAATTTGTAAGCAAGAACAAAAAAACTTGTTATCATTTGCTATAATGCCATTCAAGTTTGAAAAAGAGAGAATATTCCAATCAGGTATTGCATTGAAAAGAATTAGACAAGACTCTCAATGCACAATTGTAGTTGATAATGATGCATTACTTGACAGTAACCCAGACCTTACTCAAAACCAATGCTATAATATTTCCAACAAAGCAATCGAAAGTATGATGTATTCATTAAAATCATCTGAGATTTCTGATGATACAAACATTATGTCCACAGGTAGGGTTAACAATGACATTGAGACATCTCTAAAAGATTCACTTAGGATGTTGTATGAGGATGCACCACCCAATAGTATCAAGAGATCTATGTTGTATGTATATGGCGGTAACGACGTACCAGTAGGAGTTTTAAACACAATTTCTAACATAACTGGTGGAACATTTGATGAGAATAGTACACATGTAGAAATGTCATCCGAGGAATCTAAGGTTGTAATGCTAAGTTCAATTCAGGGCGAAACTAAATTTGACAAGTATGATCCTCTGGGAATTATTTCACAAGAAAATACAATAGATTGGGACGAACCAGAATGTAGTATTGAATGTGAACTTGATCTAAAACAATTAGAATAAAATTTAATCCTTAGATTCTGATTTAGGT
>CACIXQ010000009.1 GCA_902590655.1 uncultured marine group I thaumarchaeote
ATTTGTATTAATTAGAAAATATCTACATACGCTTCGGTGCTATGATTCCAATCAAATCAAGCGACTTTTCGAGAGTTAATTTGAATGATAATACTAGACACATTCTTGCATTAACCAACTCAGGTGTATCAGCCTTCAAGACATTAACATGCTCATAAAATGAGGAAAATGCAACAGCTAGGTCATAGCAATATTTCGCAATAACTTTTGGGGAATAATTTTTTGCTGCATCATTAACAAAAACTTCAAACAATCCAATTTGCTTAATGAGTTTAATCTCATATTCAGTATTCAATTGATCAAATTTGATGTCAAAGTTTGGTTCTTTATCAAACTTTTCTAAAATTCTACCAGCTCTAACACAGGAATACTGAATGTAACTACATGTGTCTCCCTCAAGCTTTAGTGATGTATTGATATCAAATGTAATGATTTTACCAAGGTCTGGCTTAATCAATTCATATCTGATAGTTCCCACAGCAACATTATGTGCTATCTCACTTAATGATGCATCATCAAGATCATCATTCCTTTCTTTTGATTCAAGGAAAATATGTTTTTCAAGTTTCGTGATAATTTCGTCTGCATTGATGTAAAGACCCTTTCTTCCTGACATTTGTACATCTTTTCCATCAGTTGTATTACCTAAGATCTTAGCAGTTTCAGAGCTTAGTGTGACTGCCTCATAACCAAGATGCACGTATGAACTTTCCGGATTGAATTTTGACATTAAGTTAGTGACAATTTTTTGAAGATTAGTCTGTCTGTTATCGATAACTGTAATTACTCTGTCAGCAGCAAAAGATTGTTTTTGTATCTTTGTTTCTTCAAGAGTTGTTTTATACAATATTTTCCCATTTGGTTGTGTAGTGTATTCTGCATAATTGAATGGGTCTGTTAATGCGCCTAATTTCCAAGCTGCATATGGTATATCTTTTGCAACATATGTTGCAACTCCATTACTTCTCACAATTATCTTATCATCCTCGCCTTCAATTGGCAGCACCCAACAGCCAGCGTTATCACCTTGATCCTCAAGTCGTACAAGATTTTCAGATTTCATCTTCTCGAATATTTTTTCCCAGAGTTTTGAATACAGGATTTCAGATTCAAAATTTAAGCAATCATATGACGCGCCAAGATTCCAAACTGTATCAAGTTGATCAGATAATATTTTCCTGGTCAATGTCTTTCCAAACTTTGCAGTATCAGATTCTGGTTCCTCTAATTCTTTTAAAATTTCATGTCGCTTAGATTCTAAATTTTTATCACTTTCATATTTTGAAGTGGTGTTAACGTAGACAGTGTCACCGCAATAATTGGCAAACTTTTCCCCATCTGGTGCGTTTTCAGAAAATCCTCCGTACTTAAAACCCACAATTATATCAGCAACCTGAAGACCAGAATCATCAACATAATTCAAAACATTAACATCATAATTTACCTTTGAAAGAATTCTAGAGATTGAATCACCTATTACGACATTTCTCAAATGCCCAATATGTAATGCCTTATTTGGATTAACAGATGTATGCTCAATAACAATCTTGGAATCTTTTCCAATGTCAACACTACCATAATTCCCCTCTAGTGATTTGGGTAAAACTGAATTATTGAATGAATTATTATTGATAAAGAAATTAAGGTATCCACCTTTATGTGCTTCAACTTTTTCTAAATCATTTCCAAGTTCATATTCATCAACAAATTCTTGAGCAATTTCCTGTGGGTTTTTTTTCAAATTCTTTGCAAGCAAAAAGGCAACATTACATGTAATATCTCCAAATCCACTCTTAGAATATTCTACAACAAAATTGACAGTATCATATCCCTTTTCACGAATAATTCTTGAAGTATTAACTTTGACTTGGTTTATGATATCAAGAAATGCCATATTTCATCTAAGATCTGATGCTATCATATCTAACCCTTCAAGGACACCATCTCCTGATTTTTTGGTTGTAATAATTTTAGCCAATTGCTTCAGGTTCTCGGTTGAGTTAGATACTGCAATGTTATTTTTGATTACTTTGAATAGTGGGACGTCCGTTTCACTATCGCCAATTGCAATTGTATCGTTGATATCAACTTCCAGCATTTTTAATGCCTCCAAAAATCCAGAGCCTTTGTCAATACCCATAGAATTTATGTGGTAAGCATAACCACTGTCAGTTAAGGACACATTAAGATTATCCATGTCAATAATTTTCTGGGCTTGCTTGATATCAAAAGTTCGTTCTAAGACTATCTCAGTCATCCTAGGAAAAACTGGCTTCTCTTTTATTTCAGAATCAAGTTTAGATTGAATTGTTGCTAGTGCATGAACACATTCACCCTTATTCCCAAGCAGTTTGTGTTGGATTTTATCACCAAAAGTTATACATCCACCATTTTCTCCGACTGCCAAATGTGTTAATCCACCAAATATTGAGAGTAAATATCCTTCAATAGAAGATCTCCCAGTTACAAGAACTACATTATGACCGTCATCCTTCAATGAGCGCAACTTAGACAATGCCTCAAGATGGATTGCCCCCATTCCATTAAGTGTGATCGTGCCATCAATATCGACTGCAAATGTCTTCTTCAATAGATCTTTTTGAATCATAGAGCATAATAACTGAAACGTTAGCGAAAGATTATGGGAATACCTGAAAAGATCAAAGCAATTCAAGATGAAATAGGACGGACACAACTCAATAAAGCTACAGAACACCATATTGGTCTACTAAAAGCAAAAATTGCAAAGCTGAAAAGAGAGCAGGAAGCAGTTCAAACTAAAAAAAGTTCTAAAAAATCAGATGGGTTTGATGTTAGAAGAAGTGGTGATGCTACAGTTGTTTTTATTGGTCTTCCCAGTGTTGGAAAATCAACTCTACTTAATGCATTAACTGGTTCAAAGTCATCTGTTGGTGCATTCCAATTTACGACAGTGACGGTGGTGCCTGGAATTTTGGATTATCGTGGTGCAAAAATTCAGATGCTTGATCTACCTGGTATCATTAAAGGAGCATCAAGTGGAAAGGGTCTTGGAAAAAGAATTTTATCAGTTGCTAGAAGTGCTGATATTGTACTATTAGTTCTTGATGTGTTCCAACCATATCATGAAAATGTATTGATAAATGAATTATCAAATATTGGAATACGACTCAATCAGAATCCACCAAATATCGTAATAGAAAAGTCAACAACTGGTGGGATTGCTGTTGCACAGCAAGTTAAATTAAAGAAAATGTCAGAAAAGCTTCTTAAGGACATATTGAACGTTTATGGGTATACTAGTGCACGAGTAGTAATTCGTGAAGATATTGATTCTGAACAATTAGTCGATTTTCTTACTGGAAATAAAACATATGCAAAATCAATCACTATTCTAAACAAAATAGATTTGGTTGATAAAAAATTTCTCAATAAGGTTTCAAAAAAACTTAAGACTGAATTCATTCCGGTTTCTGCTGATGCTGAACAAAATATTGCAGAACTGAGAGATAGAATTTATGATGAATTAGAGTTCATCCGAATCTATATGCGACCAAAGGGTGGAAAAACAGATTACAAAGAGCCATTAATTATAAGAAAAGATAATACTGTTTTAGATGTATGTAACAAATTACATAGGAAGCTTAGAAAGGATTTCAGATATGGGCTTGTTTGGGGTAAAAGTGTAAAATTCGGTGGTCAACGAGTTGGATTAAATCATGTCTTAATTGACGAGGATGTTTTAACAATTATAAAAACTAAGGGAGCATGAAATAGTTTTTTCTTTATAGAAAAATTAGTATAGATAACTAGTAAGTTTGATTTGCTCTTCAGTCGAAATAATATTTTTTGATGCAAGTAACTCTAACAACTCTTTGAATATTCTTTTGTTCTCTTCAGACATTCCGCCTTGACCACCTTTTTCTCCAGGAGGACCAGGTGGACCCCTTGGACCTCGTTCTCCTATTTCTCCTTTATCACCGATAAGACCTTTTTCTCCCTGTGGACCTGGTGGACCAGAATGACCACGTTCACCTTGAGGACCTTGAATTCCCTGTGGGCCTTGAAGACCAGACTCTCCAGGTTTTCCTGTAGGACCACGTTCACCTACTGGACCCATCGGACCTTTCGTTCCTTTCTCTCCTTGTGGACCGGGAATTCCAGTTAGACCCTTGCCACCAGGTGGGCCCTGTGGTCCTTGTGTTCCTTTGTCACCTACTGGACCAGTTGTACCAGTAAGACCTTTGTCACCAATTTTACCTTGAACACCTTTGTCACCTTTATCACCCGGAGGACCTGTTGTTCCTCTTGGACCTTTGTCACCGGGAGGTCCAGTAATTCCTTTATCACCTTTATCACCAGAAGGACCAGTCTTACCTTTTTCACCTTGAGGCCCAGGAATGCCCTTGTCTCCCTTGTCTCCTTTATCGCCAGTTGGTCCTCTTCCACCTTTTTCACCCTTTCCACCAGGATATCCTGATGGTCCTCTCGGACCCTTACCACCTGGAGGACCAGGTCTGCCAGGTTTTGTTGTAATTTTTTTTACATTTGAAGTGTCAACACGTTTGAATTTTTCTTGTGATGTAGTTACAGGTTTACTAGTTGGAGAAATATTAAATTGAAATGACGTATGAACAGGAGAAAATTGATCCTGGATTACAATCCAAACATATTCCAAGTCAAAAACATTATCAGGTATTGGATTAGAACCACTACCTAAAACTTGAGAAAATTGGTCTCCAGAAACTCTAAGATGAAAATTATCTTTCCATAAGGAATTGAACGAATTGTTATCTATACTAGTGTCAGATGGCCTGTTTTCAGATATAGAAATTATTACCTCATAGACGCCAGAGGAAGTACCGAATGGTGATTTACCAGAAATTTCTATTCCCTTAGGCATTGTTATTCGTCGCAAGTTGAGGTATTTTTATATTTTTTATGGTGAAAAAATGCCGTTTTGTGAAAGAGTTTTTAACTAGATCGATTTCCATAATCAAAATAGCATGGATAGTACATCGAATGAGAAATCAGATGAAATGCCAGAGTTTTTCCGAGAAAAAAAGGAAAAATCGGTAAAAAAGGAACCAAACAAAAGAACATTTGATTTGAAAAAGAAACAGACAGGAACCGAACTTGCCAAAAAGAGCGAAACCAGCCTAATTGATGCTGATTTTAATCGGAATAAACTGTTCAGTAAAGGAATTAATCTCATGGCTGATGAGAAACTGGAAGACGCTTCTCATGTATTTGAGATGATACTAAGGATTAATCCAAATGATGTTGATGCTCTTTTAAAATTAGGATATTCAAGATTCCACTTAGAAGATTACACAGAATCAATGAGAGCATACGATAAAGTATTAGATATTGACGTTACAAATGCTGATGCATGGAATCTCAAAAGTTTAGTTTACTATGAACGTAAAGTTTATGGAAAAGCACTTGATTGTGCAGACAAATCAATTGATTCTGATCCAACATTCGGTATGGCATGGTATAACAGATCATGTTATCTTTCTATGTTAAATCAAATACCAGAATCACTTGACGCACTTGTACGTTCGATAGAAATTGATGTTAAAAACGCAAAACGGGCGGTAAAAGACAAAGATTTCATGAACGTGAGACTTGAGGAGGGATTCAAAAGAATAGTTGAGGTTGTCGTTATTGAATCTCTTCGACAGGGTTATCATACAATTGGTTCTATTGTATGGACAACATTTCTAGATAAGGAGGATGTGATCAATTGTTTAACTAGACTAATGAAAAAAGGTCTAGTTGTAAAACATGAAAAGAGGCAAGTGTGGAGTACAATAGACACCTATGATCTTATTCCAGAAATGGCAAATAAGATTGGAACGATAAAAAGAGGAATGTTAGGAATACCAAGCAAATCATTACCAAAACCAACTAAAAGCCTCAAAAATCTTGCAGAAGCACTTCAATTGATTAAATCTTCTATTGAAGAAGAAAATGTAGAAAAAACAATTGAATACTGTAATCTATTTATTGATACAGAAAAATGTGGACAAGAAATGATTGATGATTATTTGGAAGAACACAGAGAAGTTAGACTAATCAAAATAAGATTAAAGGATAAGGGTACTGACTTTTTACAGGATAATAAGAAAAAAATGTTATCTATGTTTGAGAACATGGAAATTTCTGTCACTAAGAAACTTCGTAGTGATTTAGCTAGAAACTAAACCCTAATCAGCTGAAAGATCCCAATAAGCTGCATTTTCCTGTTTGCCAATTGGTTTCTCAAGTTTTTTCCACTCTTTGAATGAGTTTACATACAGTTTTACGTTTGGAATACCTATTGATTTTAGAGCATAATATGCTAATCCTGACAGAGTACCAACGCTACCACAATATGTTATAATCTCAGCATCCTCCGATACTCCTCTATTTTTCAGTAGGCTTCTCATGCTTTCTTTTGTTCTCAAAATTTTCCCATCTGTTGCTAGTGTTCTGTATGGTATGTTAATTGAGCCAGGTATATGCTGTTCTAAATAATTGAGTCTCTCTCTATTATCTATTAAAACAACATTATCCTTTTCCTTGGCATTTTCTAAATATTCAGCAGTAGCCATAATATCAGAATTCAAATTAAGTGAATGTTTTGCAGGTTTAATAGTTGGTTTTTCCTTATTTGTTTTTAGACCAAGTTCTTTCCATTGTGAATAAGTAACTTCAAGAAGTGCGACATTTTTGTGACCAATATATTGAAGTGTCCAAACAATTCTGGATGCTAATGCACCAAATGTATCGTCATAAACAATAACTTCAGTATCATCTCCAATTCCTATTTCTTCGAATAATTTCACAGCACTTTCTGGTGAATCACCCGACAAAAGACTTGCAAGTGGTAAATTCACTGCATTAGAAATATGCCCCTGATTATATTCTTCCTCACGTCTAACATCAACTAATCTTAAAGAATCATCATTGATTTTTGATCTAAGATAGTCTACACTGATAATAGGTGGAGTCGTTTCCTTACTCAAGCTGCACATTCACCCTTTCCTGTCATGGTATGATAACTAGTATCGCTTCCATAATCAGCGTAAAAGTCAGGATCATCATCCTTAGATGGTGGTATAACTAATGGTGAAAGAATTTTTTTCATATCTTCAACAGATTTTATTTCCGATGATTCATTACCATGTACAATCCTGTCAATCCAACGAGAAAAAGTATCATCAGATTGTTTATTTTTCTTATAGAGTTCGATTATCTTTAAGATTACAGGTATGGTACGTTTTACAGGTACTCTCATACATGTAACACCAAGCATTGATTTATCATCAAATCTACCACCCAAAGACATACTGTAGTTAGGGTACATGTCCTTACCAACTCTTGCACCACCACCGAAGAAACCAATGGTTGCAATTTCATGTTGTCCACAAGAATTTGGACAACCACTAATCTTGATTGTTGCGTCCCTTAAATCGTCGTCCTCATCAAGTTTCAACTCCAAAAATTTACGCTGAATTTCTTTTGCCAGTCTATGAGAATTTGTTAGAGCAAGATTACAAGATGATGTACCAGAACAACCAACAGGTGAGGCCATCGTGAGTGAGCCTGAATTTGCTAAACCAGCTTGAAGCAGTCTAGAGTAAAGCTTTGGTAGATTACTCTCATGGACGTATCTAAGTATGATATCCTGTGAGAATCCATTTCGGGCAAACCCTTCAGCTGAAAATTCCTTAGTGATTTCCGCCATTGCCCGTAATTGATTTGCAGTTATATCACCAGATTCCAGTGTAACAAAAACAGCACTATACTCTTCCTGTTTTTGTTTATAGGTAGTAGTTTTTAGCCATCGTGCATAACCATCAGGTATTGAACCACTTTCGCTAGAAACTGAAATTGGTCTTTTAATTTCATTTGGTTTCTGATTAATGTTTAATCTAATAATGACTGATTGTGTTGCTCTAACAAGCGTTCTTTGCTTAAGAATCAAATTTTTGAACTTACTCCAACCCATTTCATCTACTAGATAACGCATTCTATTTCTTGCTAGATTCTTTCTGTCGCCCATCCTATCAAAAATTTGTATGACAGCGATTGAGGTATACAATAGATCCTCCTCTGGTGTAAAATCCTCTAGTTGATGTCCTACAAATGATTTATTCCCAAGACCTCCACCAAGAAATATTTTGAATCCACGTTGCTTTTTCCCATCAAATTCTTTGATTTGAGGGATTAACCCAACGTCAACTATTCTAGTCATTCCATGCTTCTCACAGCAGGAAAAATTAAACTTGAATTTTCGTGGAAGTGATTGATTTAGTGGGTTTCTCAAAAGAAATCTTGCAGTTGCTAGTGCATATGGCGTTGAATCAAACGCCTCAGCATTACATACACCAGATAATGGACTACACATAACATTTCTAACTGTATTGCCACATGCCTCACGTGATGTTAATCCAACATCGGCAAGAGAATGCATGATTTCTGAAACATCTTCTAGAACAACCCAATGCAATTGCATGTTTTCTCTGGTAGATACATGTGCACTTCCGATTGAATACATCTCACTTAGCTGTGCAATTTTTTCTAATTGATGGGGATAAATCTGACCTGCAGGAATTTTAATTCTGACCATTGCATAATCATCAGTCATTCTTGTACCATATGCACCATGTTGGAGACGAAAACGTCTAAAGTTATCATGATCAATTTTACCCTGTCGGTAAAGCTTTACCGTATGAGCAAAGTTATCAGCTTCCTCTCTTCGTGACCAATCAATTTTTGGCTTTTTTGAAGCCGATTTTGATGGTCTTAGCTGTTGTGCCATCTTAAATTACTTGGTTAAACAACGGATATAAATTTATGACAATAGGAATTTTGACCAAGATAATGAATTATCAAGTTGTAAACTGCCTAAATGGTAAATTTCCATTAGTGTCACCTAATTTTTGACCAAGAAAAACTATTATGCTCATCCCACCGTGTGTTTTTATGCAAGAATCTGTAAATAAACAAAGACCAAAAAAAATTTTTGCTGATGCAAAAGAAGTTGAAATAACACGAGCTATTGCTGAAGAATTCTATTCTGTATTACAAGAACGGGCGGAATGTGATGTCATAATTATTGGTGCTGGACCTGCTGGATTAACAGCTGCCAGAGAACTATCATTAATGGGATACAAAATTCTAGTCATTGAACAAAATAACTATCTTGGTGGTGGTTATTGGTTGGGTGGTTATATGATGAATCCAGTTACAGTGAGGGCACCAGCACAGAAAATCTGGGATGAACTTGGAATACCTTACAAAAAAGTTGGTGATGGATTATACTTAACTCCAGGACCTCATGCTGTATCGAAATTAATTGCAGCAGCATGTGACGCAGGTGTAAAATTTTTGAATCTTACAAAATTTGATGATTTGGTTTTAAGACAGGGGAGAGTTGCAGGAATTGTTGTAAACTGGATGCCAGTATCTGCATTGCCAAGAAATATCACATGTGTTGATCCGATTGCGCTAGAGGCAAAAATGATTATTGATGCATCAGGACATGATTCTGTTGCTGTAAAAAGACTAGTAGATAGGAAGATGGTTGACTGGAAAGGAATGAATCCTATGTGGGTTGAAAATGGCGAAGAGCATGTTGTGGAAAAAACAGGTGAAGTTTATCCTGGACTTGTCATTGCAGGAATGTCTGTTACTGAAACACATGGACTAGCACGAATGGGACCAACTTTTGGCTCTATGCTATATTCTGGAAAAAGGGCTGCTGAGATTACTGACGAAAAAATAAAAGAATACGATCGTAAAATTCCAAAAAAATCTGCTTGAAAACTTCTAAAATTTTTCTGTATGACGAACCTGCTGTGCAGGAAATACAGATTTCGAATTTAAAAAATTTTCTTATAGAAACTTTTTCTGCTGATGTAGAAATTAAGAAATCTATATTCAGTACTCTTAATGAAAATGTAATAGAAAAAATTTCTAGTTGTAGAATTTTTGACCCCAAAACACAATTCAACCCATATAATCCAGGCAGGAAAGAAATAGATTTTGAGAAACAGGTTTGCCATGATACCAAAATTATGGAAAGAACAACCATGGTTGAAGATGCTGAAAGAATTGAGGATGTTGTAATGTATGATGCATTTGAACTTCAAAATATCATTTATGATACTATTACAGAAAATGACGCTGACTCTAGTAATTTACACATTATTTTTACAAATAAATTAATTTGTACTTATGATACTGCTGACGGTAGATATCATGCTAGAACGGTAATTTGTTCTAACCCTGCTATAATATCCACAACTGGGATGATTGAAGCTCCAGCTAGACCTAAGGAATATTATTTGGAAGTCATGAAATGTAAGACACAAGGGTTAGGAATACATGATACTAAAAAAAACTATGAGCATAAATTCTTGAATTATCATGATAAAAGACTTTCAAAAATATCTGAAGGTTATTTGCTTCAGGCTGTTTTTTATTATATGACTGGTGATGCATTTTGCGATAGTTTGGATTGTAGGCTGAATAATGCACATTGGCAGAAGGATCTACTATACTCACAATTAAAAATTGGAAAACTTTGCAACAAACATCAAGCATTACTTGACAACTAACATCTTTAAAGCAGAATCTAGTTTAAGAGAGTATGTCTGACCAAGAAATGAAATACGATGTTATAATTATTGGTGCGGGTCCTGCTGGATATACTGCTGGAATATATTGCTCACGTGCGCGTCATAACACATTATTAATTTCAGGCATATTGCCTGGTGGACAATTAATGAATACTACAGATGTTGAGAATTATCCTGGATTTGATCAGGGAATAATGGGTCCAGACCTGATGATTACAATGAGAAAACAGACAGAAAAAATGGGGACAAAAATAATTGATGACGTAGTAACATCTGTGGATTTTAAAAATGGCCCTCTGAAAGTAATGACTGCCTCAAGTACATTTGAAGCAAGTTCGGTGATAGTTTGTACTGGTGCAAACCCAAGAAAAATTGGTCTAGAGGGTGAGCAGACATTTGCAGGTAAGGGTGTCTCATATTGTGCAACGTGTGATGGTGCATTTTTCAAAAATCAAGAACTAATTGTTGTTGGCGGTGGTGACTCAGCAATGGAAGAAGCAACTTTTCTCACAAAATTTGCTTCGACTGTACATATTGTACATAGAAAAGACAAATTCAGAGCAAGTAAGATAATGCAAGAACGCGCGCTTTCCAATGAAAAAATCAAAGTTCATTTCAATTACACAGTTGATGATATTCAAGGTGACCAAAAATTTCAGAAAGTCATTCTAAAAAACGTAAAAAATGATGAAAAGATCTCGCTTGATGCAGGTGGTTTGTTTGTTGCAATTGGGCATGAACCTAATAGTAAAATATTTGAAGGACAGGTTGAGTTGGACGAAAATGGCTATGTTATATTAAAAAATAATACGGAAACTAGTGTACCGGGTGTTTTTTGTGCAGGTGATGTTCATGATCATCGATACAGACAGGCTATAACAGCAGCTGGATTCGGATGTATGGCTGCAATTGATGCAGATAAATATTTAGCAGAACGGAAATAGAATTATTTCACTTTTTTAATTTCAAAATGGATTTCATTTCCATTTTTTTCCAGCTTTACTATTTCATGCCCAAGTCTTCTTGCCCAACTTGCTATATCGTCCTCAGCGGCAGGATCATCAGCAAGGACAGTGAGTATCTCACCAATACGCATCTTTGAAAGTTCAACGTTTGTCTGTTGAACTGGTGATGGGCAAAAAAGTCCCCTTGCATCTAATGTTTTTGTTGATTCTGAAATTTCAATCACCCAACTATAATCAAATTGCCATCTTTAAGATGTTTACTAAATTACGTTCTCTGAATAGACGATGATCATATCCTTCAAAATTTATCTTCTTAGAGATTCTTTTGAGTGCAGAAATAGACATTCTGTAAAACATATTCCAAAATATTCCTTCAGGGTCAACCATATACAATTTGTAAAGTAATTTGATTGGCCATAATGCACGCGGATAAAACTGTGAAGTGTATTTGTCTATAAAAAAAGCCGAGTTTTCAATCTTGTATCTTATGTGTTCTAGTGCCTCCTTTGGTTGTACATATGCGGTCCTTTCCATCACTATTTTATGATGCTTCATTGCATTAATGACATCATCTAATTTATTCTCAGAATCTATTAGGTTGGTTGATCTTCCAATAGTAGACTGTACGTGAGAATCACTGCCCGCAACAACATGCAATCCTTTCTCATTTGCAAATTTTTCTGCTTTCAGATTAGAATATACATCAACATTAGAGCTGTTAAACACCTCAAACAGATCACAGTGAATAGAGTCTTCACGTAATGCATCCAATAAACTAAATGGATGTGGAGCAACAGTTACTGCATTCTGCTTTTTTGCCTCATCTAATACCTCATGTAACGAGAGACCAGATTTTATAGTATGATCAAGTCCATAGACTAAAACATGTGATTCATTATTTGTTGTAACTTCTTCTGCTGGATACACATTTAACGCATCAAATTTCTGATGATTTTTTTTATATTCAAGTATCTGTTTGTACCCATCAATTGTATTATGATTAGTGACAAAAAGTACATCAAGTCCCGCTATATGTGCTTGTTCTAACTGTTTAGAAATGGTGACATTACAATCGTGAATTGGTTCCAGAGCACCAACATTTCCATTTGAAAAAATGTTATGACAATGTAATTCTGCTCTTAGTGACATAGAATACATTAATTTTTGAGCATAATAATTATTTGCAATTATCGAAATAGATCATCATGATCTGATCGTAACATTTCTTGAATTTTTGCAGTAGATGAATTAAAGTTGTAATTTCTAATTACTGCGATTGGACATTTTTGGATTTTTCCCATAACTAATTCTGATGCTGAACAAATTTCATCAGCAATCGCTATAGCTGTCACCTGCATAATTTTACCAAATGTGTCTGGTTTACCATTATAATCCAAAATAGGCTCAAGACCAGCAATTCCAATTGCAATATCTGTTTGACCCAACCGAAAAGGTCTTCCAAATGTATCAGAAATTATTACAGCTACGTTTTTTCCAGTTTTCTGTTTAATTTTCTCTTTCAGTAAGTTAGCTGACCTGTCAGGGTCATTAGGTAGTAATGTTGCATAACCATCTTCCACATTGCTTTCATCAATTCCAGCATTAGCACAAACAAATCCATGTTTTGTTTCAACTATAATCACACCATTTTCCATTCTTACTATCCTTTTACTTTCTGAAAGTATCAGTTCCACTAGTCTCGGATCTTTGCCATATGAGCTAGCTATACCATCAGCAAGAAGTGACGGACTAACTGAAGATAGACTAAGAATACGATCTTCATTTTTAGAAATTATTTTTTGAGAAAAAACAAGTATATCATCATCATTCATTTCAAATGATTCTAGAATCAAGTCGACAAGGTCATCATTAGACTCAATTTCTTTTTGAAATTTCACTGGAATAACTTGTAATGTCATGTTGCATATTACGCTGATGCATGCAATTCCAGTTTTAGATTATAATGTGAATTAATCAAGCCGACAATTTTTGATAAATCCTTTTCGTCAAGTGTGACGGTAGCTAAATCCTTGACTAGATCTTGAGCACGGAATGCTATTCCAAAACCTGTAATGCCAAAAAGTTTGACATCATTAGCACCATCCACAATCACCGTGATATCTTCTTTTTTCTCATTCCATTCATTGATTTTAATTATAGCTGATTTTGCTTTATCGGCATCAACATTTACAATAACATCATCAAGATTACCATCTTTAAAGACAAGTTCGTTACTATATACAAAATCAAGACCTAATTCTTTTTTTAGTCTGTCAGTGATAATCGTAAAACCACCTGAAACAGCCATTATTTTCCAACCCGCACTTTTCAATGCATTACATGCTTCTTTCGCACCAGTCATTATTGGCATAGAGTTTGCAACATCAATACATGTATCATAATCTATTCCACGAAGAAGATGAACACGTTCTTTTAGACCTTGAACCCAATCAATTTTTCCTTCTATACCCTTTTTTGTAATTTCCCAGATTTTATTTTCCTTATTCACCTTTTCAGCTAATAAAGGAAGATATTCAGCATCGTAAAGAACTCCCTCAACATCAAAAATTGCTAACAACTGCTTTCTGCATTAGAACCATTTCTAAACAATATTAAGCTTAATGGAAAATCAGAGATCGCTATAGTTAATATTAAATCATATAAAATTTGGAATTACATTATGTCAGATGAACTAAAGTTCAAGTATGAAGTAGAAATAAAAAGTAGAGAAAAGAGACAGATGCTTTCAAAAGAAGTAAAGGCAGAGTTGAAAGAATCTGGAATGATGGATGAGAAGGGAAAACTGAAGATTAAAGGAGTTAGTCCAAAAATGCTAAAAAGAATGAAGCAGGAATTTGTCGATTGCCCAGTTCTTAAAAATGAGGTACAGTTTATACCATGTTTTGTCTGCCCAAATTTTCAGAGTAGAGTGACAGGAAAGGTTTTGTGTAAGGGGGATGACCTCTAATATGGCTAAAAAGCGAGCAGTAAAACGTAAAACAAAATCCAAGCGCAAAACAAAGTCCAAACGTAAAACAACGGCTAAACGTAAAACAAAGTCCAAACGTAAAACAACGGCTAAACGTAAAACAAAGTCCAAACGTAAAACAAAGAAGAAAGCCTTTGGTGGATATTCCATAAGTTTCAAGAATCGTGATGAAACACTTGAACAGATTTTTGGTAAGGGTAATGTTACCCCTAGCGAAATGACAAAAAAGCTTTGGAAATTCATCAAGAGCAAGAGACTTGCTAACAAGTAAATTAATACCAAACTAGTAAGAATCATTATGATAATTGTTGGTGGAGGATTAATTGAGTAAAGAAGTTGGTATCACTGTTTCAAAAAGTGAAGATTTTAGTGAGTGGTATACACAAGTAGTTATCAAGTCTGAGCTTGCTGATTATGCGCCAGTTAAGGGATTAATTGTACTAAGACCTGACGGCTACTCTATCTGGGAATCAATCAAAGAATCTCTTGATAAAAAACTGAAAGAAACTGGTCATAGGAATGGGTTTCTGCCGATACTAATACCTGAATCACTACTTGGTAAAGAAAAGAAACACTTTGAGGGATTTAATCCTGAAGTTTTTTGGGTTACACATTCAGGTGATTCAGAAATTGGGGATAAACTTGCTTTACGCCCAACTTCTGAAACTCTTGCGTATTCACTTTTTTCTAAATGGATAAGAAGTTGGAGAGACCTACCACTAAAGATTAATTTTTGGAATTCGGCATTAAGAGCGGAGATTAAGGGGACAAAACCATTTCTAAGAACATCAGAATTTTTGTGGCAAGAGGGACATACAGTTCATGCTACGAAGGATGAAGCTGAAAAAGAAGTTGCAGACATATTGGAATTGTATAAAAAAACTATAGAAGAAGAATTGGCAGTTCCAGTAATCACTGGAAAAAAAAGTGAGAAGGATAAATTTGTTGGAGCTATTTACACTGATACACTTGAATCATTAATGCCTGATGGTAAAGCACTACAAATGGGAACATCTCATTTTCTAGGTGAGAATTTTTCCAAACCATTTGATGTAAAATACCTTGATGATAATAATACTGAAACCTTTGCATGGCAAACATCATGGGGAGTATCATGGAGATTGATAGGTGGTATGATAATGACACATGGTGACGACAAGGGACTTGTCTTACCACCAAGAATAGCGCCAATTCAAGTTGTTATAATTCCAATCTATTATTCTGATGATGAAAAGGGAAATGTGATACAAAAAGCAAACCAGATCAGGGATGATTTGTCTAAAATTAACTTACGCGTTCATCTGGATGACAGGGAGCAACTTACTCCAGGTTTCAAGTTCAATGATTGGGAGATGAAAGGTATACCAATACGGATCGAAATAGGTCCTAAAGATATCGCTAAAAATCAATTAGTATTGGTAAAAAGACATAATCAAACAAAAACTAGTATTGATATTAATTCATTCACTGAGAAAATTTCCTCAGAACTAAAAAATATTCAGAAAGAAATGTTTGATGCTGCTAAAAAAATACTTGATGAGAGAGTTGTTAGGGTTTCTGAATATCAACAATTCAAAAAAGAATTAGAGAATGGAAAAATGATTGACTGTTCCTGGTGTGGTAATCAAACATGTGAAGATAAAATCAAAGAGGAGACCAGCGCAGACTTGCGCGTTATCCCATTTAACCGCGAACAAAAATCAGAAACATGTATTTATTGTAAAAATTCAGGCACTACAAATGCACTATTTGCTAAAGGCTACTAAATAGGTGAAACATATGGGCATAAACGTAAGATTTACTGTTACAGTTATAGCAATTATAATCATAGGATTTGGAGGTTCATTCTATATTTTCAGTTCAGGATTAGTCGATGGAATCAAAATCTCGGCGTTTGATAAATCAAAATACATTGAAAAAATAGATGAATGTATCGATAGTCAAACTGCTGGTCACATATCACTGAACTCATTCGCACTAAGTCTAGCTGAAACCTTGAAGAAGCAGATAGGAGAAACTGAAGATGAAAACACAGCTAAAGAAATTTTGGCTAAATTATATGATGTAACTTCATGTGAGCCATAATAAAAAATGAATGAAAATAAGAAAAAATGTATGATCTGTGGATGTCAGGATCATCGATTGGTGGGATGTATTAAACATAAAACTAGAAAATGTAGTTGTTACAGCTAGTGAAAAATATAATATGTATATGAAGAAAATGATTTGAGATGGCAACAGTTTCCAGGCAAAAATCAGCTCTTCTTGGACAGTTCAATGAAACAAGGGCTAGAACACTAAGTCTAGTACAAACACTAGAAAAAGACGATTTTGTCGTGCAGACAGCTCCTTTTATGAGCCCGCCAAAATGGCATTTGGGACATGTTAGTTGGCTACTAGAAGTTGTTATGAGTAAAACCATAAAGGATTATGAATTTTATTCACAGGAATTTAGTGAGTATCTTAATTCGTATTATCATCAATTTGGGGAACCACATGACAAAGATAAGAGGGGGTTAGCAACTAGGCCTACAGTTGATCAAGTTTTTGAGTATTTCCATATGATAACTAACAAAGTGGATAGTATTTTACAGAATGAAAAGTTGGATGAAAAAACGAAACAACTATTCTTTATGGCAATAAACCATGAGTGCCAGCATCAAGAACTGTTAATCTATGATTTACAGCATTTATTGGCAGACAGATACAGACCAGTTATAAAAAACTCAATGCATAATCCACCAGAACAAGAATTTCAAGCAATCAAAATCAATGGTGGGTTGTATAAAATGGGCTATTCAAGTGATGAATTTTGTTACGATATTGAACTACCTGAACATAATGTCTATCTTAATGATTACAAAATTGATGCATGTCCAATAACAAACAAACAATACATAAAATTTATTGATGATGGTGGTTATGACTACTTCAAATATTGGCTTTCTGATGGTTGGGATAAAGTACAGAGTGAAAAATGGAAAGCACCAATGTATTGGGAAAAGATTGATGGGGAATGGATGACCTGTGACTTTCTTGGGAAACGAAAAATAAATCCAAGTGAGCCAGTTTGCCACGTTAGCTATTATGAGGCTGATGCATATTGTAAATGGGCTGGAAAAAGATTGCCAACAGAGGCTGAATGGGAAAAGGCTGCATGTTGGGATGACAAGAATCAAAGGAAAACAATTTTTCCGTGGGGTGATAATCCACCAGACAATACACATGCAAATTTGCTTGAATCATACATTTGGAATTGTGATGAAATAGGATCATATCCAAATGGAAAAAGCCATCATGGATGTCATCAGATGATTGGTGATGTATGGGAGTGGACATCGTCTGAATTTTCTGGATACCCAGGATTTAAGACTGGATTTTCTGAGTATAACGACAAATGGTTTGCAAATCAAAAAGTGCTAAGGGGTGGTTCATTCGCTACACCATCGATTTCCATACGTGGAAGCTATAGGAACTTTTTCAGGTTGGATGAAAGATGGTTATTTTCAGGATTCAGATGTGCTGAATCTGTTTAGCCATTTTTTGAAAGTAATGCTAAACAAAAATACTGTTTATCATCAAACCATAGTTCATTAATTCGAAAACCAGTATTGGAAAACATTTCTTCAATTTTTGGAATCGTGTATTTATACGAGTTTTCAGTATGAATTAACTCGCCTTTTTTCATTTCTAACATAATTCCTGCCTTGGTAATATTTACAATCTGATTTTCTAATGAGCGTATGTATATCTCAATTCGGTTTTTTGAATCATTGAATGTAGCATAATGTGCAAATTTGTCTACATTGAAATCGCTATCCAGTTCTGAGTTAATGCGGGATAAGACATTCAAATTGAATTGCGCAGTGATATTCTGTGAATCATTATATGCTTGCTCGAGTATATTCGTGTCTTTTACAAGATCCAAACCAATCAAGAATAGATCACCATCTTTCATTGACGAATTTATTTTATGTAAAAATCTTAATCCAGGTTCATAATCAAAGTTACCAAAACTAGAACCCAAGAACACTATTAGATTTTTCTTGTCATCATAATTTTTTACAAATTCCAATCCACTTTCATAGTTATCAATTATTCCAGTCATATGCAAATTTTCATAATCATCAAGTAATGTTGTTGTACTTTCCTTTAGTATCTTGGAAATGTCAATTGGAAAATATTCTATGCGCTTCTGTAATTTTTCAAAGATGGAAATGAGTATTCTAGTTTTATACGAAGAACCACTTCCCAACTCTACAAGTCTAAATTCCTCATCCATGTATGCTGATAATTTATCATCCAGTTTTCTCAATATGCTAATTTCAGTTCTTGTTAGATAATATTCTGGTAATTTGCATATCTTTTCAAAAAGTTCTGAGCCACTTTTATCGTAAAAAAATTTTGGGTGTATTGATTTTTGTTTTTGATTTAAACTAGATGATAGTTCTTCAACAAATGTTTTCTCTGTTTTATTTTTAGATGGTTCATAATAACAAAGTCTCTCATCTACGACAAATTTTGTATATTCACGCTCCTTTTGAATTGATTTTAAGCTCATAAAATGCACCAAAAATAGTGCCACATAAAGCCTTTTTGACTGCTGTTAATTATTTTGTGATTTCTTGATATACTAGTTAGTCAATAATTGATTATTGGCTGAGATTCTAAAAGTTGAGGGTCTATCAAAACAGTTTACTAAAAAAAATTTGTTCGGTTCAAAAACATCGGTGGTAAAGGCAGTTGAAAATGTGACATTCACTCTTCATGATGATGAGGTTCTTGTTATTGCTGGGGAATCTGGTTCTGGTAAATCAACAATAGCAAAATTAATTCTTCAAGCAATAATACCAGATTCTGGCAAAGTTATTTTTAATGGAGAAGAGGTCACTGATAATGCTGATAGTATAAAGAAAATAAGAATGAATTGTCAAATGGTTCATCAGGATCCATATGATTCCATCAATCCCAGAATGAGGGTTAGGGATATTGTATCTGAACCACTTGAAATTCATAATGTTGGTGACGCCACGGAAAGGAAGAAGATTGTTTTAGATGCACTGCGAGAAGTGAAATTAGAACCGTCTGAAGAAATCGCAAACAAATATCCTCATATGTTATCTGGGGGTCAGAGACAACGAGTAGTTTTAGCCAGAGCATTAGTATTACGACCAAAGATCATTATAGCTGATGAGCCTGTTTCCATGCTTGATGTTTCCATACGTGCAGAAATACTTGACCTTATGAAAAATATACAGAAAAAAAATAACATTTCGTTTATTTACATAACGCATGATCTTGCAACTGCAAGATACTTTGGACAGGAAATAATAATTTTATACCTGGGTAAGATTATGGAGTCTGGTTCAATAAACAAAGTTCTATTAGAACCAAGACATCCTTACACTCAGGCACTAATTGATGCGATATCTGAACCCGATCCTAGTAACCTGTACAAAGAAAAAGTAATCCGCATTAATGAACCACTTGACATAGACTTTTACTCTGGCTGTAGATTTCGTGCCAGATGCCCATATGCAATTGAGAAGTGTGAAAATGTACCATCACTTGAAACTCATGATGGAAGAAATGTTGCTTGTTTCGTTGATATAACTAAGTAGCTATTGTAGGAATCCGTTTATCCTTGTATGTCACAACTTGTGAAACGCCATTTTTGGGATATACACCATAGATCAGTTTTGCCTTTTCTACAACAGTATCCTTTAGAGATACCATAAGGAATTGACTTCCTTGCGATCTCTCTTCAACTATTTTAGACAGGCTTTCTGAGTTTGGTCCGTCAAGATGCGCATCAATTTCATCAAATAGATAAAATGGTGAAGGTTTGAGTTTTTGTAATGCGAGGACGAAAACAACCGCAGCTAGAGTTTTTTCTCCACCACTGATAGATGTGGATTCCCTCTTAGGTTTGTTCTGGAATTGTATGAAATAATTAATGCCTGAATTGAATATATCGTCCTCGTTTTCTAGCTCAAGCCATGCGTTTCCACCATTCATCCTGGTAAATATTTCTCTGATTTCTTTGTCAACAGTATCAAATCCATCTAGGAACGTCTGACGCTTGTCCTTCTCTACAGATTCAATGAATTCTACAATAGAATTACGCTCCTCTTCAAGCTCATTCTTTCTGCTTGACATTGAACGGTATCCTGTTGATATTTCCACATAACGTTTAGGTGCTACAGTGTTAAGTGATGCAGCCAATGTGTTTTGTTCTTTTTCTAGTGCTTCAATTGATGGACTAACATCAAATATTTCAATTGAATCATCAAGATCAAATAAATTTAAAATTTTAACTAGTGATGACTCCTGGTTTTTAATTTCAGTAAGATCACGTTTAAGGCCGTCCAACTCCAGTGCAAGCTTGTTAATGTCACTTGTAATTGTACGCTCCTTCGTATTTCGTTCATTTAGCTGACTATCAAACTCAGATAGCGTAGAAACAGATGTGCCTGATGTGGAAATTAGTTCCTGTTCTTTGTCCCTTAATTTTGTCAATTTTTCACTACATTCATTCATATCAGTTTGAGCTTTCGTGATTATAGATTCTAGTTCAGTTTTTTCTTTAGACATAGAAGTTTGCTCCTGTAAAAGTGCACTCCTCCTAAGTTTTTTCCTATCCTCCACTACAGCTATAGATGCTTCTTTCTCACTCAGTTGTTTTGTGATTGCACTCCTTTCAGTATACAACGAAGATTTTTTCTCATTTAGGAATGAAAGCTTGTTTGCAATAGTAGTTTGTTCAGTATCAGAATAATTTTGTCTTACAAGATTAATCCTTTGCTCAAGTGATTCAATACTTGATAAGTTTTGAATTATTTTTGTAGGAAATCTTTCCTCTTGTGTTCTTAGATCTGAGATTCTTTGTGATAGTGTATTATACAAATCAGTTTTAGATTTAATTTGAGATTCTAAAGTAGAATGAGTATGTGTTGCATTACCTCGTTCTGTTTCAGATACCTGTAACTGCTTCATTAGATACCGTTGTTTCTGCTCAATTTTCTTAAGATTTGATTTTTTCTTTTGTACATGCTTGCGTAACAATGTAATTGTTTGTAATAATCCCTCAACGGTGGAGCTTTGGGAAATAATTTTTGTCAACTTTGATATTTTTGAATTAATGTCTATGGTTACAGCGTTTGTTTTAGACTCAAAGAATTCACCATTGATAGATACAGCCTTGTAACCAACCTTAGATAGGTTGTGTGCATCCTTTCCTGTTTGTGCCAATATTATGTTTCCAAATAAAAATCTGGCAATAGGAAGGTATTCTCTATCGCATTGAACATAGTCAGATAAAATACCTAATAATCCAGGAGTTTTTGGGGTTTTCATTCTAAATTCAGGTATTGCGTTAAGCGGAATAATTTTTAATTTAGGTAATTTTTTGTTTCTAGCAACTTGCGCTAAGCTTACTAGTGTTTCAAAATCTGGAACAATTGCAGCTTTAATCCAATCAGCACATGCAGCCAAAATTGCACGCTCATATTGTTTATTCCAAGATAGTACTTGGTATACAAAACCAACAATGCCAAGTTTTTTTGAATCGCCCTTTAACTGAGATATTGTATAATCTTCGTGCATTACATCCTTGACAAGTTTAATCTTTTCATTATATCGATGTCCAGCCCTTGATGACTTGTCTAGAATTAATTCCAATTCTGCTATGTCATTTTCTATCTTTTCTCTTTTTTCAGAAAGATTTGATATTTTTAACTCAATGTCTTTAGAGTTGTTGTTATTAGAAGATACTTTGGAAATTTTTTCTGAGGATTCATTGAGGTTTTCTAATTCAGCAGATACAGATTTCTGTGTTTTAATATTACTGTCAATCTTATTTTGTATGTTTTTTTGTTGTGTCAAAGTTTGTGATTTTTCTAATTTTGCATCATGTAATTGATCTTTAAGATCTTGAATTTTTTTATCAATTGTATTTTTTTGACCAGATAATTCTGATTGGCGTTCCAGGACAGATTTGATTTCGGAATCATTGGATTCAATTTTTTCATCTATAGAATTCTTCAAGGATTTTTTTTCTTGAATGGATTTCTTCACTTCTTCAAGTTCCGAATCCACTTGACCTTGATTCTGTTCCATTTTTTCAAGTTCGTTTATGATGTCTGGAATTCTGCTTACAATATCTTCTAGCCTTTTTTTCGAGGTTTTTATTTGACTATCAGCATCAGTGTATTTTCCCTGCTCTGCACTCAATTCCTGATCAATGCTTGACTTAGCCTGTTGGAAGGCATCCAGTTTTATCTTGAAAGCTGATTTTTCTTCTTCTATCTTTTCAATTTCACTGTTTAGTACAGATTGTGATTTTTCCAATTGTTCTTTCTCTGATAAATCCGTGTGCTGTTTTTCTTCTTTCTCAGATTTTTCATTCCTAATTTTTCTTAGTTTTCCTGTTGCCTCTATGGCTCTAAATCGATCCAATTCATGCCCGATCATTTCATGGCGCATTTTCAGATTTCGCTCAATTTCTAGCTCATCAATTTGCTTTTTGACCTCACCCATCTTTGCCATAGCGACCTCCAAACGTTGATCAGCCTGATTTAGTGTTTTTTCAGCCTCGGCCTTTTTTTCATCAAAAGCTGTAAGACCTACAAGATCCTCGAGAGTTTTCCTTTTTTCCTCATTCGTCATTTCAGAAATCTTGGTCACTGTACCTTGCTGAACCGCATTTAGTTGGTTAAGACCAGCATTGGCCATATCAAAAATGTCTAGAATTCTATTTCGATTGATCTTTTTACCTTCAAGATAATATTCACTTTCACCTTTATCATTCATCTCACGTGTAACATTAACAGTATCATATGGTACAGGGATCTTCCTATCAGAATTATCAAACTGAACCTTTACACGTGTAAGTTTAGGTCCATGCCTACTCCCATCAATATCATGTATAAGTGACCTAAGATTTGGTTGACGCATAACTCTGGCTTTGTTTTCTCCCATTGCAAAGATGATGGCATCTAGTATGTTGCTCTTACCAGAACCGTTAGGTCCAGAAATAGATACTAAACCAGGTTCAAAGTTTACAGTTGTTGTCTTGAAACCGAATGATTTGAAACCAAAAATATCCACTTTTTTAATGAAAACCATGTGAGAACTGATCGCACACAACGAATATCGAATTCGAACAAGTTTAGTTGACTATGCTAACAACTATTGTGAATATTTTATGAATGAAGGAATGTTAACTGTTACCAGCAACAAATTTTTCACATGCAGTTTTTGCTTCTGGATCACTCATTTGTTTTATAGGATGTTTCATGAGATATGCACTTGCAGGAATGATTGGACCGCCAATGCCGTCATCGAGAGCAATTTTTGCCAATCTAATCGCATCAATTACTATGCCAGCAGAGTTTGCTTTGTCGTCAACTTCAAGCCTAACTTCCATGTTATATGGAATGTTTGCCCATTGTTTTCCTTCTATCCTCATGAACATTAACTTGGTATTAGCCAAAAATGGAATAAAATCAGAAGGGCCAACATAAATTTGATCATCATCAAGACGCTCATCAAGCTGGCTTTGAACACTTTCGGTTTTAGATATTCTCTTACTAACAAGTCGTTCCTGCTCCTTCATGTTTAGAAAGTCTGTGTTGCCACCAACGTTGATCTGGTATGTCTTTTCTATTTTTGTCCCTCGGTCATTACATAACCTAGCAAGAGTTCTATGAACAATTGTAGCACCAACTTGACCCTTTATGTCATCACCAACAACTGGTATGTTCTTATCCGTAAATTTTTGTGCCCATTCCTCATCAGATGCGATGAATGCAGGCATACAATTCACGAATGCAGTGTTAGTATCGAGGCAAATCTGAGCCCAAAATTGAGTTGCCTTCTCAGAGCCTACTGGAAGGTATGATACAACGATTTCAGCCCCAGTCTTCTTTAGGATGTCCTTGATCTCTTTTTCTAAATCAGTCTCATTTTTACCACTTTGAATTGGCTTTACCCTGTTTTCTACCCAAATGCCCACTCCATCTAGAGCAGGGCTCTCATAAATCATGGACTCTGTTTTTGGCATCTTATCTTTTGGAATCCAATCAACCATGTTTGGATATTCATAGATTCCTTCATTGATTGATTTACCAATTTTGTTTTCACCGACATCAAATCCCGCTACAAAATCAATATCATGTATGCCATAAGCACGAAGTTTGTCATGAATAATCCCAATTACCTCCTGTGAAGGATTTTGCTTGTAATACTCGATTCCTTGAATCAGACCAGAAAAGCAGTTACCAATACCGACTAATGCGACCTTGATTTTTCCAGTCATTTGTGGTCATGTCTCATTTGACTGTTTTAAGGTTTTCCAGATGCAAAACTGGTTTTTTCTAAGTCAGGATTTTATACATGAATTGCTGCTTCAATTTATGATTGAGTCAGGTGAACCAGTTCAAGATATTTCCATAAATGAAGGAACACCTATTGATAAAATTTTTGAAAGTTTGTCCAAGTCAGGTGGGTTTGAATCACGTAATTTGGCTGATGGTCTTTCTGTATTAACTGAGATGATTAATGATAAAGAATGTATTAATTTTCTATCATTTGTGGGGGCTGTCATATCAACTGGTTTAAGAGGGGTAGTAAAAGATATGATAGAAAAAAAATGGTTTGATGTAGTTATCACAACATGTGGTGCGTTAGATCATGATATTGCTAGACACTTCTCAAATTATAATGAGGGTTCATTTACTATGGATGATGCAAAACTAGCTGATGAAAATTTCCATAGACTAGGTAATGTTTTGGTTCCCATGGATAGTTATGGTCCACTGATTGAAAAAAAAATGCAATTATTTTTGGAGGAGGAATACGCCAACGGAGTTAGAGAGATGTCAACTGAAGATGTATGCAAAATGATTGGAAAACATCTAGGAGACGATTCATTTCTATACTCTGCATACAAAAATAATGTAAAAGTAATAGTTCCAGGTATTATGGATGGTGCTGTAGGAAGTCAGATTTGGTTATTTGTACAAAAACATTCAGATTTCAAATTAAACATAATCAAAGATGCTGATACACTTTCAGGTATAATCTTTAAAGCAAAAAAATCAGGTGCATTTATGATTGGTGGGGGAATATCAAAACATCATACGCTTTGGTGGAATCAATATAGAGATGGTTTAGATTTTGCTGTATACGTTACTACTGCACAAGAATTTGATGGTAGTTTAAGCGGTGCATTAGTTCGCGAAGCAATATCTTGGGGAAAAGTAACAAAAAATGCAAAACAAACAACAATACATGCAGAGGCTACAACAGTTTTACCTTTCTTATACTCTGCATTATTAACAAAATTAAAATGAATTTTTATTTAATTAGATGAAGGATTTTTTATATCAATTTCAATTTTTGACACATTACGTTTTTGCCCATCCTTGGATACTAATGAATCAGAAGATATACGAACATCACCAATTTCATACCCCACTTCGTTCATTCGTTTCATAATCATTTGTGATACATCTATTGCCTGAGTAATACGTTTACCACGTGCCACTAATGTGATAACAGGTAAAGATCCTAACTGTGTTAATGTCGCAGTAACATATGACATGATAGGCTTTGTTCCAATGAAAATCATGTTATGTGGTTCATGCTGTTCCCTCTTTGTTTCTGGCTCTTGTTCTGGCTGTGGCTCTTGTTCTGGCTGTGGCTCTTGTTCTGGCTGTGGCTCAATATCATGAGTTTTTTGAAACTCGGAAAGTATTTCTTCCGCATCACTTCTGTCATTCTCAGAACTCATTTTATTATAATCTGCTAATATGTGATTAAAAGTTTGTGAACAAATTACTTTTTTCTCAAATTTTCTTTTTCAATATATTCTTCTAGAATTTTTTCAATGTTTCTGCCATCTGACTCCTTTACCTTACAAACAATTTCATTATCATCAATCTCATAACAATTTAGTATTTCATTTTGATCCTTGTAAACTAGCATTATTTTATTTTGATATAGACAATGATACAGAGTTTCAGGCTGCATTTTATCTGGACGAATCTTAATCCCATCCTTTTCAGAGGTAAGTGGATACGACATATCTGATTTATTTTTTGTGTGCTTGGTTAATTGTCTTTTTCGATATCATAATATCCCTTTTTGTATTACCAAATTTATGGATCAGAGAATTATTCTACATGTAGATTTTGATTATTTTTATGCACAGTGTGAAGAAGTTAGGAAGCCTGATCTAAAAACAAAACCTGTTGTTGTATGTATGTTTTCTGACAGGGGTGGCGACAGTGGTGCCGTTGCCACTGCAAATTATACAGCAAGGGAATTTGGAGTAAAATCAGGTTTATCAATACAATTTGCAAAACAAAAACTAAAGGATAGAGATGATACAGCTTTTCTACCTGCTGACTTTGAATATTATTCAGAACTTTCTGAAAAATATATGAATATAATAAAAAAATTTGCTGACATATTTGAATATGTGGGGCGTGATGAGGCATATCTTGATATTTCCGAAAAATCAGAACGGAGTTTTACAAAGGCTGGGCATATTGGACAACAAATTAAAAATGAGATTAGAGAGAAAACCAAACTAACGTGCTCTGTTGGTATATCTCCTAACAAACTGTTATCAAAAATTGCATCAGATTACAAAAAACCTGACGGATTAACCACAATTACACCAGATGATGTTTCTGAATTTATGAAAAAATTAGAGATAAGGGATATACCTGGTATTGGAATAAAGACTGAACAAAAACTAGCAGAAGAACATATTCAAACAATCAACGAAACAAGAAATCTTGATGTGTTTACACTAATCAATATGTTTGGAAGAAAGACTGGTACATACATCCATAATGCGATAAGAGGGATTGATGATGAACCAGTAACAGTAAGAGCGCCTACATTACAATTAAGTAAAATCACTACGCTGAAAGAGGACTCGATTGACTATACATTTCTGGAAAGAAATATGCTTGAACTATGCGAAAAATTACACTCAGCAGTTCTCAAGGAGAATAAGATGTTTAGGGCTGTTGGAATACATCTTATACAAAATGATCTTTCGACTAAAACAAGATCTAGAATGTTAAAAAACCCTACACTAAACTTGGATGAAATCAAAAAAACTTCAACACAACTACTCAAGGATGCACTTGTGGAGCAAACTATTCCAATAAGAAGAATAGGCGTAAAGGTTTCAGAGTTATCAGATTTAGAAGGACAAAGCAACATAACGAGTTATTTTTGAATTGATGCTTCTTTCTCCTTCATTCGTTTTGTTTCAATTGCAGTTACAACAAGCAAAAAGATAAACAGCCACGGCAAAAACATTATTTCGCCAGCAATTGAATGATATTCCTCAAATTCAACCGGATCTGTTGAAACCTTTAATGCAAATACTGAAAGCGAAAAAATTCTGATCAAATTAACTGTGACTGTTCCGATTATTCCTAAACCAAAGTACATAGCCTTCCTGTTTCGTGGTATATTCATTTTAAGCAAAAATGCCATCATTACAAGTGAATAGATGATAATGCTATGCACGCCAGCTGATGGCCAAAATACTTGTAGTACAAAATTACCATGATCACCTGACAAAAACATAAGGTTGTCTCTTCCAGTAGCAATACCAAGTTCAAGTGCATTAATTATCCAAATGTTTGTTTGAACTAAATGTGGAACAAAATACTGTAATGGACCAAGTGTATCAAATGGGAAGAAGGTATCTAATGATAGAATTATTGCACTACCTCCAAGAAAAACTGGTCCAGCAATAACAATTCTAATCCATTTTTTACCAAAGAAAAGTACAGCAGCAGAAACTACAAAAATTGTTATTATTACAAAATCCCACAACCATCCCCAAGAATAAATACAGCCCTGAGGGTTTTTAACATCACAGCCTACAACGTTGAATGCAGGAGCCGCATCCAATATGTAATCATGCAATCCAAAATCTAATGCAATGAAATAACTCATTGTAACGATAACTAATGGAATTGCAAAAATTAAACGGTTTTTTGGTACTGCAAATCTTATCCCAACAATTTCTGCGACAATAAATGCAAGCCCAAACAAAAATCCTCCACGGCCCTGATTCCAACTCATACTAAATGTGTCCGAATATGCAATGAATACAAATATGATAGGACTAGCGATTAACAAGATAGCAAAAATTGTGTTCTTATGCATTATTGTGATTCAAAGATTGTTCAATAAATACGCTATACTATTGAGTTAACATGATGTATCTAAAAAAAATCAGAAATTGATTTTTGCTTCAACATTTTAAGTAATGTGCCTCTAGAAAGCCATTCGGATTTACTTACGCTCATCCTTTTTGATGCAAAAGTAATTCCATCATCAAAACTTTCTACAATCAATGGTTCTTTCCTCATTGCAGTACGTATTGCCTCCCTAATTTGCCATACGCCAACAGGTACAGCATACTCCGGTCTAATTTCACGTAAAACAAGGACAGCAGCCTGGATATTTTTCGCAACAAGATATTCTGCTACTCCAAGCTTCGCCGCAAAATATGCACCGGCTATCGCAGGTGGGTGATCAATTCCTCTGGCATCTTCAATATCTGAACCAAATCCTATACTGTCACCATCATGCCATGCTTCCTGCATTTCAAAAATCCAGCGATGTGGAAATAAAATAATCGAAAATATATTTCCTAAATGATCGTGTGAAAAAACTCTACACGAATCAATCAGTTCAAATTCTAAAACTTCAGATACAAGTGATTTTGATATAATGTCGTCAGTAGCTGTGATACTCCACTTTGTTGGAACAAGTCTCCTTTCCTTGCCAAACATACCAACACTGAAACATTTTTGGATTTTTGAAATCTCAATACCACTATTATACAATGCAAGTACAGCATCATTTGCTTTTAGATCATGATCATAGTAAGCTCGCTCAATTGTTTTTTCAGCTCTTCCAGATGAAAACTTTGCAGATTTTATATCACCTATAGGACCGAATGGTGGGTTTTGTCCGTCTATAGTAGTAGTTGGAAATGTAGTTTTATGAAATTCTAAATTAGAGTCAATTGAACGTGAAGACATAGCAACTTCATGAAGATTTTCAATGAATCTTCCTTCTGTTTTTTCTATAGATACTTTTTGTACTCCTCTAACTAAATTCAGTCTAAAATTCACAATTTCTTCTAGGCTTTTTCCAATCCACTGTTCTGGTTTATCAAGTAATGTAGTATCACCATGTATAGGTGGCAACATTGGTCCAACGCCAACCTTAGGATAACCATATGAACCAACAAAAACTGACGGAGGGCTAGAACCATCTATTGAATCTGATGCAAAAAGATTCCCATATTTTGAAAGATATTCTTGCCAGCTGTTTTGAATTCTCTCCCTTATCTCAGTACTTGAAAAATTTGATGAGGTTTTCACACATATTGGAGGAGGATAATAGTGATATCTTCTTTGAATAGAATACTATTGACCAAGTATTAGTAACTGATACAGTTAGCAGCAAAAATAAATGGTGCTAATTCTTGTCAATCCACATGATCACCGTAGATTGTAGGGATGTGGAGTCTATACTTCACGAACTTGCGATATATGTTTCAGATCAGGTCGCGGCTATGCCTGCAATGAAATTACACCAATTTGTTCTGGCTCCTATTATGGATGATGAACCTGTTGATCAAAATGAGGTTATCACATCAATCAAGGAATTCCTAGAATCGATAGGGGAAAGTCGTAACTTTGGTGTGATTGCAAATGGAGATATTGTTACAATAAAATCTCTCTTTGGTAAAAAAATTGAGCGTCTAGCAAAGAGTGCCGGTGAAATGTTTTCTTGCGCGCATTGTGGTCATGTTACTAGATATGAGGTTGAACATAACAATCATGTCAAAATACATTATTTGTAGACAAAATAACCAAATTCTCTAATAATATACTCACTAGACTGTTTATATTCATAAAATCCTCATCCAAGATATGTCTAGTGGAAGTCATCCGCGATCGCAACATCTCTGTAGTGAATGTAATGCCTCATTTTTTAGCAAGGAAGGACTAGAGAAACATTTTCAGAGACAGCATGGTATTTACTGTGAATCTTGCCCAATTGATAGCGCAGTGCAAAAAATCACGGATATATTTAGGCAAAAAAAATCTAATTCAAAATGAACAAAAAACTTGTAGTTTCCGTTGCATTCGTTGTTATTGTGGCAGTTGTGATTATCAGCTTTTCCACATACTATGCTACACTTCTTGAAACACAAAAACTGGCGCAAGATAGATTCCTTGCATCACAACAGGAACCACAGCAAGAATTTGAGAATGGTTCACCTATACTAGGTTCAGAGAGTGCTCCAATTACAGTAGTTGAGTTTGGTGATTATCAATGTGAAGCTTGTTATGCTTGGTTCCACACAACAAGAGATACGCTTATTGATAATTACATAGAGACAGGAAAAGCAAAACTGATTTTTGTTGATCTTCCATTTTTGGGCCGTGACTCACCAATGGCTGCACAAGCATCCTATTGTGCAGAAGATCAGGGTCAATACTGGGGATACCATGAAATACTTTACACTTTTCAAGATGGACATCCTGACACTGGATGGGCTAATCGAGACAGACTAAACTCGTTTGCATTTTCACTTGATATGAATATTGATGAGTTTAACGATTGTATGGATTCTTCAAAATATAAAAATCGTGTAAAGGCAAACTATGATGAAGCTGTGAAAAATGGTGTACAGTCTACACCAACATTTATCATAATTTCAGAAGATGGAAAAAGGGAGCAATTTTCTGGCTCACAACCATATTCTGTTTTTGCAGCAGCGATAGAATCAATGCTTTGAATTTAATACAAAATTGGAAAAAAATCACTTGATTAGTATCAAAATTATTACTGATTTACAAAGGATCTATTCAAAATAACTATTTAGACAATCTTTGATAACCTTGTCTCCTATCCATCAGTATTTTCACAACATCATATTCAATGACAAAAATCTACATACCAATTAGGCCAAACAGAAGCACCGCAGACCACGAAGAAAAGGAAGAAGAAGAAGAATAAGCCAAATTGAAAAATATTGGAAATTACAATATAGATTTTTTACCACTAGTAATTTGATCAAGCATCACTGTGATCCCATGTAGAATAGTATAACGGATTGATTTCCAATATTGCTGATTGACCTGCTCTTACTCCATCCATTAAAATTTTTGCAACTTTATTTTCTAAATCTCCAGTATATTTTATCATAATTCTTTCTGCAATAGGTATGTTGTCTTCAACATTTGTAGAAACTTTTACCAAAGCTTTTCCTCGAACGCCCTTATATGGAAGGTTTTCATCATCAATGCAAAAGTAAACCGTATCCTTATGCTGAATATTTTGAACTTTCTTTGATGTCTTTGATGTTTCCACATACAAATTTTCATTTTCATACAAAAACCACACAGGATGTATGAATGGATCACCGTTCTTGTCAACCGTGCCAAGAAGAAGATTTAGTTTTTTATTTGTAAGAAACTCTACAGTTTGTTCTTGTGTAAGCTTCAGACCAAAACCTGGACTTGCATGAACTATTTTCATAATTTTTAATCCTCCTTCTTCCAATCTGACACCCAATATTTCAAAGAACACTTCACTAACTCTTTTCGTGTATGTAATCTTAGATCTCTTTTACATTTTGGGCAGATTGAATTCATGATTATTTCTATGAATACCTCATAAAAAAACTAGAATTTATTCATCTCACGCCTATCCTATATAGAAATTATAGATCGCATCTATATACTAGAGTGACGTAATGTTATCAAGCGTGTTGAGGGTAACGCGGGGCAAATTCTAGAATTAACGCCCAAGAACAAACCCTATAATACCGTGAAGGCAGATTTTTTTCTGTCTTCAAGTGGTAATTCTTTTCTTGAAAACATTCAATTGTTCTAATGATTTTTGTTTGACAGATGCTTAACCGTATTGTTTTATTCTTTGTCTTTCTTGGAATTTTTTCTGCATCATTTGCAATTGGTGCGGAGGTTAAGGTTTCTGAGGAAGAGAGCAAAATAATTCTTGAACAATTCGAAACGTTGATTGGTAATATTGATGCAATTGGGATATTTTCACATAATACAACACTTGCACTGCCAATGTTCATTCCGGGATTTGGCATAGCATGGGGTGCGTTTGCTGCCTTTTCTACGGGAATAGCATTTTCAGTTCTAAAGGATGCCAGCCCAATGTTGGCAAATGTCCCATCTCTGACTATCCTATTCATGTCTCCCTTTGGATTAATGGAGGTTGCAGCCTATTCTATCGCAATGTCACGTAGCTACATGATATTCCATAAGATGATCAAAAGAATGCCTATTCGTCCAGATTATCGTATAATTGGGATTGAAATTGCTATTCTGGTAGGTCTATTATTAACTGGTGGATTTGTTGAGTATTACTTTATAGAAAATATTCCTACAGACAGTCCAAAAATCTAGTCATTTGATCAGTTTTGTCGTATGGCGATAAAGATCATACAACCCCTTTCCATCAAGTTCATCTTCAAGTCTTCTACCAGTTTCATGATAATATCGATGTTCAACCATCTTGATCTCCTCAGAATTATCATGATTTTTTGACTTTCTTTTTAGATCCTTCCATTTGGTAACTAGTTCTCTAAGCTCAGATTTTTTCATTTCATTTTCTATAAATAGAGGCACTAGTTAGGTTTTTCATGGCAGACCATGATGAACTTGACAAACTCGAACATGAGCTTCATAAGGTAGAATTCAACAGACCATACGACATAGTTGAAATTCGCAAACTGAGAGAAAAAGTTCAGGAACTAAAAAATAAGAATCAGGAAACAGAACTATCATTCGGTAAAGTCTAGGAATATTTAGCTAGTTTCTGCTTCGTCTTTCGTAGTATTCAACAGGATAATCAAACTGTTTGTTATAATCCACTGCATTCCAAAACTTTTCATCGTCAATGTCTTTCCCCTCAGATAGCCAGACGTTTAGAACTTTTTGCATAAACAGTTTTGTAGTATCATCTATCTCTGGTCTTTTGCCTGTACGCTTTTCTATTTCGTCTCGATTTTCCTTAAAGATCTTTAAGAGTTTTTTAAGCTCCTTGCCATTCAACATAGATTGTTTTTCTTTAAATTCGGCAATTTTTTCTTCTTTAGATTTTCCAAATAATCCCATAATATAATGAAATATTTTATTCCTTTAAGTATAATCTAATCAGTTTCAGGCATTACTGAAGAATGGTGTGAAACAATCTTCCATTCGTCATTATCTTTCTGATAAACAAACGAAAACCTTGCATTGATTGTCTTGCCTTTTGTTATAAAGTTGTAAAGACCAGAGTTTACAGCAGCCGACTCAAAAGCAATAGGATGCTCCGATACAATCTCTACTTCTACAGGAGATTTTAACAAGTTCTCAAAATACTCAAGAATGAGTCCATGTCCAACTCTTTCCTTGTTAGAAAATGTTCCAAGCAATATCCCATCTCCATGGTAAAGGTTGACAACTTGGTTTGCGTCACCGTCTTTTACTGTACTTGCCCATTTTTGCAAAAGCTCAGAGGCAATAGAGTCAGACATGTTTTTACTGAGATTACCGAGTTTATGAATTAATCTCAATAATGATCCAAATCACTCATATCGTCTGAACTTTTCTTTTTTTTCTCAAATGCCCTTTTCTTTTTCTTATCAGACCAATAAACAAGGAACAATGGTATGCCTAAACAAAGCCCAGCACAACCAATCATAGCCCAAAGATACCACATATGATACTCCGCATTTAGTGTGTTTTATTATTTGGCATTTTCTAGTTTTTCAAGCCTTTCCTTGATCATATCTATCTCTGACTTTGTACTAAGCGTATATAGACCACTCTCTACTTTACCGCCTTCGACCATTTTCTGAATCCGTTTTAATGTATTTCTGTGTCGTTCGTACGAGTTGATGATGATCTCATACAGTTCTCTGTCCTTACTCTTGTCTATCTTGAACAACTTTTCCATATTCTCAGTATGATCATCAATCTCAGTGATGGTCGTGTCGATGTATTGCCTTACTTCCTTAATTCTTTCAGATTCGTCAGACATTACTTCTCATCTGTTTTTTATTTTATCTAAAGCTGAGTATGTTTTTAGTACGCATTGCCTGTATTTTTCAAATTTTTTACTTCCACCTATCTTTGGTGTATGACCAAGATAGTTTAACTCCCTGATGTAATTGCCAATCCTTTGCTCATTAGGTTCCAACTTATGCGCATACCTAGTTCTGATACTATTTATCAATCCGATGTTTTTTTTGATGTTACCTTTGATCAGACCAGATTCTGATAATATGTCCATTTTGAGATCTGTTGTAAACCGCGTACTATCAATTGATTTTGAAGGGATATTGAATCGTTTTTCTAAGATTCTATCTATTGTGTTTTCAATATAGATATGACCTACTATGAACAAGTCACGTTCATTTGTCGTCTCTAAAATCTTGCTTAACTCAGAGATAGAGAGTGATTTTTGCATGATTACTGTGGTTTCTTCCTCTAAGTATAATTAACGGTGTGGAAGTTAAAATCCATAAGAATATGTCATATAGAGGAGACCGAGAAATGCACGATGCCACTTGTGGAGATTGTGGCAAACAATGCCAAGTTCCATTTGAGCCACGACAGGATAAGCCAGTTTACTGTGGTGACTGCTTCCAGAAACATAAACCACAAAACCGAGGTGGCGGAAGATTTGGTGGCAGAGGAGGCTCAGGTGGCAGAGGTGGCGGAAGATTTGGTGGCAGAGGTGGCTCTGGCGGAAGAGGTGGATTTAACCGAAGACCACGAGAAATGCACAAGGCAACTTGTGGGGATTGTGGTAAGGAATGTGAAGTTCCATTCGAGCCAAAAGGAGACAAGCCAGTCTATTGTAGCGAATGTTTTCAAAGTCATAAAAGAAATTAAAAATAACATAACTTCATGTTTTATTAGATCATGAATGAGCTAATCGCTATCTTATGTGTCGCATGTCTTGCTGGCGGTTGGGTTCTCTTTATGATTGGTAGAAAGAAGCGTAAAGAATCAGAATCAAAATAAGTTTGATTATACAACCATTTAGTTTATTATAACATTAAAAAAAAATTGAGTATGGATGCAAGTCTAAGCCAGAGCAAACTTCATGACATTGCCAACATGGGCATGCGTGCAGCAATTGGCGTAATTTTCATCGTGCATGGAGCTGGCAAGTTTAATGAGGGCTTTGTCGGATTTTTGACAGGAGGTCTTGGACTTCCTGCTGAGATGCAAATTCCAATTGCACTAGCAGAAATGGTTCCGGGTATACTACTCCTAATAGGAATTTGTACAAGGATGTCTGCTTCCCTACTTGCGATAGTCATGCTTGGTGCAATATTCTTTGTCAAACAAGCTGGCAGTTTAACCGGAGAGCGAGGATTTGAATTTGATCTAATATTACTTGCATCATGTTTAGTTGTGATAGTTGCCGGACCTGGAAAAGTTTCTGTATCCCATGCAATAAAGAAACTACCTCGATGGTTACACTAGTCAAGTTACCTCTATGAACAAGTTATAGGATTGTTTTTTATATAATACAAAAACTGGTAAATCATGAAGTATACGGCAAAAATTACAATTGCAGCAATCTTAGTAATTGGCGCGTTTTCAATATCAATTCTAACAGTTCCCGCCTTTGCAGAATGGGACAAATTCAACTACCCGGAAATACAAGGAACTATTCCTATTTCATCTGGAGATGACTTTAATCAAAAAAATACAATTGCTCTATCTGTTGCAATGGCAGTTGGTGAGAATTCTGTTTCGGATGGAAAGGCAATGTATGCAAAATTGTCAAATGTCAATGGATTTCTTGTCCACAAAGTCATGTTGATTACTGAAGACCATGGATATTACAAAGTACTAGTTGACGCAGGAAACGGCGAGACACTCTATGTCTCTGATATGATAAAAAAGGATTACAGCCACAAGAAAGCTTCAAATGAAAAATACAATGAAAAAATGAAAAACTACTACAAGGGAATGACTGACGAGCAGATAGCAGAGAAGAAGCGTCAGTTCAAGGAGATGGGTGAAGCATACAAATCATTATCAATACAGGACAGAGCCACCATGATTATTCACTTTATGCAGATGAAGATGCAATGGGATACAATGTCTGATGACGAAAAGGCACAAAAGAAGACAGAGATGAAACAGATGTTCCAGGAATATCTTCCTCTAACACTTGAAGAAAAGAAGCAAAAGCTTCAAGAATATATCCAGTCGCTAAATTAATTCTACTTTGTTAATTTCTTAAATTTTTCAATATCGTCGTGTGATAAGGTCTGAACCATTCTCAAAGGATTTACCAGATCCTCAATTATTTCATATAATATTCCGTCACCATCACTAAACTGAACAACCAGTCTATCTCCTGAATTTGCAACAATTATTGAGCTGACTTTTTCTTTGTTGGGCGTACCAACCTGACCCATCTCGCGGTAGTAGCCATCGATTCTGTCCTTTCTTTCCTTCCATTCTTTTTGTGTCGAATCGTCGTAAGGAGCGGTCATGATATTCTGATAGTATGGAGTTAGATAAACCTGTTTTTACTATTGTATTATTTCATTAATCTTT
>CACIXQ010000010.1 GCA_902590655.1 uncultured marine group I thaumarchaeote
CTCATCCACCAGGATTCAAACCAAAACTAACATACGCTTTGATTGCAATCAATGTGATTATTTTCTTTTTTGAAGTAGCAGTTACTGGACAATTTTTTGAATTTAGTAATCGTCAAGCAATGAATATGTTCTTGAATTGGGGTGCAGTTCCTGGTTGCATTACTGGAGAAATAAGTGGAATTAACACGGGAGTTGACATAGTTAGTTGCCCTGCAATTCCAGAACTTAGTTTATTGACTTCTACTTTCATGCATGGAGGTTTGATGCATCTTGGTGGAAACATGTTGTTTCTTTGGATCTTTGGTGATAACATTGAAGCAAAGTTTGGTCGGGTAAAATATCTAGGAATCTATTTGTTATGGGGAATCGGTGCAGGGTTAATTCACGTCATGGGCGATACATCAACTGGTATTCCAGCAGTTGGTGCATCTGGTGCAATATCTGGCGTGTTAGGAGCTTATCTTGTAATATTTCCACATGCAAAAGTTAAGACATTTTTGATGTTGGGATTTTTCTGGAGAATGCTTCACATCAAGGCTATGTACTTTCTTCCATTTTGGTTGATTTTTCAAAACTTATTACCATTTTTCATAGGGGGATTTGGTGTTGCAGGAGGTGGAGTTGCTTATCTTGCTCACATTGGTGGCTTCGCACTGGGACTTGCGGTTGGCTACATATACAGAAAATCTCATGGTTCGCAGTTTACCTATGGAACACGCTATGGCTATAGAGGGGATTATAGATAATAACTGCTAAATTATCCATTAGAAAAAAATCATCATGCCGCTGATTACAGTGTCAATGTATCCTGGTAGAACTCAACAACAAAAAGATGATTTTGCCAAGGTAGTAACAAAGTCTGCTGCTGAGATTTTAAAGACCAAAGAGGATCAAGTAATTGTGGTCTTTAAAGAGAATCCAAAAGAGAATTGGTTTTTAGCAGGAAGCCAACTCTAACTATCTTTTTATTTTGATCAATGTTATGACGCCTATGTCTAAAATTGCAATAGTACAATTCAAAGCTTCAACTGATAAGACAAAAAACCTTCCAAAGATTTTAAGATATATCAAACAGGCTGCGAAGAATCATGCAGACCTTTGTGCATTTCCTGAATATATGATGTTTTTTACACCAGCGTCACAATCTGCCAAACAAGTTGCACAACAAGCTGAAACGATCAATGGTAATTTTGTATCAGCTATATCAGAGTGTGCAAAACAAAATTCTATAATTGTAGTTGGAACAATGCTTGAAAAAAGCAAGAAAAAAGATCGCGTATATGATACGTCATTCATAGTAAATAGAAATGGAAAAATTATTGGTAAATATAGGAAGACTCATCTTTATGATGCGCTTGGATTCAAGGAATCAGCTAAAATGGTAGCTGGAAAAACAATTCCTCTACCAACAAAAACATCAGTAGGCAAATTGGGAATGATAATCTGTTACGATCTTAGATTTCCTGAATTATCTAGAGCACTTGCTTCATCAGGAAGTGAAATACTAATTGCTCCATCTGCATGGGTTAACGGTCCAATGAAGGAAGAACATTGGCTTACATTAAACAAATCACGCGCAATTGAAAATGGATGTTACGTAATTGCACCTGATCATCTTGGTCATATTTACTCAGGAAGGAGTTTGGCAGTTGATCCTTATGGTAGAATACTACTTGATATGAAAAAGCGACAAGGAATTGGTTACGTCAACATATCTATTTCAATTATTAAGAATATTAGAAAAAAATTACCCTTATTAAAAAATCGTAGGACTGACTTGTATTCTAGTTTTAGACTTTAGTTTTTCTTGATTTACATTTAAAATTTGAGCATTGTTTTGACCACTTTTGCTTTCTGTTATATCTGAATACTACAATAGGCCATTTACAAAACTCACATTTTATTTTTGTTGCACGTAATCTAGCTTTTTGTAATAAAGGCGATGAAGCCTTACATCCATTATTATAATTGGAACATCCAATAAACCGCTTTTTAGTAATTGGCGATCTTATGATCATTAATTGTCCGATCTTACATTGTGGACATTCAACTATACCATCTTTTGGCGAATTCGTACCTAAAATTATGTATTTTCTCTTTTTGGCAGAATAAGAAAGGTAACCATTTGAATCAAGGTATTGTGTTAATTCATTTTTTAAATCATTAATTTTTTTCTTTGTTGGTCTTACCATATTTTGTGATCTTGGTCTTTGTATAATTTGGGAAAGATTATTTTTTTTTTGCATAGTATTAGGTAAAGCTTTGTCCTTATCAAAACATATGAAGAATTTTTATAAGGAGTTTGTCAGAATTTTTTATGGAGAAAGTTTGTGTTTTAGGTGCTGGTAGCACTAAATATGGTAAATTAGACGACAGCATTTCTGACATCACTCTTCAAGCATCAGTTGGTGCAATTGAAAGTGCAGGAATAGAATCGAAAGATATCAAAGCTGGTTACATCTCAAACGTTTTTGGTGTAGCAGATAAACAAGTACACCTAGGACCTGTGGTAATGAGTAATCTTGGAATTTCAGATCGACCTTCACTTTCAATCGAATCAGCATGTGGAAGCGGTTCGGTATCATTTAGGGAAGCGTATGCAAATGTTGCAGCAGGGTTTTATGATGTTGCACTGGTAACTGGAGTTGAAAAGGTAACACATACCGGTACAGAATGGACAACAACTTATTTTTCATATTGCTCAGATTTTTTTTATGAAGGTCAGGCTGGTGCTTCCTTTCCAGGATTATTTGCATCAATGGCTCGAGCTTACATAAACGAGTTTAATGCAACAGAAGAAGATTTTGCACAAGTGGCTGTTAAGAATCATGATAACGGATTACTAAACCCAAAGGCACATCTTAGAAAAAAGATCACTGTTGATGATGTGATGAGTTCCGCAGTGGTTGCAAGTCCGCTAAAACTTTATGATTGCTGTCCATTCTCTGATGGAGCTAGTGCAGTGATATTGTGTAATGAAAAATTTGCTAAAGAACACGGTGGTGACTATATTGAAGTTCTTGGTTCAGGTAGAGGTGGATCACCTGCAGCGTTGCAAGGAAGAGAACATCTCACCACAATACCTAGCACAAAAATAGCTGCTGAAGCTGCATTCAAAATGGCTGGAATTACTCCAAAGGATGTTGATTTTGCGGAAGTTCATGATTGTTTTACTATAGCTGAAGTTGTTGATAGTGAGGATATTGGTTTCTTTGAAAAGGGAAAGGGTGTAGAGGCTATTAGAGAAGGTAAAACCAAACTTAATGGTGAAATTTCAATTAATCCTTCTGGCGGTCTAAAATCAAAGGGACATCCAATTGGCGCAACTGGTGTAGGACAGGTAGCCGAAGTTTTTGATCAGTTAACTGGAAAAGCGGGAGAGCGAACTGTCAAGAATGCAAAAATTGGATTAACTCAAAACTTTGGTGCAACTGGTGCAAGTTGTGCAGTTCATATTTTTCAAAGTGTATAAAATTGAGTGAAAAACAGGATTTTATAGAGCATGCCAAGGACGGGAAGATTCTAGCTCACAAATGCACTAATTGTGAGGATCTATCTTTAGCTACTGTATACTTTTGTAAAAAATGTGGAAAGCGAGGATTTGAGGATTTTGTGTTAGAGGGTCATGGCAAAGCTGAGACATATACAATTATGACAGTTCCTCCATCTGGATTTGAAAAATATGCGCCATATGCTTGGGTAGTTCTTAGCATCGATAATTCTGATTTGAGGATTTCAGGATTTTTAGCAAATATATCAAAACCAGAAGATCTGCCTATTGGTACAACATTAAAGGTGGTTGGTTTTGACGACCGTGGTATAGTTTTGGAAAAACTGTAAATCATTTTTAGTATATTATGAAAAAAAATTTTTTAAAATTTAATACGATTTAGCACCGTAATTTGATTCATGTCTGTTGATATAAGCTGTGGAAAATGTGGTGAGAAGATCTCTACCATGCAGATGCTCAAGTCTGTAAAGGATGTTCTAAAACATTATAATAATAAATGTCCAGCTTGTGGACAGACACTTTCAACAACTGAATTTTCGCTAGATGTAGAAAGGAAATAACTGGATTTTCAGTTTTTTGCTGTAAATATTGATGTCAAAAAAATTCTGATCATTTTACAAACCTTAATTACTTCTTTTTTTATTAATAATTTTGTTGGGGAGTAAAAAAAAGTTAGAACTAGAGGAGGATCTAGATCTTGAATCTGATATGGATCTAGATGATGTAGGTGATATTGATGATGATGAACTTAGTTTAGATGAAGAACCATCAGGCAATCAAGTATTACAATCTACATCCAAACGTGTAAGGATGATCTTTTCTGTTATGGCTAGCCCAAACAGAATTGACATATTAAGAATTCTCAATTCAAAAGGACCACTTACCTATTCCGAATTAAAATCTCTGGCTGGATTTAAATCAAAGAAAGAGAGTGGAAAGTTTGCATATCATCTAAGAAAATTACTGAGACAATCTCTTGTAGCTTTAAACAAATCCGAAAGAAGGTACACAATTACAAATCTGGGCAAACTTGTCCTAAGCCTTGCAAGACAGATTGAAGAGCGATCAATTATTGAAAGCGGCAAAATGTATGTAAGAACATCACATGATTCAATTGAGGAGTTTAATTCTCAGAAAATAATTCAATCGCTAGTTCGTGAGGGCAGCTTACCGCTGGAATTGGCACAAAAAATAACAGAGGAAGTTGAAAACCGTATTTACAAATACCAGACTGCATATCTTACTGGTTCTCTCATTCGTGAGTTGGTTAATTCAGTGCTGTTAGAACATGGGCATGAAGAGTATAGACACAAACTAGCACGAGTTGGGCTGCCTACTTTTGAAGTGCAAGAAATGATATCAAATGCAGAAAACGTAGATAATGGAGCTGAGGGGTTATTATTCAAGACTGGCCAAACTGTATTTGCTGAGCATCTTCTTACAAGCACACTTCCAAAGGATATAGCAGATGCGCATTTATCAGCCGATCTTCATATCACTAATCTTGGATTATGGTCAATCCTACCAGATACTATATTCATAAATGTAAAGACACTGATTGAGGACGGCCTTGATCTTAAAGGGAAGTCACTCGGAGTCTGTAGAATTCCATCAGTTAAAACATTAGGTAACCTATCTTCTGCGCTATCCATAATTATTGCACTCATTTCAAAAGAGGCTTCTCAGGAAGTAGTTATGGATGACCTAGTTCCATTACTCTCAAAACACTCAAAAGATTTATCTGAACTTGAAAACAAACTTGTTGATTCCTTTACAACATCTTCTACAACTGTAGGGTATAGTAGAGCTTCAACAGTAGTCTCATTTAGAATTCCACTGGGAACAGATCAAAAAATTGTAAAAACTGTACTCTCTGCATACAAAACGTATGCACAACTTACACCAGTCCCAAGGATCGGTCTTGTTATTGATTATGAGAAAGGGAAAATCACAGATGTATCATCTATAATATCCGAAATTATTTCTCTTGGAGGCAAAGTCATGTTTACGAAACATAATATCTCCCAAAAGGGAATTGTTTGTAAAAAAAATCCAACTTCTACTGTACTGCATCTTGGTTCATTATCTATTAACCTTCCACGTTTAGCATTCGAATCAAATAAAGATGAGACTTATTTTCGAGCAAGACTTGCATTGTTAATGAAGCCTGCTTTAGCTGCTATGGCTTTACGCAACAAAACCATCTCTAATCTTATCAGACTAGGAGTCAATCCAATACTTGCTGCTAACACACAATATATGCAACGTGGTACGGTATCTTTAGTGGTTAACCTAGTGGGTTTACAGAATGCAGTTTATGGTATACTTGGATTCAAAGATAATAAAGAAGGACAAGAAATTCTACACAAAGTAGTAGAAACTGCTGTAGATATTGCTTCAAAGAAGGGTAAAGAACTTGGAATTGATGTAATTGTTGGAATGACTAGCAGTGATGGCTCTGACAGATTTATTTCTCTAGACGGTGATAAATATGGAAAAAACTCTGTACAAGAAATTTCCAATAGTGAAACATATTCAGAAGGAATGGAATTTGATATTGATACATTATCAAACCTGACTGGAAAGAGTACAGAGATCACAGAATGTAATAGGATTAGTAAGATTCTTGATGGTAATTTGTTCGTACAGATTATGATGGGAAGAGGAACTGATGGAGATAAAATTAAAAAAGTTATTGAGAAAGCATCTAGCATTACTAACTCATTCAAGCCAATTATGCAAGTACCAACCTGTGGAAATTGTGGATTTAAGGACTCCAAACTTGCCGAGAAATGCCCCAGTTGCAAATCTACCTATATCATATAAAGATCCAGTGTCTTATTGCAGTTGATCGCTGATCTACAAATTTGAAATTTTGTTAAAAAAATTCACCCAAATTAGATCTTAGATCAAAAATACTTTTGCAGAGAAGTTATATGCTCATTATTCTCACTGTATGCGGGGAGTATTGTGGCAGACAACAAATCTCAGGTAGAGCATTCTATTTCACAAGTTAGGAAGAGGGATGGATCAGTTTCAGACTTTAACAGAGACAAAATATTAATTGCAATTCATAAGGCATTTTCAGCTTCAAATAATCCAGATAAGGAAATCGCGGCACAACTCTGCGATGGCGTACTAGCCAAATTAACTGAGCATGGATTTTCAGCAAATAACCCTCCAAGTGTAGAATCTATTCAGGATCTAGTGGAATCAACCCTAATCGATCAAGGTCATAGCGATATTGCTAAGAGCTATATCCTGTATCGCCATGAACGTAGGAAGATTAGAGAAGAAAAGATGAAAGTATTAAATACTAAAACACTTGATTCGGTAGGAAAATCTTTCGATATTAATTGTTTGAGGGTTTTGGCTTCTCGTTATCTTTTCCGTGATAATAAGAACGAAATCATTGAAAAGCCATCTGAATTATTTGAAAGGGTCGCAGTTCTAGTTAGCATTTCTGACCTGATGCGGGATAATTATCTATTCACCAAGGAGGGTGGAATATCCCAAAATCTAGAGGAAGCAGCAGAATATCTCAAAAAACTAGATGATTTTAACTACAAATTCAAGATAGGCAAGTATTATCTAAATAAATGGCATTTCAGATGCCTCATAAACTGCTATCTTGATCTTGCAAAGCAAGGAATGATGAAGGTAGCATTCAAGGAACTCCTAACCATGCTTGCATCCAAAAAATTTGATGCTTATGCGGATAGGATATCAGAATACTATGAATTAATGACATCTCAAGACTTTTTGCCAAATTCACCTACTATGATGAATGCAGGCGGACGTTTAGGTCAACTTTCTGCTTGTTTTGTTTTGGGAATGCCTGACGACATGCAAGGAATAATGAAATCAACCTCTGATGCTGCTTTGATTTTCAAATCTGGCGGTGGTGTGGGAATCAACTATTCTGATCTTCGTGATGAAGGAGAGATCGTTGCATCTACTTCTGGAGTAGCATCAGGGCCTGTATCTTTCATGAATATAATCAACACTGTAACTGAAGTAGTAAAGCAGGGTGGAAAAAGAAGAGGTGCAAACATGGGAATTATGGAAGTTTGGCATCCAGATATTGAGAAATTTATTACAAACAAGACAGAGCCAGGAGTATTAGAAAATTTCAATGTTAGTGTAGGTGTATGGAAGGATTTTTGGGACGTTCTTGTAAATTCTACAGATGGAAAATATACACTACGTTCTCCAAAGGACAACACATCAGCTGGAGAAATAAACGCACATCATTTAATTGATGTCATAGCTCAATCAGCTTGGAAGAGTGCAGAGCCAGGATTAATCTTCTTTGATAATATCAACAAATACAATGTATTTGAGAAGGCACGTGGAGGTCCACTCCGTGCAACTAACCCATGTGGCGAACAAAGTCTTTACCCATACGAATCTTGTAATCTAGGCTCAATCAACTTATCAAATCTTGTCAAAAGAACAGCTGATGGTCAGTACGAATTTGATTGGCAAAGATACGAGGAAACTATTAGAAAAACTACAAGATACTTAGATAATATTATAGATGTAAATCTATACCCCGTACCAGAAATTGATGTTGCATCAAAGGACTCTAGGAGGATAGGACTAGGAGTTATGGGAGTAGCTGATCTATTATACAAACTTCGAATTCCATATAACTCAAAAGAAGGATACGACTTTCAATTAAAACTGGCTGAAGCACTTTCATATTATTCCATGGAAGAAAGTGTTGCACTAGCAAAAAGTCGTGGTGAATTTCCACTGTGTTCTAAAACAGACTATCCAGAAGGAAAGATTCCAATTGCAGGATATTATGAGAAATCAAACAAAGAACATTACTACGATTGGGATGCACTTATTGAAAAAATTCAAAAATATGGAATCAGAAATGTTCTCACTACAACAGTAGCACCAACTGGTACTCTATCTATGTTAGCTGATTGCTCTAATGGAATGGAACCAAACTTTGCACTTGTTTTTGAAAAGAGAGTAACGGTAGGCAGATTCTTTTACACAAACAAAGTGTTTGAATCTGTTTTAAAAGAAAACAATCTCTATAGCGATGAACTACTTGCAAAGATAGCCGATAACTATGGTTCTGTTAGAGGAATACCTGAAGTTCCAGATTGGATTCAGAACATCTTTGTTACTGCAATGGATATACATTGGGCTGATCATGTTATAGCACAATCGGTATGGCAAGATTGGATTGGAAATGCAATTTCTAAAACAATTAACATGCCAAGCGATGTAACTGCTGATGACGTTAAAGCTTCTTATCTCTTGGCACATGAAGTGGGATTAAAAGGAATAACAGTTTATAGAGATGGTTCGAGGCACAAACAAGTTTTGCATATGACAAGTGAAAATGCAACAAAAACATTTGAGGTAAAACCAAGCAATTATCTTGTGAGTTTCATCTCAGATAATATTACAAATGAATACGTCAGATCACAAATCAACAACGCATTATCATCTGTCAAACTAGAAGATTCACCTAGACCAACACAGATGAATGTGGACGATGAAAGGGAAGAAGTCTTATGTCCTTCGTGTAAGAATAAACTCATTTTTGTTGAAGGATGCAATATCTGCATTGATTGTGGATATAGTGGCTGTACATCAGGATAGAACGTAAAAAACCATTTTTATGTCAGCAGAAAAATTTGCAACATATGCGGTCATAGTATAGCCTGGTTAGTATTCGGGGTTTCCAACCCTGTGACGCGGGTTCGAATCCCGCTGACCGCATTCAATTAGATTCAATTTTTTAGTAGTGTGTTGTGCGTTAAATTATGAAACAGGCAAAAAGAAAAATTGCACTTGAAAGAATGCATGTGTTGATCAACAATGCAATTTCAAATGCTAGAACAAATCCTCATTTGGCTCAAAAACAGGCTAACTTAGCTAGAAGAATAAGTACTCATCATAGAATAAAGATGCCCTATGAATTACGAATAAATTTTTGTAAACAATGTAAAAATTTTATTGCTCCAGGAATTAATTCAAGAATAAGACTCGGACGAACTCCACTAAAGTCAATTCGGATAACATGTAATTTTTGTGAACATACATATCGTAAGGTGATAGCTCATTGATTTATAAGACGATTTGCGAGTTTGACTCCAATGGCTAAAGTCTATGATGTACCAGCTGATATTTTTGTTAGCAAGCTAGCTGAAATTTTAAAAAACGAAGACATACCTGCTCCCGAATGGTCAGTATTTGTAAAAACTGGTACTCATGCAGAAAAACCACCACAAAATTCGGACTGGTGGCATGTAAGATGTGCATCAATATTAAGAAAAATATACCTTCATGGTCCTGCCTCTGTTAACGAGCTACGTTCTATGTATGGTGGTGGTAGACCAGTTGGTTATGGTGCTGCTCATCATAAAGATGCTAGTGGTGCAATTATAAGAAATGCAATTCATGGACTAGAAAAGCTTGGCTATGTTCAAAAGATAGAGAAAAAGGGACGCATACTAACAAAGCAGGGAACACAGAAATTGGATAAATTAGCTACTGAAATATTATCTGAGCTAATTAAGAAAGAACCAGGATTGAAGATCTATTCCTAGTGATATTATGAGCTATCCAAATCAGGATGATGAGAATAATACTCAAGAAAAAGATAGTCAGTTAAAAGCACAAAAAGAAATTATGTTAAAACAAGTGTTGTCTGGTGATGCAAGATTACGCTTAAACAATGTAAGAATGGTAAAACCTGACCTTGCTGACCTAGTTGAAAATTATATTCTTAATCTCTCAGTACAAGGAAAACTTCCTGGGCAGATCTCTGACGATCAGCTAAAACAAATTCTATCATCAGCCCAGCAACCCAAACGTGATTTCAAGATTAACCGAGTCTGATCTTAAAATATAATTAAGGGTAAAGAGGCGACAATATTCATGAAGGCTGTTGTATACCGTGAATATGCACCTGATGACGATTATGCTAAAATTCTAAAAGTTGAGGATATTGATGATCCAAAACCAAAAGCAAATGAGGTAATTTTTACAAATAAAGCAGCCGCTCTTAACTATAATGATATCTGGGGAATGAGAGGAGTTCCAATTCCAGTCCCTCTACCACATGTTTCAGGTTCCGATGTTGCAGGAGATGTTATTGAAGTAGGTGAGGATGTAAAAGGTTTCAAAGTAGGCGACAGAGTTGTTTCACATTCAAACTTAGCATGTAGAGTTTGTGAAATGTGTACCTCTGGTAGAGAATTTGATTGTGCAAAAAGACAAGTTTGGGGATTCCAAACTGGTGATCCAAAAAATGATAGTCCATTATGGGGAGCATACAGTGAACAAATTCACCTTCCTGAAGTTAATGTTTCAAAAATTCCTGAGGGGGTTTCTTATGATGAAGCAGCAGCTGCATCAATGACAATTCTTACATCTTGGCATATGCTTGTTGGAAGAGCAAAGATTACTCCCGGACAAACTGTTCTTATCATGGGTGGTGGTTCTGGAGTAGGAAGCTTTGGAATTCAAATTGCTAAATTGTATAATTGTAAAGTTATTGCAACAGCTAGTCCAGATAAACTAGAAAAATGTAAAGAATTGGGTGCAGATTATGCTGTTGATCACAGAAAGGATGATTGGCACAAAGAAGTAAGAGCAATTACGAAAGAAATTGCAAAATCAACTGGTGTCCAACCTGGTATTGATTTGACATTTGACCACATTGGCCAAACTCATTTCAACAAACAACTTACACTTCTCAAATATGGTGGAACTCTAGTTTCATGTGGAGCCACTACTGGTTATGACGCACAAATTGATCTAAGACACATATTCTTTAAAGGAATCAATGTCTTAGGTTCAACTCAAGGAACAAAAGCAGAGATGGAGCAAGGATTATACTGGATGGGACAAGGAAAAATCAAAGCAGCAATTGATTCAATTCATTCTTTCGAGCAAGCAGCAGAGGCACATACAAAAATGCTCCAAGGAAAGTTCTTTGGCAAAATCTTAATGAAGCCTGAAGGCGCTTAATCATTAATGTCAAACCTATTTCGCAGTCTAGTTTTTGTTCCGGGAAATAATCCAAGATTTTTAGAAAAAGCAAAATCACTTCCAGCTGACATTGTTTGTTTTGATCTTGAAGATTCAGTACCAGATAAAGAAAAGAAAAAAGCTAGAGGCTTGATAAAAAATACACTAAAACAAAGAAACAAGTATTCTCCAAGTGTTTTTGTTAGAACAAACTCACCAGAGTCAGGTTTGGTTGAGGCAGATCTCAAAGAGATTGTTCAAAAAGGAATTGATGGAGTTGTAATTCCAAAGGTAAATTCTGTAAAGGAACTTAAAAAAATTGAAAAAACAATCTCATCACTAGAGAAAAAAAGAAAGATCAAAGGAATTCGTTTGATGCCATCGATAGAATCTGCACTTGGAGTTGTAAATTGTTACGAAATAGCCTCATCAAGCAAACGAATTGATGCTTTGGTATTTGGTATATTTGATTTGTTGAACGATATGGGAATAGAATATACAAAAGGAAACCCACGTGGTGCAAAATATTCTCGATATAAGGTTCCAGTAGCAGCGACTGCTGCAGGTATTGTTGCTATTGATGGTATATGGCAGGACTTGAAAGATAAGAATGGATTTGTTAAGGATTGTCAAGTTGGCAAAAGTCTAGGCTATGCTGGAAAAAGTGTGATTCACCCAGATCAAGTCAAGACAGTCCATAAAATTTTTCATCCTAGCAAGCCTGAAATTGCATGGGCTAAGAAAGTTTGTAGTGTATATGAAAAATCAACAAAGAAAGGAAAGGGTGCTACTGTTGTTGATGGAAAGATGATAGACGAAGTTCACTATAAGCGAGCAAAGGCTCTTTTGAAAATTTGAGTTTTAATTTATAATGATCTTGTAAAACCAACAATCATGTTTACTGGTATAATTGTTGGAGAGGGAAAAGTTACCAAACTTAATCCAAAACCAAAAAATAGAAGTGCTATACAAATGACCGTTGATCTTGGCAAATATGCCAGAGGATTAAAAGTTGGTCAGAGTGTTGCTATAAATGGAGTTTGTCTCAGTGCTACAAAAATCTCAAAGAACAAATGCATCTTCGAAATGATTGATGAAACAACAAAGAAGACTGATTTAGGTAATGTAAAAGCTGGAAGTACTGTTAACATAGAACGTAGCTTAAAAGTTGGTGACAGACTAGAAGGCCACTTCGTGTTAGGTCATATCGATGGAGTAGCAACACTAACAAAAATTGAAAAGAAACCAAAAGAGGTAAAGTTTTGGTTCAGGGTTCCAAAAAAATTAGTAAGATATGTTGTGAAAAAAGGCTCGATTGCACTTGATGGAATTAGTTTAACAGTAGTTGATGCAAAAAAAGATCTTGCGTCTGTTTGTTTGATACCACATACGATTAAAGTTACTAACTTTAAATCAAAAAAAGTTGGAGACAAACTCAATATTGAAACAGACATTCTTGGGAAATACATAAAAAAATAAGGCTAATCTATTACCACAAAATTAGTAATTACCATATTTTTAGTAAGTTTTATAATATCTTCAAAATCAATTTTTAATGATGACATTCGATACGGCAATTGCTTCTCTAAAACAGGGAGAGTTTGTTATGATCTATGATTCAGATGGACGAGAGAGTGAAGTGGATTTGATGGTTGCAGCTGAATTTTGTACACCGGAACATGTTGCAAGAATGCGACAACACGCAGGTGGCTTACTTTGTTTGGCAATTTCAAATGACTTGGGAAAAAAATTAGATCTAGAATACATGCACAACATACTTGCAAACTCTGATGATCTTGACTCAGATTCAAAAAACATGGTAATGGGGACAGCACCATATGGAGATCATCCAACTTTTTCAATATCTGTAAACCACAAACGAACATACACCGGAATCACTGACACTGATAGGGCTTTGACCATAAACGAAATGGCAAACTTGTGCGATTCAGATAATCCAAAAAAACAATTTACCTCCTCATTCAAAACACCAGGACATGTTCCATTATTGCTTGCTTCAGATGGTCTTCTTTCATCTAGAAAGGGTCACACTGAGATGTCAATTTACCTAACAAAATTGGCAAAATTACAACCAGTTTCTGCCATATGTGAAATGATGGATGCAGAAACTTATGCTGCATTGTCTGTTGAAAAGGCAAAGAAGTATGCAAAAGAGAATGCCATTCCCTTTATCGATGGCAAGAAACTCTATGAATTTTCTAAGGTGCGTTAATTTTGAATATTGCAATAGTAGTTTCGGAATTTAACAACGAAGTGACGTCTAGAATGCATAAGGTTGCACTGGAAAAAGCCAAAGGGCTAAAGTTGAATGTAAAATACGAGTGTAAAGTTCCTGGTATTTTTGATATGCCATTAGTTATTGATACATTACTGCAAAAGAAAGACATTGATGCCATTGTTACATTAGGCGCAGTCATCAAGGGACAAACTAAGCATGATGAAGTGATTGCAGATGTTGTTGCAGCAAGAATTTCCAAATTATCAATTAAATATCAAAAACCAATTTCTCTGGGAATTTCTGGTCCAGGAATGTCTGAAAGGCAGGCGTTTGCAAGAATTCGACCTGTATCAGAAAGGGCAGTTGAGGCTATTTTGAAGGTAGCAGAAGAATTGAAGAGGATAAAATAATGATTCAGATTACAATTATCAAAATTACAGGTTATGGTCCTTGGACTCTTACATTAGGAAGTGACCGAGAACATGAAATACAGATGCTCCAGGCATCACTTTATCTCCAAATACAGAAATTATTTTCTGAAAAGAATGGTCTAGTTTTTTCAAATAGAGCTGATGAATTTTTTGCGATTACAAGCGGCATTACACTGGAGGATCATATAGAAATCCAGAAGAAACTAGAATCATCCTTTGATTTGAAGTTATCAATGTCAATAGGTTATGGAGATTCACCCTTTGATGCTAATCTTAGTGCATATGATGGAAAAAAATCTGGAATAAAACTAAATGAAGAACATAATATTTTTGGGTTCATAGATGGTAAAGTAGAGCCAAAGATTACAATCATGCACCTAGATGTTGACAATCTAACTTCTAGAGGAAAAACAATATCACCATATGAAATTTCATCATTAATGTTCAAACTCTATGCAAAGATGTCAGAGTTTTTTTTATCAAAAAAAGCACTTTCATTTTTCATGGGCGGCGATAACTTCATGGTTGTTGCTAATTCAAACTATAAGGAGAGCGCAGAAGAATTTATTGATGTAATTAAAAATGAACTTGGAATTGAACTAAATTGTGGAATAGGAACAGGAAAAACTGCTAGAAATGCAGTAAAGCTTGCAACAAAGTCACTAGATACGATTAGAGAGATTCGTGATTCAGGGAAAGAGAAACCAGAAATCTACGAGCTTAAATGATATTACAAAATATCAGCATACTGTATGGAAATAATTTAAAATTTATAGAAAAAACAAATGTGCTGGTTAGCAATGGTAAATTTCAAAAAATTAGTTCTAAAATTAAATCTACTAAACAAAAAGTTGTAAACTGTAATGGTCTTTTACTGATTCCGGGTTTAATTAATTCACATACACACCTTGGTGATTCAATTGCAAAAGATATAGCTCTGGATAAGGATCCAGATGCTAAAATCAATCCTATTTTTGGAATTAAACAAAAAATTCTCAAAGAAACTGAACCACGAGAACTTATTCACTATATGAGAAAAACTGTGAAATCTATGCTAAAAAAAGGAATTACAACATTTGTTGATTTTAGAGAAGGTGGATTAGATGGTGTTTTGCTTATGCAAAAGGCATTATCAAATATACCAATTCGTTCTATAGTACTAGGTAGAATCGAATACTATCAATCAAAAGAACAGATCAAAAGGAACACATCAATCCCACAATCATATCAAAACCAGATGGATATGTTGTTAGAAAATTGTGATGGAATAGGAATCAGTGGTTCAAATGAAAATAGCGATTCCTCTCTGAGACATTTTTCTAAAACAAAAAAGATTCGTGCCATACATTGCGCAGAAACAAAGCAGAGTTACTTGAAATCAAAGCAAGCTACAAGAAAAACCGAGCCAGTACGTTCCATGTTATTAAAACCAGATTTTCTTGTGCATATGACATACGCATCAAAAAGTGATCTAAACATGGCATCCAAAAAAACAAGAGGCATAGTTGTTTGTCCTCGTGCGAACGCGTCTTTAGCTGAAGGAATTCCAAATGTTCTTCAAATGATGGAAATGAATTGTAATGTAGCAATTGGAACTGATAACGTAATGATTAATTCCCCTGATTTATTCAGGGAAATGGACTTTTTATGGAAAATAACTATGGGTATTCATCAAAAACGCATTGAACCAAAAAATATTCTAAAAATGGCTACTGTTAATGCAGGAAAAATACTAAACAAAAAAATTGGATGTATCAAAGAAGGATACTTGGCTGATGCCGTTTTTATTAAAAAGAATGACCTAGATCTTGATCCCTTGCGAAACCCACACGCATCTATTGTTCATAGAGCAAACGAAAATTCGATTCAGGCTGTAATGATTGGAGGCGATATAGTTCATGGGAAGATTTAGACCACATGTAATATTTAGTGCTGCAATCACTTTAGATGGAAAATTAGCAACACATACTGGTGATTCAAAACTTTCCTCAAAAGCGGATAAAAATCGAGTTCATAAACTAAGAGGAAAAGTTGATGCAATTCTTATAGGAAAAAATACCGCTGAATTTGATGATCCAATTTTGTCTGTGCATCATCAGAAGAAAACAAACCCAACACGTATAATTCTTGATTCAAATGCGACAATCAAAAACAATTCCAGAATTTTAAGAACTAGTTCAAAAATACCTACAATTATTGCAGTAGGAGAAAGTGTATCCAAAAAAAATTTACAAAGGTTAGAAAAACTTCCTGTTAAGATTATAATTTGTGGGAAAAAGCACGTAAACATAAAAAAATTACTTGCTGTACTAAGAAAACAAGGCATAAAAAAAATTCTAGTTGAGGGTGGTGGTGAAACAAACTGGTCATTTGTTAAAGAAAATCTAGTTGATGAGGCTATGATTACTATCACACCTTATCTTGTAGGTGGTATAACCTCTACAACCTTGGTAGACGGTGATGGATTTTCAACAATCGCGAAATCAACAAAACTGAAATTAAAAAGTACTAGAAGAATGAACAATGAAATTATACTGCACTATGAAAACTAGACTTGCGTTTCTTTTCTTATTTTATCAATCTGCTTAGCAAACGCCTTCTGCAGTTTCTCATTTTTCTTCAGATTTAAAACTCCCCCACATGATGTGCATTTAAAAAATTCTTCAAGTGCATCTTCAAAAGTTACTCTTGGGCAATCATTGTTTCCACAATGATAAAATTGTGACGAGTTTTCATAGTCTAATCTTTGTTGTAATCTATCACCAATCTTTTTTTTCTGATTCTCGATAAAACTTTCAACTTCATCACGTCTAGAACGCCAACGATAAACAAACCAACCTTTTCTTTCGTCTTTCACTCTAACTCCAGTAATCAGTGCCTTGCCAAAAAGATCATAGAGAACTTTTCGGACCATATTAATTCTTAAACCCGTTGAACTGGCAATCTCCTCATCTGTTGCATCTTGTGATTTTAATAATGATCTTGCTACCTTTAGATATTCATCACCGCCAATCATATAGGAAATTTTCACAAACGGATCCTCGTATTTATCAATCAATATGAATAATCCTCATTTTCCATTATTAATCAGTTGTTTTATTCACCATAACATTTTTGCCATGCTCTTGAGGAATTATCACCCTCTCAGAATTCTCAAACTTTGATTCAAACTGTTTTCCCTGTTGAATACGGTCCAATAATACACCCAATGCACTTACTTCAGAGTGTGGTTGATTTCCCACTGCGATATTATAATCCGCTAATTCGTATATCTCCCGTGGAACTTTTTCGGCCCCAACTACAATCAAAATTTTATCTTCGTTTCTAATTTTGGCTTCAATATTATTGATATTTTGACCATACATTGTAAGATGGACAATTTTTACCCCCGTGTTTTTTCTTTCTCTAATAATTTTCTTCCAATCAGAGATAATTTCAATTTTGAAATTTCCACCCCAAGTTTTGTTAATATCAGAAATAGTTTTCTCGATATCGGGATTTACTTCATTCATATAGATTTTATGTGCACCAAATGATCTTGCAACCAATGCGACATGGGTAGTCACACGATCATCCCTAACAATACGTTGCCCAATCCTTAAAACTTCAATTTTCATAAGTTTTTACTCCAACTTCATCTTTTTCATGTGAGATATCATTTCGAAAAACATTACCAACTATTTCTTTAAGTTTGTCCACATTTTTTTGTGTGGATGCAGAAATATCAATCCATTTTTTACTGTTCAATTCTAGCAAATCAACTATATCTAAAATTTCATCCTCATCTAACAATTCTGATTTATTTAAAGCGAAAATCATCTTATCTACCTCTACACCAATTTCATTTAGTGTCGTATAGCAACTTTTGAATTTTTTTCGTAGTTCATCAAAGTGATCACTAGCATCAATAACAACTATTACTGTATCAGTGTACAGTAGTTCTTCTAATGTTGATTTGAATGCTTCAATCATATATGCGGGTAATTTGCTGATAAACCCTACAGTATCTGAAATCAATGCAACTTCTTTGTTTATTGTCATTCTTCGTACAGTAGTTGAAAGAGTCGTGAACAACTCATCATTTTTTTCTTGTTGTTCTCCTGTTAATGTGTTGAATAATGTAGTTTTACCGGCAGAAGTATATCCTGCCAGTGAGATTGTTTTAAAACCAAGCCGTTTTCTTGCTTGTCTATGAAGTTGGCGTTGTTTTCCAGATTTTGCTAATTTTGATTTTATGTTAACCATCCTTCTTTTGATTTCATTATAGTATACATCAACCTCAAATGTTCCAAGACCCATAAACCCTGGTTGTTCTCCCTCTCTCGCAAGCCTTACTCTTTCTCTGGCTCTAGACATTTCATAACGTGCTTGTGCTAGTTGGACTTGAAGTTTTGACTCTGCACTGGAACATCTTTTCTCAAATATTTGTAAAATCAAGGCCTCTCTATCCAATATTTCCATTTTCAACTCAGATGCTAGGTTATAGTTCTGACTAGGTTTTAGCACCTCATCAAAAACTACTACATCTGGTTTTACTCTAGATGTAATCTCTTTAAGGTCCTCAATTTTTCCACTGCTTAATCCGTATTTTTGTTTCTGCAGAAAACCCTGTTTCATAACATGCTTTACTTTGTAGTTAGCTGATTCACAAAGTGCAACTGCCTCATCAATTATGTCATCTTGTTCATATGTAACTAAAACCGCCGTGTTCATCACAAAAACTCTACATCTTTGGCTTTTTGAGTATTTTTTCTATATTCATGTTTAGAACAATTTCACCTATATCGCTTGCATATTCTGCAACTCTTTTTACATTTTCCACAATTCTTCTAACTCTAAAAATTTCCTCCTCATCTTTACTTGTTTTCAAATTATCTAATATTCTTTTTTCATATTTTTGTATATTATTTGCACTTTCAATTGATTTCTCTGCTTGGTCATAATCTTTTTTGAATAAGGCTAGACATGCATCATCCATTACTGAAATTGCATAACTATTCATTTCCTGTATTCTATCAAAATTCTTGCCTTGTATTGGAGTTTTATAATCCAAAACATCTTGCGATAGTCTTACTGCATAATCGCCCATTCTTTCCACGTTTTTGACAACTACCCTGTAACCAAGGCAATCACGCGCGTTATCAAATCCCATTTCCTTTAACATGTGGTCGTTTTCAATTGCAATTGCAAGTTGTCTAGTGATGTAAAATCCAAATCTATCCACATCATCATCACTGTTGATCACTTCTTTTGCAAGCTCTTCATTTCCTTCCTTTACCGCAAGTAGTGCATCATCCAGCATTGATTTTGCTAACAACATCATTCTTTTGAAGGCAGCATCAACTGATAGTTCAACCAAATTAATTAGAATTTGAACAGTTATGCCATCTGAGGAATCTGCAGTTATCTCAGTACCCATTAAAATTTTCTTAACGGCATTTCGAATTCCAATTCTTTGTGATGGTGTAATTCGTCCTACCTTAGGTTTTATGGTAATTGTTTTAAAATGAAGAAAGTATAATGAAACTAATTTTCTTACTACAGTTGATGTTTCTTCCTTTGGTTCAATTTCTATTGTAGCAGTTTGTTCCTGATCTTTTTTTCTAGTATTATATGGTGTAACATGCAAGCTGGAAATTCCTTTTCGACCTACTGAAACTTGATCTCCCTGCTTTAGACCTAGATCAGTAATCCATTGTTTTGGCAGAGAAATAATGTAGGTGGATTTACCTGTAAACTGTATTTTCCTAGTTTCTTCACCAGATGACATAACTATAGTCATTTTTTTGTTCTATATAGATGAACTGAATTCTATAGTATGGTATCAACGAATATTTAGAAATCCAACTAATCATCTGAGTGGATCCAATTCTAAAGCTAAAACATACAATAGATGCACTATTTGGCTCTGGAGTATCTCGATACCTTCCGAAACAGATAGAATTTTTCTTCTCAAAGAGGACTGGACGAATTCGTGAAGTATATCATAAACAAAATCTTCTCTGTACATTACGCATTGATGGAGGATTAGCAATAACACCATATTTTGCCCAAATTCTCATGAAGAGTAAGAAATTCAAAGAAAACTGTCTTGAGATTGATGAAGAATCAAAACCATTTGTAGAAGACGGAAAATCTGTATTTTGTGGTCATGTTGTTTGGTGTGGTAAAAACATCAAGATCCAAAGTGAAGTTCCTATCTTGTACAAGAAGAAAGTTATTGCGGTTGGAAAAGCTGTTCTATCTTCGCAGATGATGAAGGAGCAATCAATTGGTGTCGCGGTAAAAGTCAGAGATAGTTTAAAAAGTCAGCCAGAGGGTAGATGAGCATGATGCGTGGAGGTAATCGCCAAATGCGAAGAATGATGGACAAGATGGGTCTTGATATGGAAGAAGTCCCAAATGTACAAGAAGTAATCATTAAGACTGATAAAAAAGAGATAATCATTCCAAAACCATCTGTTACCGAAATGAAGTCAAAGGAAAATTCAATATTTCAGGTAATTGCAGAAAGCTTTGAAGAAAAAGAACTTGAAGTGCCCATATTTTCAGAGGATGATATAATGTTAGTATGCCAGCAGGCAAATTGTGATGAAGAGAAGGCTAAGGATGCCTTGGCTGAGACTAAGGGTGATATAGCACAAGCAATTCTGAGGCTAACCAGCGGCTGATAAACAAAAACTCTAAATCCCTATTTACCTAATGTAATTTATCGACCCACTGAAATCTGCTCGTATTGGGATTGCAACCACATCCGGAAAGATATATTTCGAATTTTCTCAAACATTGAAATCTCTCAAATTAGACTATGATTCATTGATTCCAGAACAGATTCATGATTACCATGGAGATATAATCCTGACCACATCATCAGAAGCACCAAAATCCATCAAAATTCCAGCCCTGTATGAGGATATCCTAGATTTTGAACCAACAGTGATTGAAGGACTAATAATGCAAAAACTTGACTCGGCGCATTCTTCGGATGAATTGCTTATTGGCATAGATCCTGGTAAACGGATAGGACTCTCCATCTATTATTATGGTAGAGAGGTTGAACACTCACTCCATACATCTGTGGAAGATTTAGTGTCACATCTGGTAAGAATACTTGCTGGGCTACGAGCTAAAAAGAAAATTATCAAAATTGGTAATGGAAATATGAGAATGGCAACGAAGATTACTAATTTGCTTAACCTAAGATATTGTTCAGATTTTGAAATTGAATTTGTTGATGAGCAGAGAACAACTGTTAAAACTAAAAACTACAACCAACGTGGAAAGCGAGACATGCAATCTGCAAAATACATTACACGAAGAGAAGGACCAAGACATCTAGTCCTACCACTGTCAAGAATTGGCTAAAATTCAAATTTTTTCTAAATTTTTTTTGCGAATTTCGCAAAAACATGTTATTAATATATCTTTTCAATATTTTTTTTGAAATTTGTTCAAAAGATAATATAAATCAATGAAATTATTACAAGAATTCCTAGAGATAACTAAAATTCTTATAGATCTACGCTTAAATAATTATTATTCCTATAATATATGTAATAAAAATGACATGTAAAGGAATTTGTAGCAGATACAAGGCGCAAAAGCCTGTAGGCACTGGAAGATATGCTTCTGGTCAACGTAGGTGTCAGATTTGTGAGATTTTCATTAAATGGGAAGGTCTTTGGTGTCCATGCTGTGGATATAGATTAAGAACCAAACCACGAAACTTGAAATACAAAGCAAAACTACGCGCACGTGTTCAGGCAGACGCAGCAGACGAATCGATAGCAATAAAGGCTTAAAATCATCCTTAAGCTTATTGCCATCCGAATCACGTTTTTCGAAGACAGTTATCGATGTTGATAATCGAAGTTTTACTGTTCAAGTATTACTCTTCGAAAATGGAAGTTTTGTTTCTATAACTGAAGGTCAAGAAAAGATAGGTGGATTGACAGCATCTATAGGTACTGGCTCTGTACCAGTCACCACTTCAATCATACCGGCAAAATCAGAATCTCTTTTTTTAAAATTAATTTCTGAACAATTATCTTCAATCATATCTGGTATTAACATCATATCCACATTTATTCCAAAAGAGCTGGAAAACAAAACTGCTAAAACTTTGATTGCCAAAATAAAGGAGATAGTTGAGAAATGACAGTTGATATGAGAAGCTACCTACAGCAAATCAAAAAGACCAACGATGTATTTACTGTCAGGAAGAAGGTTTCTACAAAATATGAGATCGCTGCTGTTACCGAAAAGCTTGATGGCTCAAAGGCTGCCTTGTTTGAAAATGTCCAGGGAAGCAAATTCAAGCTGGTTTCAAATCTGATAGGAACCAGAGATAGATTTGCTCAGGCTATAGGCGCCAAAAAATCTGATATTAACAAAAAAATTGTCAAAGCAATTTCCTCTGCAAAAAAACCAAAAATTTCAAAAACTGCCAAGTTTTTTGAAAACAGTTCTAATGATATTTCCATTCTTCCAATTGTCACACACTTTCAAAATGAATCAGGTCCTTTCATAACATCATCTATACTATATACAAGAAACCAGGAAAAGAAATCCCAAAACTCTTCTATACACAGGTTAATGCCAATTGGGAAAAACCATTTCTCAATTAGGATGGTGGAAGGTAGAGATCTTCATAGAACATTCATGTTTGCAAAAAACCATGGAGAAGACCTACCAGTTGCAATCACTGTTGGTGTTCATCCTGCCATTACCATTGCTTGTGCATTCCAAGCAAAATGGGGAAAAAATGAACTTGAGATAGCTAACTCACTTTTGAACAATAAACTTGCTTTGACGAAATGTCCTAGCACTGGTTTGATGGTACCATCAACTGCAGAAATTGTTATGGAGGGAAAAATCCTGCGAAACAAAACCCACAAAGAATGGATGGTTGAAATGCTTCGAACATATGACATGCCAAGACCTGCACCAGTAATTAAAATCGAAAAACTGTATTTCAGAAATAATCCAATTTACCACGATATACTATCTGGATACAGCGAGGCAAGATTGCTCATGGGCATGCCTATTGAGGCCAAACTGAATGGCATAATGAAAAAGAAATTTTCCCAGACAAGGCAGGTAATTCTGACAAGCGGTGGAGCCAACTGGCTTCATGCTGTAGTTCAAATCTCTAAAACCAGATCAACCAATGTTAAGAAAATCATCAAAGAGACATTCACAAGCCACAGATCGTTGAAGATGGTGACCGTGGTAGATGACGATATTGATCCAACTGATGCAGTAGCTGTAGAATTCGCCATGGCTACTAGATTCCAAGCTGACAAGGATCTGGTAATAATTAAGAACGTGAGGGGCTCCAGCCTTGATCCATCGAGTGACCAGAAGAAGCTGCGTACAGCAAAAATGGGAATAGATGCAACAATACCAGCCTCAAAGAGGCTAGACGGATTCACACTAGGTAGGATTCCAAAAGCTAAAACAAACCTGAAAAACTATTTGAAGAAATGAATGCTGGGTATTTCATAACAATTGTCCTAGTTTCTGGATTTATTGCAGGCACAATACATGGAGCTGTAAATCTGGTAATTGTGGAGCCATATCTTGATGAGGCTATTGGTATTGAGAATCAGGCTCTCTTTGAATCTGGGGAGGCTGAAGACACTCCTCAGTTTTGGGTTGAGTACAATGCGTATCGTGATTGGCAAAAAAGTGGCCAACTGCTAGCTGGTGGAATCCTAGGAATGTCAATAGGTGCATTGTTTGGAATTGTCTTTGCTTACTCAAGAAACACTTTACCCAAAGGACACACTGTCAAGAAAACATTTGTTCTCGCTGCAATCATGTGGATTACAATTTTCTTAATACCGTTTTTGAAGTACCCTGCAAACCCACCAACTGTTGGAGAAGCTGATACTGTCGTACTGAGAGGAATATTGTATCTTTCATTCATCGCAATCTCTGGTTTTTCTGCGGTTGGTTTTTCCAGACTGTACAAGAAACTTGAAAACAAAAAATATCTTGCATTCGTTGGTTATGCGGTTTTTATCACAGCTGTATTTTTCATCATGCCACCAAGTCCTGATGAAGTTACTGCTCCGATGAATTTGGTGAATGAATTTAGAATAATGTCAGTTATGGCTGTTACAACATTCTGGATTGCTGAGGCAATAATACTTGGATTATTGTGGCAAAAATACAAGACAAAGTTACAGGAATCATAGTCATTCTACATTCTTAGAATAAGAAATTAGAATCTCTGGATCGTTTAAATAACTTAGCTAAACCTAAGAAAATACTTTGAGTCCAAAATCAAAAATCATGACTAGGAAGACCATTCTGCTTTTTGCACTAGTTGCTGTGGTTGCTACTTTCCCATTAGCTGCTTCAGCACAAAGTGATGCTGTTCCAGCCTGGGTTAAAAACACGGCAGGATGGTGGGCAGATGACCAGATTTCTGAGACAGAATTTGTTGACTCGATGGAATATCTGATTGATTCTGGAATTATTGATGTATCATCAGAGGATTTTGGTATCACTGAATTGACGATTGGTTTCATACCATCTGAAAAAGCAGATGAGCTATCACCAAAGGCTGAAACACTAGCAAGATTTTTGGAAAATGAGTTTAATGGACAAGTCGATGTCAAAATTGTTGTACCAACAAATTATGAAATAATCATTGAGGGACTAAAATTCGGACACATTGACGCCGCATTCATGGATACTGGTCCTGGATGGATTGCACACGACAGAGCAAATGCTGAAGTTGTGATGGCTGAAGTCAAGAAAGGTAAGGTGGGTTACTATGCAACTGTTTGGCAGCGAGCTGATTCAAACTATTCATCAATTGATGATGCAATTGGAAACAAGGTGGCTTTTACTAGTATTACTGGTTCATCAGGATTTGTTATGCCAGTTGGTACACTAGTTGACCGTGGTTTAATCACAGTAGAAGGAGACGACATTGTTGCATTAAAGAAATCATTAGATGAATCATTTGAATATCATGCATTTGGCGGAGGATACAAAGCAGCACTTGAGTTGCTCTTGAACGGCTCAGTTGAAATGGCATTTGGTTCTGACATTGCTCCAGAAAAATACTTGACTACGGAACAACGAGCTCAACTCAAAAAAGTTGATACGCTTGGTCTAGTACCATCTCATGTCTTTGTTGCATCAAATGATCTATCACCTAAGACGAAACAACATTTGGTGGACTCGATGGTGAAACTAAATCATCAGGATAACAACCAAATTCTAAAAGACATCTATGGTGCTGATGCATTACTACCAACAACTGCTGAAATGCACATTGGCAACTTTGGACAGTATCTAGACCTATTACCCGGAATTGAAAAAGCAACTTTTGATAAGAAGAATTACGATACTCCAAAATAATTAACTGATATGCAAGAACAGAAAGGGGAATCATCACCATCAATATCATCACTTTCAATCGTTCAGATGAATGGTGTCTCTGCCTCATACGATTCGAAGGAGTATGTTTTAAAAAATATCCAGATGTCGATATCTAGGGGTGCCAATTATGCGATTGTTGGGCAATCTGGTTCAGGAAAATCTACCTTATTGAGGCTGATAAACGGAATGATGAGCCCAACTAAAGGGAAAATCATGGTCGATTATAATATACCAAATCCCTCTGATAAGAAATTCAAATCATTGATGCACAAAATTGGTTATATTCCTCAGAATCTTGGCTTGATAAAAAATTCTACAGTTCTTGAGAATGTTTTGATTGGTGCGCTTCCTCGTGTTAGTGGATTCAATTCATTTTTCAAAAAATTTTCTGATTCAGAGATTGACAATGCCAAAAAAATTCTAAAACAAGTTGGTCTTCAGGGAAAAGCTGAAAGAAAAGTCTACATGCTTAGTGGCGGAGAGAAGAGAAGGGTTGCAATAGCAAGAGCTCTTGTTCAAAAACCAGAGATTATTCTTGCTGATGAAATTGTATCCGAATTGGATCACGTGACTGCACGGGAGATCATGGAGGTTTTGGCAGAAGCACAAGCCACAATGAAACTTACTGCGATAATGGTTCACCATGACCTTCAACTTGCATTGGAATATGCTGATAGAGTAGCGGTGATCAAGGAAGGAGAAAAGGTTCTTGAGATTGGAGTTGAGGGAGATAAAATTGTAGACTTTCAGTCAGGAAATTATACACAAACAGAAATTTTGGAGATGTTTACCAATGAATCAAAAGAATAACCTAATCATCGGTCTAATTATTGCGGGAGTTGTAGTCATGTCTGTTAATGTTGATGCAGACCCCAGAGACTTTGCGGAGGGACTGCCAAACATTGGAATTATGCTAAAGGAGATTACCGAAGTAGACTCGTCACTTTTTGTAACTGCATTCTGGTCAATGCTAGAAACAATCGAAATGGCATTTATTGGAACGGTTGTGGGCGTTGCAATTGCACTTCCGCTAAGCTTGTTAGCTGCAAGAAATTTGAACAACAAGTTTGTCTACGTACCAATTCGTGCATTGCTTGCGGCCATCCGTACTTTTCCTTCAATACTTTGGGCAATTTTGTTTGTGATTATAGTTGGTCTTGGTCCATTTGCAGGAGTTCTAGCAATAATCATGTATACAATTGGGTTCATAGCAAAACTACAGTATGAAGCAATAGAAGCCATTGATGCTGACCCTATGGATGCAGTGGGAGCAATTGGAGTTTCTAAAATACAACTGATTAGATTCGTTGTGTTACCAGAGTCTGCGTCACATTTGCTTAGCCAGATTTTGTACATTTTTGATTATAACATTAGGCAGACAAGCATTCTTGGTCTTGTCGGTGCGGGTGGAATTGGATTTTACATCATTAACTACATCAAGTTCTTTGAGTATGGAAAGGCTGCAGTTTTCATGTTGGTTGTACTTGCAACAGTCTTGATAATTGAGTGGGTTAGTGTACGGGTGAGGGACAAGTATATTGTCAAATCACAAAGAGGAATGCAGATTAAATCTTAACAGCCTTTAATTCCACTACCAACAAAAATCGAATAGCAACCCAAGCCACATTCTTCGCATCTTGGTTTCATGGAATCTTTTTCTGCACTTCCAATACAGCATGGTCTTTTCTCCCTGCCCAAGTGGTCCACGGAGACAATTGCCCATGTGGGGCAATCTATTGGGGTTGTTCCCTTTCCACCCCAATTTTTCTTCATTAATTCTAGTTGGTTTTTAGGATTTGAGATATAATCTCGGTATTCTGTTTTTTGCAAATCTATCAATTCATCAACTACTGCATCTCTTTCTTTTCCAAATGGAAGCCATAATGGATCACCCTCCATGAATGGAGTGTGGAATTGGACACCAATTTTGTTGGTATAATCACGCCAATCTTCAATTACTTTTCTGACAGTTTTGTAATTTCTAGAGTTTATGGTCATTGAAATCCAGATATCCTTGTATGCCTTGCCACCATTGTTTTCAACATAGTCGATTACATTTTTTCTTGTTTTAGCCCATGTGCCGTCTCCTCGGATAGTATCATGTGTTTTTTGATCACCATCAATTGATACCCAGTAAAAATAAAGATCCTTGAATTTTTTTAGCGGATAGTTTCCATTTGTCACTATACAGGAGCGCTTTGGGAATTCTTTTGCAAATAATTCTACAACGTCTGGTCTCATCATAGGCTCGCCACCAACAACTGTTACAGCAAATACATGGCGTTTTTTGAATTTCTCATCAATTACTTGCTTCCATTCCTCAAGAGTTAGCTCCTCATTCTCTTTTCTGTTTAGCCACCAATAGCAGTGTTCGCAGTGTAAGTTACATTCGTTGATGATATCAGCAGAGCCAAATATCGGACTTCGCTTCTTGAAGAGTTTCCAACCAGCATATTTTGAAAGGAGATGAAAATATTGTGGTGTTTCCTGAACAATCTGACTTAAACCTCTGCCCATTATTTCCATGAGTAGCCCTCTTTGACCAACCTAAAGAACAGAATCCACCATCAGTGCGATGAAGAGTACAGCCAGATATGGACTTGAGAACTTGAACAAAACCCATGAAGCCTTTTCGCTTGGCTTTGCAACAACCCAGAAACTAAGAATCACCATTAAAACTCCAGATGCAATTGCAGTATACAAATAAACTTCATGCATTAATGGCTCTCCATTATCATGTGTTAGGAAAAATGGTACCACGCTAAAGAGTACCATCATCAATGTTGTACCAGCAATTATTCTCGCCGAAGTTTTTTCTGACTGTACGGCAGTTAGCATTGGAACGTTTACTTTTTTGTAATCATCCTTAAAGTGCAAAGTTAGTGCCCAGATGTGCATTGGAATCCAAACAAACACTAATCCAGCTATAACTAGACCAAAGTCCCAGAGACCAGTTGTTGTTACTGCAACATAGCCAATGAGTGCAGGTGCTCCACCTGAGAACCCACCCAGAATAATGTTTGATCTACTTTTACGTTTTAGACCATAGCTATAAACCAAAATATTATCGACCAATCCAAATGCCATAAACGAACCAGCTAAGATTCCTTGCCAAAATGATGCCGTGAAACATATGCCAAAGGCACAAGCCAATGATATACCAGCAAGTATCAAGCCAAAATTTCTAGCCTTTTCTGCAGGATAGATTCGCCTGCTTGGTATTGGTCTTGTCTTGGTTCTCTCCATTACTGCATCAATGTCTCTGTCATGATAGTTTGTCAACGTGTTTGCCGCAGCAGAACCTGCAGCTACACCACCTAACAATAATGCCCAAGTTTCAAGTGAAATTGGAACATTGAAAACATTCGATGCGGTAATAGCTGCGCCAAACGCAGTGAACACAAGAAGATACCAGATCTTCGGCTTTGTTAGTTCGTAGTATACGCCAATGTTTGATTTTGTGTTAAAGGTTTGCATTAATCATATCACCACTATTCTAACATATAGGGCATTTGTTTTGTCCTCGTCTTCATTTCTATAAAGCTCTCAGAGCCTATAATTCCGTCAATCTTACCAATATTATCCGATACAATTCTGTACATCTGATTCAGGTTTTCTGCATACATTGTGACCAGTATATCAAATCTTCCCGTAACTTCTGAAACTTCTCTGACTCCAGAGATCTTGAACAATTCCTGAATAATATTATCACGCTTCTTTGAATCCATGTTAATTCCAGTTAATGATTTTACACCGTATCCCAATTCCTTGTTGTTGACTTCTATTGTGAACCGTTCAATGAGTTTCTTCTTCACTAATCGCTTTATTCTGCTATAAACAACTGAAGAGTTTACATTAATTTTTTCGGCTAGTTTTGGAATAGAGATTGATGAATCCTTACTAAGTTCTGATAAAATCTTTTGATCTATTTTATCTACTTTTGCCGTTCAAAACACCTGAAACCATACATATTTTTCGGATTAATAAAGCTATTATTGAAATTTTTATAAATTTTTTTCTTAAATCTTATCTTTTTTGTATAGCATCTCCGCTAAGAGAACAGCTCCTTTTGCAGAACCCATTTTTTTATTATGCGAGAATAGCATATACTTTATTCCGTTATCAAACAGTTCTTCCTTTTCAACTCTACCTATTGTTGTGGTCATGCCGTCACCAACTTCCCTCTCCATTCTTGGTTGTGGTCGTGTTGGATCTTCGTGGAATGCATAGTAATCTTCTGGTGCAGATGGTAATCCTGCTACCGAAATTTCTTTGTTGTAAGTTTCATAGGTACCTTTTGCTAAGGCTGGATCAATTTCCTTTTCTGTTTCAACAAATACTGATTCGGTGTGTCCATCTATTACGGGAACACGTGTACATGTACAGCTAACTCTAATGTCTGCATCCTCAATCTTACCATCTTTTAGTTTACCTAGAATCTTTCTTGTCTCTTTTCTTACCTTACCTTCTTCCTTTGGAATGTATGGAAGTATGTTATCAGTAATACCCATTGCGGATACACCAGTTTTTCCACCGCCGGAGATTGCCTGCATTGAAGTCATCATAACTTTCTTTGCACCGTATTTCTCAAATAATGGTTTTAGTGTGATAGCTAATCCAGTTGTTGTACAGTTTGGTAGTGGTGCTACCCAACCTTTCCAGTCACGATTTTTCTTTTGAACCTCAAGCAGTTCTGCTTGCTCATCATTTACTCCTGGGATAAGTATTGGAACATCCTCTTCGTATCTGTATGCAGATGAAGTTGAGATTACAGGAAGATCTTTTGCAAATTTTGTCTCAATATCTCTTGCTGCCTGTGACTCTACTGCTGAGAAAATTAAATCTAATTCTGCAACATTAATCTCATCTATTGTTAAAACTGGCATATCCTTTATGTAATCTGGAATCTCTCCACCAACATCCCAAGCAACAATTCCACTGTCATCTCTTATAGCATCAACATACTTTTTTCCAGCAGAACGCTCTGATGCGGCGATCTGGGTTACTTCGAACCATGGGTGGTCATTTAAGGATTGGACAAACTCTTGGCCAACCGCCCCAGTTACACCTATGATGGCTACTTTCTTTTTCATGAGTCACTTTCAAGTTTTCAATTAATAATCGTTAGCACTACCAAAACACACTAAATTACCAGTGAATAATCAATGATGTGAGAGTTCATCCAAACAAACCAGCACAGTCACACATTCCAGCCTCGCATGGGGGCAAATATGGTACCAAGAACTCGGATGCTAATGTGATTGATTTTAGTTCAAATGTAAATCCGCTAGGGTGCCATCCAGGAGTAAAACGCTATTTGAAAAAACAATTGAATCTGATTTCAGAGTATCCTGATCCAAATTCTACTAATCTACGTGGAAACTTGGCATGGTTTACCGGTATTCCAAAAAAACAGATTGTTGTTGGAAATGGCGCAACAGAGATAATTTACAATTTCTGCAAAACTTTTCTAAATAAAAAAACACGCGTTTTGATTCCAATACCAACTTTTAGTGAATATGAGGTTTCTGCAAAACTTTGTGAATCCAAAATTTCATTTTTTAAAACTATGGATCTTTCAAAAAATTTACAAAAATTCATCACGAAGATTCCCAGAAATGGCTGTGTTTTTATCTGTAATCCAAATAATCCCACCGGCATTTTAATCCAAAAAAATGAAATGGTGAAAATTATTGCTGCTGCAAAAAAGAAATCAACAATTGTATTTCTAGATGAGACATTTATTGAACTGGTATCTGGAAATGATGAATCTGTAATAAAACAGATCAAGAATTTTGAGAATTTGTTCATTCTACGTTCACTCACAAAATCTTTTGGTTTAGCAGGAATTAGAATTGGCTATGGAGTGGGCAGTACACAGATCATCGAGCCATTACAAAAAGTTAAGATTCCTTGGAATGTAAGTAATATCGCACAGCGTGCAGCTAGTGCAGCAATATGCTATCATCCATTTTTAGATAAGACATGCAAATTAATCAAAAAGGAGAAAAATTTCATATCCTCAAATTTAGCAAAATCGGAAAAATTTACTTGTTATGACTCAGCAGCAAACTTTCTTCTGGTAAAGACAAAAACAAAATCAAAACTTTTACAAAAGAAACTTCTGAGAAAAAAAATTCTAATTCGTGATTGTAGTACGTTTCGTGGATTAAACCAAAATTACATTAGAATTGCAGTAAAAACTAGAAAGGAAAACATAAAACTGCTAAAGGCTATGGAGGTGATTTAGTATATCAAAAACACTGATGGTTCAGGGAACAGCATCTAGCGCAGGTAAGACAACACTTGTTACCGCACTCTGCAGAATTTTTCTAGAGAAGGGATTCTCTGTAGCACCATTCAAAGCACAAAACATGTCAAACTATGCCTATAAGGAAGACGGTTTCGAAATTTCTCGTGCACAGGCAGTTCAGGCTTTAGCCTCACGTGCCAAAATAACAGCAGATTTGAATCCGATCTTGCTGAAACCTCTGGGTAACTACAGAAGCTCTGTTTTTCTCAGAGGAAAATTCTACAAAAAAATGCATGCAGATGATTATTACAAAAAGTTTGTTCAAAAGAATGGAATGAAGACAGTTTTGAAATCATTTAATGCCTTAGAAAAAAATCACGACTTGATCATAATAGAAGGCGCAGGCTCTCCGGCTGAAATTAATCTTTCAAAATATGATATTGCAAACATGAAGCTTGCTGAGAAAGTAAAATCCCCAGTGATTTTAGTTACAGACATTGAGAGGGGTGGATCTTTTGGAAGCATTGTTGGAACTCTATCGTTGTTAGAAAAAAAATACCAAAAAATGGTCAAGGGATTTGTTTTTAACAAATTTCGTGGTGATTTAGATATTCTTAAGCCTGGATTTAGAAAATTAAAACAAAACACAGGGAAGCCAGTTTTTGGAACTATTCCAATGACCAAATTTTTACTTCCTGAGGAGGATTCTATAACTTCAAGTTCGAAGAAGCTTGGGTTGAACAAGCAAAATCTAAAAAAGATCGATTCTGAAATTGAGAAATTAAGCAAGGTTGTAAAGTCAAGTCTTAATATCAGACAGATTGAGAAACTACTATAATGATACTTGAAAGCGTAGTTATAGTCGGGTTTGCTCTTTTATTGGATTTTTTGGTGGGTGATCCAAAAACCAAATATCATCCAACTGCTTGGATGGGAAAGCTGATTGCATCACTTGTTCCTTTTGCAAAAAATAACTCAGCAAAAAGGGAATTACTCGGTGGCATTTTGATTGTTAGTATAGTTGTGACGATTGTATCTACACTACTTGTTGCTTTGGACGTTGGAATTAGTTTACTGACCATTGATATCATCTCATTGATTATCTCAATAGTTGTTGGCTCGATCTTGCTAAAAACAACTATTGCAATTAGAGGAATGCAAAGACATGCTTTGGCAGTGATTGACGCTATTGAAAAAGATGATTTAGACTCCGCTAGGAATCATCTAGCTATGATTGTTAAGAGAGACACCAAAAATTTAGATAAAAATCACATTTTATCGGCTGTTTTAGAAAGTGTAAGTGAGAATACGGTTGACGGTGTTACTGGTCCATTATTCTATTATGCAATTTTTGGTCTACCTGGAGCATTTGCCTACAGAGCAATAAACACCATAGACTCTATGATTGGCTACAGGACAACTATGTTCAAAAATATTGGTTGGTTTGGAGCCAAATGTGATACAATACTCAACTATCTCCCATCTCGACTAACTGCATTAGTGATGGTTTTAGGCGCATTAATTTTGGGCTACAATTGGAAGGAGTCTCTATACATTATGAGACGTGATAGCAGAAAACTCGATAGTCCTAATGCAGGATTCCCAATGGCTGCTTTGGCTGGTGCACTTGGAACTAGATTGGAAAAAACGAATTATTATACAATTGGTCAGGGCAGTATCGAATTTACAAAATCTCATATTACATCTGCAGTTACCTTGATGAAAGTCTCATCAATTTTATTCTGCGGTATAGTTACTATTCCAATAATCGTAACTCTCTCATTTTTAGGATGGTGGATACATGCTTAAGGAAATCAGTTCAGTTTTTTCATTCCTAACAATAATTCCTTCTAACAACACTGACTTGGGAACTGTAGCAAGACACATGCATGTTTTCCCAATAATTGGAATTGCAATAGGTCTGCTTATTGCTTCAATTGGATTTGGTCTTTCATTTTTCCTAGAACCATTAATTGTTGCATTATTGGTTGTTGCATCACTTGCTGTCATTACAGGAATACATCACACTGATGGACTGGCAGACTTTGCTGACGGTCTTATGACCAGGGGTACAAAAGAGAGAAAACGTAACGCAATGAAAGACCTTTCAACAGGATCAGCGGGAATTGTTTCTGTTGTATTGTATGTAGTTGGAGCAATCATAGCACTGTCACTGACAACCGGTTATGAGTTGTTCCAGGCCATTTTACTTAGTGAAATTTTAGCTAAATTCTCAATGGTATTGATGGCCGGCATTGGTAATTCAGCAGCAGTAGGTTCCAATTCACCATTCATGCAAATCATGAAAGATAAAAGAAGACTAGCAGTTGCTGGTGTTATTACAATTATCCCACTTGTTGTGATAGGCGGAACTACAGGTCTGATACTTTTTGGCGCATCAATTGCCGTTACATTATTTTTGGTTGGACTATCCACCAGAAGTTTTGGTGGAATCACTGGAGATGTTATGGGTGCAGCTAACGAACTTACAAGACTCTCATCCCTACTAATCTTTGTATCACTATGATTGGTCTTGTGATGGCGGGAGGTAAGGGAACCCGGATGGATACATTGAATGAAAAATTATTACTTGAATACAAAAAACCGATAATTTTTCAGGTGATTGACGCATTAAAAAATTCTCATTGTTTCTCTAAGGTTATTGTTGCTACTAGCCCAAATTCACCTGATACAAAACATGCATTGGAAAAAGATGGCATAGAAACTTTACCCACACCAGGAAATGGATATGCTAACGACCTCAATTTTCTATTACAAAAGCTGGATGGATTCGTATTT
>CACIXQ010000011.1 GCA_902590655.1 uncultured marine group I thaumarchaeote
AACATACCAAAAACTGATGAAAATAGTGCAGGAAAGATTGCTGGAGTGAGAGTTAATAATACAACTGCAATAGTGCAAAAAAATATCGCATAAGAAACGTAGTGAGAGCTTTCCAAATCACTCATTGATAGAAATCCTTTATCTGGTTAATTAAATTGGCGCATGAAAACAATTGGTAAATTCATTTATCTACGTGTAAATTTGATATTTTTGTGTGGAGAAATTTACGATATTGTTATCTAGTGCTATTTTCATAGTATTGATTACTGGTTTTGTTCAATCTATTATTGCCGATGATGCTACTCTTATTGGGGTAGATATCATTCCAACAAAAGATTCAGAGTTACAAGTACATCTACAAGTGGTAATTCGAGACTCGCAAGGACAATTGGTTAGTGTGACAGAATCTACAAGTGGATGGACTACTATTGCACTTCAAGGAAAGACTATTCCTGGTATAGTAATGATAGATGACAAACAAGTGATAACTAACTTAACGGATAATATATTCAATGAAGAAATTGAAAAGGAGATCACCACTATTGATGATATAGAATATGAGAAAGTTCAGTGGATAGATACTACAAGTAGTTGTGAAGAAGAAACTTGTAAGGATATACATCAAAACATTGGAACGTGGAATATCAATTTCTACGGGGATTTTGATAGATTTGGATTTTTGACTATACCTCTTTTCCAAGCTCTGACATCAAATGTAATTCTGGACGATGATGATAATATCACAAACCAGTGGACTGTTTTGAGGGAGAACAGAGAATGAGAACTTTTGCAAAAATTTTGTTTGGAGTAGTTTTTGTAGCACTTCTTGCATGCTCTGTTCAAACAACATCTGCGGAAAATATCCCAATTAAGGGACTTTTTGTAACTCCTGGCCAAGTTGAGCTTGTTACGACTGAAGGAACAAATTATCAAATATATTTACAGACTATTATTAGAAATGCGGATGGGCAACTGGTCAATGTAACAGAAAGTACCGCAAATGGTGCCTACGTACCACATATGTTATCTGATCATGTATTTGACAAATTAATGAATGAGAAGGAAATTATCACTATTGACGGTATAGACTATGAGAAAGGTCAATGGAGGTTTAGCCCATCACTTGAACAAAGATTCATAGGATTATATCCAATTTTTTCTGAAATCAGCATAAATTTTGTTTCAGGACCTGAAGATGACACTACGAAGATGCATGGAGAGAAAAAAGATTTTTCAATCTGGAAAATACATTATTGCGGGGATTGGGATGGTTTTGGATTTTCCTGTTTACCTGTTTTCCAAGTATTAGTTCCAAATATGACACTAGAACCAACTGACACTATTGAACAACAATGGACAATTTTAAGAGAGGTTGGGCACTCGTTCGAAGAGTCAGCCGAGACTGGAACTTGGCATCAGCTTGCTCCATCGATCAACAGACCATGATATAACAAGATTGGCTAATTTTATAAAATAAAATGCCAGCACCACCGCTTCCCAAGAGCTCTCGCATCTTAGTAGCACGGTAGCGACATTGGGTTTGACTTCCAGGTTCGGAAAGGGACTGGGTCGCACCCCAACGCTATGACCGGCTTATTTGGTTAGGAAATAATCTTCTCTATTAAGGTAACTGCAGATTTAGTGATTGACTAAAACAAAGTTAATTGTTTGTTACATCCTCTAATGAGATATAAATTAAAGATAGAGAAAATGTACGCATGACTCATCGTGTTGCAGTTCTAGATAAGGAATTATGCCAACCAAAAAAATGTGGCTTAGAATGTATCAAGTATTGCCCAGTAAACAAATCTGGTGCTGACTGTATTATACTTAATGAGGAAACAAAAAAGGCACAGATTGATGAGGATATATGTAATGGATGTGGTATTTGCGTTAAAGTTTGTCCTTTCGAAGCAATTACTATAGTTAACCTTGCTACAGAATTATCTACTGATAAAATCCATCAATACGGACAAAACTCTTTTCGTTTGTACAAATTACCTACACCAAAGAAAGGGGAAGTAGTTGGATTGTTAGGAAGAAATGGTATGGGAAAAAGTACTGTAATCAATATTTTATCAGGAAATTTGAAACCAAACTTGGGAAAATTTAATGAACCACCAGAATGGGATGAAGTTTTAAAATTTTATAGTGGGACAGAGTTAAAATCACACTTTGAAAAGATCAAAGATGAACAAATCAGTGCTTCTATAAAACCACAACAGGTTTACAATATATCCCAAGTTTTTGATGGTACAGGTAAGGAACTACTTGAGAAATACGATGAGAGGGGAATGGCTAATCAATTAACAAAAACGTTAGGCTTGGAAAACTCAGTTGAACAAAATGTAAAAGAACTTAGTGGTGGAGAATTACAAAGATTAGCAGTTGCTATCGCATCAGTAAAAGATGCAGACTTCTATTTTTTTGATGAACCATCATCATACAATGACATATACCAACGTACTGGTGTTGCAAGAGTAATTCAAAGTTTAGCAAAGATTGGAAAGAGTGTTATGGTAGTTGAACATGATTTAACACTATTAGATTATGTAAGCGATTTAATTGAGGTATTATATGGTGTTTCTTCTGCATATGGAATTGTATCTAATGTATTATCCACAAAGGTAGGAATCAATGTGTTTCTTGATGGATATCTACCAAATGAAAATGTTAGATTTCGTGATAAAAAATTCTCATTTGATGTTTCAACAACTACTGGTGAATTCATCGAAGCGGATTCTGTGATAAAATATCCAACTCTTGAAAAAAAATATTCAAATTTTTCTGTGGTTATAGATTCAGGACAAGTACACAAAGGAGAAGTTTTAGGAGTTTTAGGCGCAAATGCTCTTGGTAAAACAACTATGATGAAAATGATTGCAAGTGTAGAAAAACCAGATTCTGGTGTAGTGGATAAAAAAGTCAAAATCTCTTACAAGCCACAATATCTTTCAAATGATATTGATGTGGATGTCATATCAGTACTAAACAAAGCAAATGAGGGATTGATTGAAGGAAGTCAGGAAGAAGAACAAATAGTTGATCCATTAAAAATCAAAAAACTCTATAATAAATCAATAAAAAATTTGTCTGGTGGAGAGCTTCAAAAGGTTTCAATTGTTACATGTCTTTTGAAAAAGGCTGATCTTTATGCTCTAGATGAGCCATCTGCATTTCTAGATGTTGAAGATAGAATAGCAGTTGCAAAATTCATTCAGAAGTTTACTCGTTCTTATGGAAAATCAGCTATGATTATTGATCATGATGTACAACTGTTAGATTTAGTTTCTGATTCGATGGTTATTTTTGATGGAACATCTGGCATTGAAGGTCATGCATCATCTCCTTTGCCAAAGGTAGAGGGCATGAACAAATTCCTAAAGTCTCTAGATATTACTTTCCGGAGAGATGAAAAAAGTCAAAGACCTAGGGTGAATAAGGAAAATAGTAGGTTGGACAAGACACAAAAAGCGGAATCAAATTTCTATTATTAATGTCACGAATGTTAAAAAAAACATTGGATTCGTTGCTAACTCCAAGAGAATCTGATGAACTCATTTCGGCATTTGATCAAATTGGTAGTATCATAATAGTAAGAATACCTGATTTGTTATTACCAAAGAAAAAATTAATTGGTGAAACACTTTTAGAACAAGTAAAGAACGCTCAATCTGTTTTTTATCAATCATCATCTGTTGAGGGAGAATTTCGAACTCGGGATTTAGAAATATTAGCTGGAGATGATAAAACAGAAACTGAATACAAGGAATCTGGATGTAGGTTTATTGTAGATGTTCGGAAGGCATTCTTTTCTCCAAGATTATCCTCAGAACGAATACGGATTGCTGAATTAGTAAGTGATGGGGAGATGATAGTTAACATGTTTGGGGGAATCGGAATGTTTTCGATCATTGCTACAAAAAAGAAAAAATGTACTGTATACAATATTGATATCAATCCTGATGCAGCAGATTTTTGCCAAAAAAATATTGCAATAAACAAACTTACTGGGAATATAATATCAATTCATGGTGATGCCTCGGATATAATAGAAAATCAACTGAAAAACAAATCTGATAGAACACTTATGTTACTTCCTGAAAAATCAGATGAGTTTCTAAACTCGGCAATTTCAGCTACAAAAAATAATGGTATTATTCACTATTATTCACATATCCATGCAGACAAAAAGTCAGATGCGGCAAAATTATCAGAACAACATTATTTGGAAGTTACTCCAGTAAAATCTACAATATTGGGATCGAAGATAGTTAGGCCTGTCGGTCCTAGATTTTATCAAACTGTAGTTGATGTAAAAATAGAAAAATAAAGTTTAGGTATCATCATCCTGTATTATAGATGATGGGGACGATTTTGTTGTAGCCATCATATATCCTATCCAGGAAATCACTCCAAGTATTCCTCCAACAATCATTAAAAGTGATAATTGTAAAACAATTGGACTCCATTCTGATAGCATTAGAAGATATGAGTATAGGAAAAATGCTGATATGGCTAGAACAAATATCATAATACCTTGAGCTTTACGTCTTGACAATGGGTAAAAATTAGCCTCTAGTTATTTATTTGAATCTAGCTAGGAAAATCAATAGCCATAACATATGCATCTTCGCCATCGCGATAATATGACTTTAATCGCTGAATTATAGAAAAGCCTAATTTCTCATATAATTTTACAGCATCAGTATTACTACATCTAACTTCCAAGTATAATTCAGAACATTGTCTTAGTTTTACCCCTTTGATTGCTTCATCTACCAGTACACTACCAAATCCTTTTCGTCTATGTGTATCTATTACCGCAATAGATACAACGTGACCTTTTTTGACAAAGCCTAACTTTTTAAAATTTGAGAATCCATGTTCTAGTTTACACATTATGTATCCCACTATTTTACCCGAGATCTCAGCAACAATGAATGCTTCTGGTAATTCTTCAAGTAAACTTTCATAAAAATAATCAGAATAATGTTCAGGCAGTGTTCTAAGATTAATCTCCATTACAGGTATAATATCGCTAAGTTCACATCTCCGAAGAATACAATCTCCTATTTGCTCCAGTATTACTTGCATATTCATAATGTTACTTGGAAATATTTAATTTTAGAGTAGAAAAGCAATTAATGGAATGTTATTGTGTGATAAATTATGAGTGATATAACAGAGGATGAAGTAATCTCAAAAGTATCTTCAATTTTTGACGTAAAAGAAATAATAACCAACACAGATGATCTACAATTCAAGATAGCAGATACTGACTTTAAAAACAAATTTGTCGATCTGGCTAGAGAATTAGAAATTAGAAATTTTGTACCACGTCTTGAAAAATCTTTTGATGGAATAGATATTTTTGTTACTAGATTACCTAAAATCAAAAGAAAATGGTTATCAAAATCATGGGTACCACGTATTCTTTTTGCAGTAACTGTTACTATGGTACTAATTGATGGTTATTTTAGAACTGATTTTGTTAACTCTCTGACTTTCATAGGTGATCCTTTTCAGATGTCAATTTTGTATGCATTCTCACTGATTGGTATTCTTGGTGTTCATGAATCAGGACATCTTATTGCTGCAAAAAAGCATAAAATTAGAACGACTTGGCCATATTTTATTCCAGGAGTACCAGTATTTGGAATACCTACATTTGGTGCATTAATCCAATCAAGAGGTCTTACAATAAATCGAGACATCTTGTTTGACGTGGCAATTGCTGGACCAATTGCTGGTTTGGTTATAGCTGTCATTGTTTGTATTTTTGGTGCATATACATCACCAGAAATTAGTAATGATCTAGCTGATGAATTATTCAAAGACTCTCAGCTAATGAAAATGAATTTACCTATACTGATGTCAGTTTCGCTTGATATTTTTGATAAGGGTGGTGAAAACACAGAAGTGATTATGTCTCCAATTATGTTTGCTGCATGGTTAGGTTTTCTTATTACATTTTTGAACTTATTACCAGCATGGCAGTTAGATGGTGGTCATATGGCAAGAGCTCTCTTTGGAAAAAAATGGCATCAGTATGCTACATATGCTAGTATGGGTGTTCTTGTTGTTTTAGGATACTGGTTTATGGCATTGTTTATCCTATTACTTAGTACAAGAAGTCAAGACGCAAAACCACTTGATGATATTTCTCCTCTAACTAAAAACAGAAAAAGAATGTTTATCGTTGTTGCAATTCTTGGAGTTTTATGTGCACCATTACCATCAGGTATTTTGCCTTAAAAGAGTCCGAGCTCCATCAGTAATTAGCTCAACTTTTTGTTTTTGACCATGGTTTTTCAGTATATACTCCATTACCTGTTTAATTCCATTAAAGGGAATCATATTCAGTTTTTTTGAATAGTATGTTGGAAGTATTGATAACAAACCAAATTGAAACTTTTTTTGCATTTCACTAATGTATAGAAGATTCTCCATGCCGTCTATATATTGAGAAGATTTTTTCAAATGTTCTATGTCAGTTCCTCCATCTATCACACTTTGAATACTACCTGAACCAATACCAAATTTACATTCTGCCACTAATATTCCAAGACCATCATTCTTTATTGCATCAGAACAATTCCAGAGAGATGACAAAGATTTACCCAATGTATTATTACTAGACTCCTTTCCCGTACTTACGATCATGACTTTATGTTTTCCAATATCCTTTGTTGCATTGACTCCAAATGATTTTGATATGGATGATGTTGACGATGGATGCCCAACTGATAAATCATGAATTCCCTTTGAATTTGCCGTGATCTCTATTCCAAGTATATCAAATTTATCGGCAAAGTTATTTGCAATTTGAAAATTTTCTACATTCTGACCTGGTGATGGCAAATTACCTTTTCTTTTTTCATATGCTGAAAGCATTAGTTCTCCACCAAATTTTTTTAATAATCTTGTAGCGATGGTTTCATAACCAAATAATCCATCAAATTCCATCTCACCAACAAAAACCAACTTTGAGCTAGATTCTTCCATATTGGAAAATTCAGATATAGAATCATGTCCTGGGAAATAGTTTTTTATTTCATTCACTGTTTTTTTATCAGCCAGTATTGATGGTTTAGGAATTGATTTTTCTTCATATCTTTCAAGTATAATCGATAATGTTTTTCTTACCGATTCTGATGTGTTAAGAACCACAAATTCTGTTGGTTTTGATATATCTAATGATTCGAGTTTTGACTTAATTTCAGTATCTGAGAGAGTTTCCCCATCTGCATCTATTTTTTGCTCAAGATTTTCTGCCTTTATATCTAAAACAACATCTGTTGGGCCATAATTTAACCAGATTTCAGGCATGATTTAGTCAAAACACAAACCAAAATAAATCCAGTTAAGTTAGATTTTGTATGGAGTTTGTAAAAGAGTTTGCAACATTCTTGTACAAAAATGACATAATTAAGTTTGGAAATTTTACGCTTGCTAGTGGAAAGAATAGTTCATACTATATTGATCTGAGGCTGGTTCCAAGTTTTCCCCATCAATTCAGAAAAATGATAAAAAATCTTCAAAATTTAATCATTGAAAAAACTGGTTTGGACAATTTTGATAGTTTGGCTTCTGTTCCAACAGGTGGGCTAGTAATAACATCAGCACTTGCTATTGAAATTGTTAAACCGCTAATTTATGTTCGAAATAAGCCAAAAGAGCATGGTACGACAAAATCGATTGAAGGTAAAATAGAATCCGGGATGAAAGTGGTGGTGGTGGATGATGTTATGACTACTGGTACCTCCGTCTTAAATGGAATAAAGCAGCTTAAAGAATCAGGTTTATCGATTTCAAGTGTATTTGTTATTATAAACAGATTAGAGGGGGCTGACAAATCATTGAATGACATAGGCGTACAAGTACATCAACTAACCGATATATTGGAAATTACTAATATTCTATTTCAAGAGAAATTAATTTCTAAAGAGATTTTTGAAAAAGTGAAAGAACAGATTAATCAGAATTAGGCGTTATACAACATAAGATCTTTTTCTTCCAAAAGTGCATGTATATTATGTACAGATTTGTAAACATCACTTTCTTTTTTTGCTCCTGTACAAACCAGTTTGCCAGAAGCAAATAACAGTAATACAGTTTTTGGGTTTACCATTCTATGTATAAGCCCAGGAAATTGTTCAGGTTCATACATACTACGTGGTAATTTTCTTGCAGCCTGCTCAAGATGAATTTTTCCACCTAAACTGCCAGATGCAACTATATTTTGAACTGTAATGACTGCATCTTTTTTTATTTTGATCTTACCCTTACGAAGTTTTTGTACAACTGTACGAACAGCCTTTATTGACATATCTTCTGACTTTCCACCAGTACAAACCATTTTTCCTGAACGGAAAATCAAAGTTGCTGTTTTAGGTGATGCTAATCTAAATACCAAACCTGGAAATTGGTCAGGATGCCATTCTGTATCTGGAAATTTTTTAGTAACATCAGCAAGATCGATTGTTTGGTCAACTGATGCAGAAGCTACAACATTTTCAATACTTACAATTGGTTTTGTCTGCGTCATAATTTGGCTATATAAATAGGTCTTATATACTACACTAAAGATTTTGGCGGCTCAGACAAATGCCTTCACATCATTTTTCAGATATAACTCTGATTCTTCATTGCAGCCAGTAAAATCACTATTGTCTCTGATTTAAAATTAATTGAAGTGGGCCTGATGGGCTTCGATCCCGTGGCTCCCCGATTATGAGTCGGGTACTCTACCAAGCTGAGTTACAGGCCCCACGCAACAAAATATTTTGTCAGTAAAAAATGTTATAGGATCTAACAGTACTCCTCGTAACAGCTGTCTAATAACAAGTTTTGACAAGTTACAGAGCTCTCGGCGGCACTGATTATTTCATTCTCATCTGAAGTAAGTGAATCAACTAGCTTTTCCCATGATGCAGCATGTCTAATATCAGCTTCCATATGTTCCTTGAAGTATTTGGTTACATCTTCACTTGTTAAACCATAAAATTCTGCCAGTCCTTCCAGTTTAGTTTGGCTTATTTTTGGTATTTCTTTTTCAAATGAATACATTGCAGCTGCTCCACTTTCCAATGATCCCATTAGTTGATGCATTCCAGATATAGAATGATTTGTTTTATACAATCCGTCATAATTTAACAAGTCGTTACGAGAAACACCTAATGCACTAGCAAATCTTTCCCACATGCCAATATGAGAAAATTCTTCCTGTTGATGAAAATCTAATTCGTTATACAGATTTGATGGAACATGGTCCATTAGTTGGGTCATAAATATTGGAACGGCTTTTACTAACTGATAATACTCCTTAGAATATCCTGTTAGAGCCTCTCGTGTTAACTTTCCATCAGACCAAGCCTGATAGAATGGATGATTTAACAAACTACGTTCTTCTATAATGCGATCAATTTTTTGAATCAAAGAACTCATAATTTTAGCCAATTTTAGTGATAAAAAAATCTTTGTAGCTACAAAAGAATTTTATGGATTGGAGTGACGATCGGTTTTATGCTCCTGTAGTGTAGTCCGGTCAAGCATTTAGGCCTTTCACGCCTGAGACTCGGGTTCGAATCCCGACGGGAGCATTCACGTTAATATATTTCTCATGGACATTGCAGATTGAAAGTTTTGGAAAGGAAGAATTTGGAGATCAATCCGCTACTTGAAAAATATGGTGAATATATTAAAAAAATTGATGATGCGTTAGATTCAGAATTAGAATTATACACAGAATCTGAATTCAAGGATCCCCTGAAATATGCATTGGCTGGTGGTAAGCGAATTAGACCAACAATACTTCTTATGGCATCGGAATGTATGGGTGAGATAGATGATAATATTCTAGCTGCTGCTTGTGCAATTGAATTTCTTCATACTGAATCAGTTATTCATGATGACATAATAGATAATGAAACAATGCGTAGACAAAAGGATCCATTTCACATAAAATATGGATATAATACTAGCGTTCTGACTGGTGATTTTGTTCTAGGATTAATTCTGAATATTGCATCAAGAATCAATAATCCAAGAGTAACAAAAAATCTTGCTACCACTGCGATGATGATGAGTGAGGGCGAAATAATTGAGGGTAGGTTAGAGACAAGTGAGGATGTAACTTTTGATGATTATCTTAAGGTGATAGAATACAAAACCGCTATAGCTTTTGAAACTGCATCGAGATTGGGTGCAATAATTTCAGGAGCTACTGAAGAAGAGATTGAATATTTAGCTGATTATGGTAAAAACATAGGAATTGCATATCAGATTAGAGATGATTTACACGACTGGAAGAATGAAGATAAGTTGTTTAATTTACTAATTAAGAAAAGCTCAGACCCTAGAGATATTTTCAACAAAATGGAAGAATTACTTAAAAAATACTCAGATAGAGCTGTGTTTAGCATTAGAAAAATAAGAGATTCTCAAGCCAAAGATAATTTGGAAAACTTGGTTAGATTTACTAGAACTACGGCATAAGTCCTGCATTAATTGCCGGAGTAGCAAATTCTGTAAATTGTATTATAGGTTCTGGGTAGACACCTATGGTTACCATAAATATTATTGAAAATATCATTATTGCTATAATTGATTTTGGTTCTTTGATTCTCTTTTCTTTTTCACCCTCAAAGTACATCTTACGTATTATCCAACCATAGTAAGCCAAAGACAACGCGCTATTTAGAACCCCGGCAATGGCAAGCCAAGGACCCCACCATACCACTGTCCCAGCATCAATTGCAGCGCCAAACAACATTAGCTTACTCCAAAATCCACTCAGTGGTGGAACACCAGCTAATGCAAGCAAAGAGATTACTAATCCTAAAGATGTTATAGGCATACGTCTTGCAAGACCTTTTAGTTTTTCAACATGTGTAACGGCTAATGCAGTTACAAGTCCAGCAACTGCAATGAATGCTGCACCTTTCATTACAGCATGGTTTAGTATATGAAATAGAGATCCTTGTAAACCAATACCAGAAAATGGTGCAATAGACAAACCAATCAGGATATATCCCGCATGTCCAATGCTGGAATAAGCCAACATACGAGCAAGATTTTTTTGCATGACAGCCGCAATGTTGCCAACTGTCATCGTCATTACAGCAATAATACCTAAAGCAAGAGTCCAATCAAGACTTAATGCAACAGAGCCCATTACTACGACCCTCAAAGCAGCGGCAAATCCAGCCTTTTTAGTACCAGCGGCAAGTAGTGTAGCAATCGTAGGTGGTGCTCCCTCATACGTATCTGGTAACCACATATGGAATGGAACCAAACCCATCTTGAATCCAAATCCAGCTATAAACATTCCTACCGCCAAAAGTCCAATTGGAATCATATTCGCGTCAAGGACCATAAAGCCCTGAATCACTTCGCCTATGTTTGTAGAACCAGTAATGCCATAAGCTAAAGATATACCGTAAATTATAATTGCAGATGCAAGTGCGCCAAACAAAAAGTACTTTATCGCTGCCTCGTTAGATATCGGATCCTTTTTCAAAAATCCTACTAATACGTACGTTGGAATGCTCATTAATTCCCAGGCAACAAAAAGCATTACAAGGTCTGTAGCATATGCCACAAGTACCATTCCTATCGCAGAAAGTAGAATTAGTGAAAAGTAGATTGACGGGTTAGCTTTATTTTTCATGTAATTGAATGAGCCAACAGTCGTGAATATTGCAACAATCAGCATAGCAATTGCAAATAACGAACCAAATGCATCATCAACTAGTACATCCTGTGAAAAAATAGCTGCAGGCGCTACATGATCAAGTGCAAGTTGATAGAGAACGTATCCAATTGCAGCAAATAGTGCAATAAGAGTCGCTATGCCATAAGATATCATCGAGCCTCTTTCTTTCAGCGCAATGTTGATCACTGGTAGGGCAACGCCAACACCACCAAGAATTGCAAGAATGATTATTGGGGTTGATGTTAGTTCGATCATTTCATATCACCTATATCAATAATATCAGAACTACAAACAGAAGTCCTGCTCCAAATACGTAAAGATATGATTGTGGTACACCAGTCTGAGTTCCTTGAACCACCTTTGCACCCCAACCTACTGCACGTTCTAATCCAACATTCATGCCAGTATCAATTGCTGTCTTCTCAAAGTATCTCCATAATGCTCTAGATGCCCATAAAGGTGCAATTACAAAACTCCAATAAATTAAGGCATTAAGATACCATCGGTTTAGGATAACTTTGTGCAAAGCGTAAAAGAAAATATTTGAATTGATAAACTTGGCAGGATCTACCCATCTTCCAATGTAGAAAATATAACCTAGTCCAAATCCTGTTGCAAATGCAACCAATGATGAACCTAATGCAATTGGGTTTAGTCCCGAAAGGAATCCAGGCAAAACAGAATCCTCTCCAATATAGTGAGATGAGTGAATTCCAAATGAGTGGTCTAGGTACTCCTCAAATAGATGATGTAGATTTTCTTCAGCTGATAATCCAATTATTCCAATTCCAATTGTTAGTACCGCAAGAATCCCATATGGAATCCACATTGAACGTGGAGCCTCATGGATATGATGACCTTCACTCTCCATCTTTTCAATATGCTTGCTCTCTTTACCAAAGAATACCATACCCATCATCCTTGTGGTATAGAATGCCGTAATGACAGCAGTCAAAACAGCTATGATGAAAATTGGTAATGCCCATTCATTTCCTGATTCATAAACAGCTGCAAAAATTGCATCTTTGCTCCAGAATCCTGTGGTGATAAATGGAGCTCCCATTAGTGCAAGGCCTGCAGCCCACATGAACGCGTATGTCTTCCGCATCTTTTTGCGCAAACCTCCCATATCAGTCATAAACCGTGAACCAACAACATGCAACAACGAACCAGCAGCCATGAATAATGAAGCCTTAAACATTGCATGGGAGATCATATGGAAGAACCCGGCAGTGTAACCATCAACAAATTGTTGTGATAATCCAGCAATTCCAAGTGCCATCATCATGTAACCAATTTGTGAGCCGGTAGAATATGCAAGAACTTTCTTAATCTCTGGATTTACCATTCCTTGAGTTGCTAACAAAAGTGCAGTTATTGCGCCAACCCAGGCAATAATCTCAAAGAACTGATCTGCCAAAATTCCGGCAGCGCCAAGTGCAAAGAACAATGGTCCGAGTCTTGCAACCAAGAAAACACCAGCCTTTACCATTGTGGCTGCATGTATAAGAGCTGAAACGGCAGTTGGACCTGTCATAGCCTCCAAGAGCCATTCGTTAAGTGGGAATTGTGCTGATTTACCAACTGCACCACCAAAAAGCAATACCGCTGCCGGTATAAGCAGACTTTCTGCTGACATATTAACTGCCCATGATGTATCAGCAAGTAATTCCTTAAAACCAAACGTTCCAGCGAATGCAAAGATCATAAACATGCCAGCAAGCATCATAACATCTCCTACCTTGGTCATGATGAATGCCTTCATTCCAGAATGTGTTGGTGAATAGTATTCCATTATACCAAGTGCAGTCCTGCCTTCCTTACCGACATGAGCTTGCGCTTTATCACGATACCAAAAGCTGATCAGAGCGTAAGATGCTAACCCTACTCCTTCCCAACCAAAGAATAGCTGAAGTAAATTATCAGATAATACTATGAGTTGCATTGAACCAATGAAGAACATCATCCAGAACCAGAATCGAACAATATCCTTGTCGCCTTTCATGTATCCAGTACTGTAACACATAATCAGGAAGGAAATCCATCCTACAACGTTTGCCATGATTATCGAAAGCGGGTCAGCTAAAACTCCAGCCTTTAAACCAATAGCAGAGATCCAGTCAACTTGAGAATGAATCTCATGTCCTTCTAGTGCCATTGGGAAAAGAACCGCTGCTGAAATAGCACTCATTGCAGCAAATCCAACAGCTACTCTACCAGTTGAAATTTTTGAAAACTTTCCAACCGCAGGAATAATTAGGGCAGCAATAAACGGAAGAATCCATATCAACCATGCATACATTGCCTCGCCTTCAGTTGCCATAACTTCTGTAGCCATTTTTTATCCTCCTAAAACCCCCTGCATGTATGGCATGATTTTTGATAAGAAAATATCAGGATAAATTCCAAGCACGATTGTAAATCCGGCAAGTACCATCATTGGTGAAAGCATATACCAACTGCCTTCTTTTACTTTGGAAAAATTTTCAGGTAGTTTTCCAAAAAAGACTCTCTTTAACATCCAAAGCATGTATGACATTGTAAGTACTGTGGCTACCAATCCAAGTGCAAACATTAAGGATCTAACATCATTTCCTTCTTCCAGTGCAGTTTCTAATACGCCGTAAAACAACATCCATTCTCCCATAAATCCACTGGTTGGTGGTACACCCATAATTGTGAGAGCGCCAATGACAGCACATACTGCAGTAATCGGTAGTTTACTTCCAAGTCCACCTAGTTTTGAAAGACTTCGTGTACCTACCTGTACAATTAGTATGCCAGCTGACATGAAGAGTAATCCCTTGCCAAGTGCGTGGGAAACATACATCATTTCTGCACCAGCCAGACCAAGAGTTGAGATCGAACCAATTCCAAACAGAAGATAACCCATTTGGCTTATGCTGGAATATGCGAAGACTCGTTTGATATCATCTTGCATTAATGCCATTGCACCACCATAGAACATTGTAGCAACACCCCATATGGTGATCCAAATCGACAAATCAGCATACGTTTGTGGCAAAAACTCAACAATTAGCCTGAATAGTGCATATGCACCAATACCGATCATTGCGGGAGAAAGTAAAGCACTGATAGGTGTTGGTGCAGAACCATGAGCATAGGGCAACCAAATATGGAACCCAAATGCAGCAAGTTTTACACCCAAACCAATTATGATTGCTACTGCTGCAGCTACCACAACATCAGACGGTATATCAGCCTCGTTAATGTCGGCAAAGTCAAAGCTTCCAACATTGAGACCTATAGCTAATAATCCTAAGAGAAGAATAACTGCTCCAACATGTGTCCAGAAGAAGAACATGAGGGCAATTCTACGTCTTGGATGATCACCCCAGAAACCAACTAAGAGAAAGGCTGGAATTAGCATTACTTCGAAAAATATGTAGAATTCAATCAGATTTGTTGCAAGTACTGTCCCAAGCATTCCCATTGCAAAGACAAGGAATAATGCATAGTATACACCAGATTGCCTGTTTACAAATTTTTCTTCAGATAATGATTCTAATGTTGTTCCATCACTTTGATAGACAGCTTTTGGTGCTTGTTCTTTGTAAAATTCCTGAAACTTATGAAGCATGTAAGGTTTGGAGTATAACGCAAGTATTGTACACAAAACGTATATCATTATAGCAAATGGAGCAGCTAAACCATCAAGTAAAAGTCCAAATTCTCCAAAGATTTCCGTCCATGGATAATGTTCTTCGTATGTTCCATCAATTGATGCAGTGATGACAAGAACTGTACAGTAAAGTAATAATCCAAATGTGAACCAAGTAGCTGCAGTATGACCAACTTTTCTACCAATAATGTATGCTAGTGGAGACAATAGGAGTGGCAGGAAGACTGCCTGAAGTAATGCGTATTCCATTATCCCTTCAAACTCCTAAAGTCAGCTACATCGATATTCTTGTACATTCTATATGCTACAATGATAAGTGCAAGTCCAACAGCAACCTCCGCAGCTGCTATTGCAATAGAAAATAGTGCGAATGTCTGTCCACCACTGTGTGGTAAGAATCTTGCAAATGCAACCAGATTTAGGTTTGCTGCATTTATGACAATCTCAACTGCAAATAACATACGAATGAAATTTCGCTTTACAGCTAAACCATAAATACCAATTGCCAAAAGTGCAACAGATACAATTACAAAATCAATCAGTTCGTTGCTCATCTTCTACCTCATCTTCTACCTCATCATGTCTTCGTGCTAGAATCATGGCACCAGTAACTGAACCTGCCAAAACAAGCGCCATAGCAACTAGTGCAGGCCAATAATATATCAGAAAGTCTTCACCGATTTCTCTGTAATCTACTGCCGGTTCATCAGTGGTTATAGAGGATATACCTGAATTGAATACTACAGCGCCTAAGGAGATCATGACTATTAACATGAGGCCTATTCCTGCATACCTTCGTTTTGTATCTTCTTTCTTCTGAAAGATTAATTCTCTCTTTACTAGCATAATAGTGAACAAAATTAGTACAGCGATAGAACCAACATACACAGCAATCTGGAACAACGCAACAAATGGTGAGTCCAATAAAATGAAAAATCCAGCAATGCCACCTAATGTACCCATTAAAGCTATTCCACCATAAACTAGTGAACGCATTTCAAGTGCGGCTATGGCAGAAACGATAGTTAAAACTGCGATGCCAAGGAAAAGTGTATCAACCATGTTTAGCACCCTTTTCATCAATCTGAATTTCTACGTCCTGATCAATTTGCGGTTTCACTTGTAATTGTGCAGGAGTGTAGATTAAACCCTCCTTAGTAAATGAAGACAACTCGTAATCATTTGTCATGTACAAAGCGTAGAAAGGACATGCATCAACACAAAGTCCACAAAAGACACACTTACCATAATCTATCTGAGGCATTATCGACTTTTTGTTATGCTTCCATTCCTCTTCCACTTTTGGCATGGCTATAGCTTCTGCAATTTCTTCGCAAGCAATAGAACAAAGTTGGCATCCAGTACATTTGTCATGGAAAAGTATGTGTCGTCCTTTGTATCCTGCTATACCTACACCGCTTTCAGGATCAAACTGATAGCCATCTCCCACAAACTTTAGTTTTTGCTCTGGATATCTAAAGGTGAAACGCTTAGTTGCAATATGTCTAACACCAGAATTAAGTGCTTTAATTATTCCAGATGCTGTTCCCATTATAGTATACCTCCTGGTCCTATAATACCACTGTAAACCAAAGCTAAGGCAATGAATATGTTGATGAAAGCTAATACAATTAATTTGTACCAACCAATCTGTAACAACAAATCAATTCTAATACGTGGGAAAACTCCTCTTGGAATAAGTATGACTAGAATTACTCCAACAGTTTTGAGTACAAACCAAATTAATCCATTTATCATCTCCTGCGAGAATAATAGCCCGCCTTCAATTTCTAAGGTAAGTGCACCTGGCATCAGAACAACACCATCAGTGATAACCTCTGCAATTGGTTCCATTGGATAAAACCAAGGACCATTCCATCCACCTAGGAATAATACAACAAAGAGTGCTGCAAATGCATAAAGCTTAAGATAAGAACCAAGTTGGACAAGACCATACATCATTCCAGAAAATTCAGTTAACCAACCAGCCACGATTTCACTTTCCGCCTCAGGCAGATCAAATGGAATTCTTTCAAGTTCGGCAAGTATACAGATGAAAAATACAATTGCTCCAATTGGCATGAAGATTATCCATGGAAAGCTGGCTTGACTCTCAACAATCTCCATTAAATTTAGAGTTCCCGTAAGCATTACAATTCCCAAAAGTGAGAGAATTAATGGAATTTCAAATGAAACCATTTGATAAAGAGCCCTAATACCACCGATGAATGGGAATTTACTGTTGGCAGACCATGCTGATACAATAGTGATTATTGGGAAAAATCCTATTACTGCAAAGACTGCTAACAGACCTAAATCAATGTCAGCTACAACCCATCCAGGTGCAACAGGTATCAGTGCAACAAATGCACCTGCAGTTGCAGCAAAGAGTACAGGAGCCGCCCAGAAAAGAGGCTTGTCAGCTTTTGCTGGAATTATTATTTCCTTGGAAATTAATTTCAAACCATCAGCCATTAGTTGTAGGATGCCCTCAACTTTTCCACAATAGAATGGTCCGACTCTCAACTGTAGTTTTGCCAACAATTTTCTTTCGACAAATATAGTTGCGGCTGCAATCAAGGCTGCAAATCCAAATCCAGGAAATGCTGCAACCTTGAAGAAATCAGTTTGCATGAAAGATTTCACTAAAGGCAACGCCCTTTCCGGATGTGTTATTGCATCTAATACTCTAAACGGATTCCAAATCTCTCCATCTATTATGGGAAAATCTATGTAGATCAGAACAATTTGAACAACTGGGAGACCAACCAAAGTTAGTATGACAATTATCCAAAAAATGTTGTCGGTAAGACCTTTGATAAGATAACCAAGTCTAAACTTGGGTGCAATTACAGACATTTACCTATCTGCCTCCACTGGCCAATAGTTTAAACTCCAGTAAACAGGTGGAAGATTTCCAAGCTTTTCACCTGTAAGTAAATGTGGCATAGCGATCAAATTTCTAAATGAAGGAACACTGATCTTTAATCTATATGGTTGAGGGTTATTTCTTGAAACAATATGCATACCAAGACTGCCTCTGCCTGACTCTACTCTACGATAAACTTCCGTATCTCCGGCTTTTGGTTTTGGTTTTAGTTTTACTCTAACTGATCCAGATTTTGGCATTTTTTGAAGTGCATCTCTGATTATCCTACAACTCTCAAGCATGTCAAGCCAAGGAATTTTAGAACGTGCGTAAGAGTCTCCTTCTTTAAGTACGTTAGTTTGAAAGTCTAACTCCTCATAAACATCATATGGTTCCTTCTTCCTGATGTCAAAGTCTACACCACTTGCACGTAAAACAGAGCCAGTTGTGCCAAGCTTAATGGCATCTTCTCTTGACAAAACACCTGTATCTTTAGTTCGTGAAATCAATATTGGATTATCGTAAAAAACATCAGCATATTCTTTGAGTCTTTTCTCAAAATAATTTACTTGTCTCAAACACATATCCTCAAAGTTGGCAGGAATGTCATTTCTCACTCCACCAGGAACAAAATAGGCATGGGTAACACGTGCTCCTGTCATTTTATCTAATAGATCAATCATGAGTTCACGGTCACCGACAGGCCACATGAACATCGTAGAATGACCAAGGAAAATACCATAAATGGCAAGCCAATATTGTATGTACACACAGCGGTTGAGCTCAGCAGCAATTACTCTGATATACTTGGCCCGTTCCGAAACTTCTATTCCTAGTAGTTCTTCAACTCCAAGACAGTATGGATAGAGAATGTTACATGAATCATGAATGACTGGTCTTTCCAGATGAGGAATGTTTGTTATGTAATTTCTATACTCAGCCATCTTTTCTTCTCCCCTATGCACATAACCAGGATCTGGATCACAGTGAACAATATAATCACCATCAACTTTTATGATAATTCGCATGTGACCGGAACCAGGATGTTGAGGGCCAACATTTAGTGTCATTATTCTATCATCTACTTTCTCTAACTGAAGACCTGGCAATACTTTCGTATCTTTTGGATATACTTGTCCGCTCATTTTTTATCTACCCTTAATCGCAAAGTCTTTTCTTAGTGGCGGTATGTCTGCCCAATCTTCGGGTAACAATAGACGTCTATTATCTGGATTACCATCAAAATAAACTCCCAACATTTCAAAACATTCTCTTTCATGAAATGAAACACTTGGAAAAACATCACGTAAACTTGGAAGTTTTGTACTATCATTTCCAGGGTTTGGGTTGTCTTCACGTGGTGTCCGCGTAGCTAATGCAAGAATTTTTTTCTCAAGTGATTTATTAGTGTAAGAACCTAGATGATATACAACTTCAATTTGTTTGTCTTCCGGATAATCAACTCCACTTACTGATTCTGCATGATCAAAATTAAGTTCGTCACGAATAAAAGATGCAACATCAATGATCTCTTCCCTTTTTACATTTACACGAATTCGGTCTGGTTTAACATATGCAATCTCAACATTTGAAAACTTTTTTGATATTGCATCAGATAATGATTTATCAGAATCAGAAACTAGTGATGAATCATCAGACTTTTCTATCTCTGTACTATCAGTAGAGCTCAACTTGATCACTACCTTGGTTTCATCCGTTTAATTTTCTCTTGAAGTAACATGCACCCTTGAATCAAAGTTTCAGGTCTTGGAGGACATCCTGGTACATAAACATCCACAGGTAATATGCCATCTATTCCAGGCAGTACATTGTAAGAATCAAAATATAATCCTCCAGTGATGGCACATGCACCCATTGCAATAACATATTTTGGCTCGGGCATTTGATCATATACCAAACGAAGTCTAGGTGCCATCTTTCTAGTAATTGTGCCTTGTACAACCACAAGATCACATTGTCTTAAACTACCAAATGCCTCTATAATTCCAAATCTTTCAACATCATATCTTGGGCCTGATGCTGCACCGAATTCCACACTGCAGCATGCAGTCTCAATATGAACAGGCCATAATGACCACAGGCGTCCCCAATTGAGAGCCATTCCTAATGGACTATCAACTGCTTTGTAAAGCAGGTCACCTAATTTCCCAACAAAGACATTAGCGTTGTGAGGGTTGACCTTGTCTATTATGTTCAATCCATTAGACTGCTTTTGGGTTACAAGTTCGTCTACCATATGTTCTTCCTCTTTGTTTGGTAAAGTGCAAATGCCATTGCGGCAAACATTATCGCTAAGAATGCAAGTATTGGAAGTGTAGCCTCCTTTGGTAGATCCAATAATGCGCTACCCCATGCATACAAGAAGATAGCCATTACATCGAAGATGACAAACATGAGAATATATGCATAGTATTGCATCATGAAATGGGTACGGCCTGCTCCTGATGGGACTTGCCCACATTCCATAGGCAAATACTTGACAGGATTACTTTTTGTACGTGGTGAAATCATTCTAGATATAACTAGGGCTGGAGCCAAAGCGAGTATTGCAAATCCAAACATAAACAATACATTGCTATAACCTGCAACGGTTTCTCCGACCAAAGCAGCTTGAGTCTCGTTGGAGAATATAAAAATCTATTTAGGTTATTAACGATCGAAATAACTGAATTTTATTTCTAATCCCTATGATTGATATAGCACATTTTTTAGATTAACATATGGTTTTGAATGTTGGAGATTCTGCTCCAGATTTTGAGCTTACTGATCCTGATTTGAAAATGAGAAAACTTAGCGAATTTAGAGGTAAAAAAGTAGTCTTGTCATTCATTGTAGCTGCTAGTTCTCCTGTATGTGAGACTGAATTGTGTACATTTAGGGACTCTTGGGATGAAATTTCTAAGCTAGGTGCACAGGTTATTGCAATTAGTAATGATGGTCCTTTTGCGAACAAAGCATTCGCTGAAAAAAACAACTTTAATTTCCCACTACTTGGTGACTATAACAGTAAAACAATAAGGGATTATGATATTCTTGTACCTGATCTTTTGCACTTGAAGGATTATAATTTTGCAAAACGCTCTGTCTTCATCATTGATGAAAATGGAATCATATTATACAAATGGGTTTCAGAGGATCCATTAAAGGAACCAAATTATCAGGAGATTATCGATTTTCTCAAAAAAGGAAATTAATTTTATTCTATATCAGCTAAAATATCATTTTTGTTAACTGAGTTTCCTTCTTTAATTTTCAAATTTTTAACTTCACCATCTTTATGAGATTTGACAGATACTTGCATCTTCATTGATTCTAAAACACATACTACATCATCTTTTTTTATTTTATCACCAACCTTAACCTCTATGGAAACAACCTTTCCAGGAATTTGGCTTTTGAGACTTTTCTGCGCAGAGCCAGCATCAGCTCCACCTGAACTCTTGTAAACAATCTTATCTAATTTGGAATTCTTGTTAATTGTTAGCGGTACACCATCGAGAACGATTTTCATTTCTCCAGTTTGATTTTCAAGATAGTTTACGTTATGATAGTGATTATCCAATACGAATTCCATTCCACGAGAATTAATATCAAGAATTTGAAGCTGATGTTCTTTATCTTGAATTTTAATTAGATATTCATTAGTTGAGATTTTACTAATAATCTCTCCATTGAAAGTTTCTTCTATATCTTCAAGTTTGAATTCCATTTCTTATCTATCCATCCGGCTCTTCCATCGTGGATTTGTAGCAGTTGATGATTTTACTCTGCTTTGGTAAAATGTTGAATGCATAACAGCTGCTGCAATTGCTGCAAGTTGTTTATCCTTTCTTTGATTTTTTAGATCTTCTTTTAGTCTATCTATAATACCAAATCTTTTCAAAAAGTCAGTTGATAACTCACCATTTTTGTATTCATCTGTTTCCAAAATTGTTTTGTAAAGTGGAATTGATGTTTCAACACCTTGAATGTAAAAATCATTCAATGCATTTAACATTCTTAATCTTGATTCCTCAAATGTTTGTCCCCAAGTACAGAGTTTTGCCATCAAAGAATCATAGAATGGAGATACAGTACATCCAGGATACAGGTATGTATCACATCTAACACTTGGTCCTGAAGGAATTGTAACATTTGGAACAGGACCCGTTGATGGTGCAAAATCTAAGAATGTATCTTCGGCATTAATTCTACATTCAATAGCATATCCATTCATCTTAAGATCACTTTGTTTGAATGGTAATGGTTCTCCATTTGCAATATCTAATTGAAGTTTAACAAAGTCTAATCCAGATACCATTTCAGATATTGGGTGTTCTACTTGTAATCTTGCATTAATTTCTATAAAATAAAATTCCCCATTGTCCGCTCGTAGAAATTCTGCAGTACCTAAGTTAGTATAATCGACAGCTTCAGCTGCTTTGACAACTAATTCACCTATTTCTTCCCTTTTGGCTTCATCTACTACAGGTGATGGAGTTTGCTCAATGAGTTTTTGATTTCGTCTTTGAATGGAGCATTCTCTCTCAAAGAGATGTACTGCATTACCATGATGATCTCTACACATTTGATATTCAATATGTCTTGTTTTCTCTAGGAATTTTTCAACAATGATTGCGGATTTTCCTACTGCCGCCATTGATTCTGCTGTAACCGTTTCATATGCATCTCGTAATTCTTGATCAGTATTTACAATTCTAATTCCACGACCACCACCACCATAAACCGATTTTAGCATTACAGGATAACCAATTTCATTTGCAAGTTTTTCCGCTTCATCAGCATCTTTTACTAAATCTGGACTTCCAGGAACAGTTGGAACTTTTGCTTTGAGCATTGCTTCTTTACAACGCATCTTATCTCCACAAAGATTCATTGAATCTGCAGAAGGTCCGATAAAGTTGATCTTGTTCTTTTCACATAATCGTGCAAAGTCATCATTTTCTGAAAGGAAACCATAACCAGGATGTACAGCGTCAGTACCGGAAGATAACATAACTTCAAGGATTTTTTCTTGGTTGAGGTAGCTTTTAGCAGGAGCAGCCTCACCTATATGATATGATTCTGTAGCCTTTTTTACATGAAGAGAGTTTCTATCTTCGTCAGAATATACAGCTACTGTCTTTATTCCAAGTGCTGTACATGTCTTAATAACACGTAATGCTATTTCTCCACGATTAGCGATTAACACTTTACTTATCATTTAAATCACAAATTGATGTTTCCATGTTTTCTAGGTAACTGTCTGTCACGTTTGTTAGAAAGCATTTCAAGAGCTTTAATAACCATAGGTCTTGTTTCAGCAGGATCAATAACTGTATCAACTGTTCCATGAGATGCAGCAACATACGGATTTGCAAACTTTTCAGTAAATTCATCTACTAGTTGTTTTTTCAGAGCTTCAGGATCCTTTGAACTAGCAAGTTCCTTCCTGTTCATAATCTTAACAGCTGCCTCAGAACCAAGAACAGCAATTTGTGCAGTTGGCCATGCATAGTTAATGTCTGTTCTCAGATTCTTACTACCCATTGCAATGTAAGCTCCGCCATATGCTTTTCCAATAACAATAGTGATCTTTGGAACTGTTGCTTCCGAGTAAGCATACAAAAGTTTGCTTCCATGACGAATAATTCCATTATGCTCTTGATTTGTACCAGGCATATATCCAGGAGTGTCAACCAATGTAAGAATTGGAATGTGATAACAATCACAAAATCGAATGAAACGTGATGCTTTGTTTGAAGAATCAATATCAAGTGCGCCAGCAAGGTATTGTGGTTGATTTGCTACTATCCCAATCGTCTTCCCATTCATTCTAGCAAAACCAACAATAATGTTTGGTGCAAACAATTCATGAACCTCAAAGAAGTTATGGTTATCAACTATTGAATGAATAATCTCTTTCATATCATAAGGCTTCAATGAATCCTCAGGAATCATGCTGATTAGATTGTGATCCAGACGGTTTGGATCGTCATCGTTTGATACAATTGAAGGTTCTTCTGTGTTATTTTGTGGAATGTATGAAAGTAACTCTTTGATATAATCCATACATTCATACTCATTTTGTGCAACGAAATGAGCAACACCGCTTTTAGCACCATGTGTCATAGCACCACCTAACTCATCAAACGAAACTTCTTCGCCAAGTACAGTCTTTACAACATCAGGTCCTGTAACAAACATGGTTCCTAATTTATCTACCATTATGACAAAATCGGTCATTGCTGGAGAATACACTGCACCACCAGCAGAGGGTCCAATACTAGCAGTAATTTGTGGAACTACACCTGATGCTAACTGGTTATGATAAAAAATATCACCGAATCCATCAAGACTTTGTATTCCTTCCTGAATTCTGGCTCCACCTGAATCCATTATTCCAATAATTGGACATCCATTGCGGACAGCATGATCCATTAATTTGGTGATTTTTTTTGCTCCCATTTTACTTAGTGTTCCACCCAAAACTGTAAAATCATAAGCAAAAACGTAGACTTGTCTACCATTAACCATTCCATATCCGCCAATTATACCATCACTAAAGAATTTCTTCTTCTGCATTTCATACTCGTGATAATGATGTGTAGTTAAAGCATCAACCTCTACAAAACTCCCTTCATCAAGTAGTAGGTTGATTCGTTCTCTTGCTGTAAGTTTTCCCTTCTCATGTTGCTTGGAAATACGATCCTGACCACCAGCTTGCTCAGCAGTCTTCCTTTTTTTTAAAAACTCATCAATTTTATCAGAATGCATGATAACAGATCATCTGATTCTGGTTAAATTTTAAGATTTATCATAGGGAATTTTTCAATCACTGCCTTTTTGTATGAAATCCACGGATCCTCTAATTGTTCACATTTTTTACATATACATAATGGTGAAACAGAGTTAGGATTGCAATTTTTGATAAATTCACAATTTGAACACCCAACCAAGCCACCACAAATAACGCAGTTAAGATCGTCATTTTCTTTATTTATTGAACAATCATGAATGGAACCATCTTTTTCCACAGGTCTATCTCCTTTCTTATACGGTTTTTTCCAAATTAGTGGTTTATTGCAGATTCTACATGAAGGCATTTCTTCTCCTCATTTAATTAAAGCAACTTCCTTCTCAACAATCTCGTCTAATGATTCATCAAATTCCAAATCTATTTTTTTATTTTTAATGCAGTAAAGTAAGAATGGAAAATAGAGAGTTGAAAAAGTACTTTTTGAAACATGCATAGTTTTTGCCAGAGAACCAATAATCGACTTTATTTTTGTACCATCCCATCTGAGTCTATTAAGAAGTTGCCATGAAAGGTTATACTTTGAATAACGAATAGGAATATCTTTTTTATACAATCCCAAAAGTGTAGCGTCTAAGTATCGTAGTAAGCGCCATTGTTGTGTTTTCATTATTTTCCCATATAACATGTCAGCTTCAGAAATTACCTGCAAAAAATTTTGCATGTCGTCAACAGAAATCTTGCTTGTTATAATACTAGAATAAAACGCATTAATCTTTTCTCTTGGGTCTATTCTGAGAGAATACAAAACGGATCTCGCCTCATCAATCGAGTTTGCTTTGTAAAATGCATTGATCCCCTCTTCTATATCCAATGTTTCAAAGGATCTTTCAGTGGGTGGATCAAACCCAGTAACTCTTGCTTGTGTGAAATTAATTAGAGAACGAATATCACCTCTAGATTCTATGACAAGTTTTGCTAAAGTATCAGAATCAACTTTTACTCCCTCAAGTTGTAATATTTTATTAAGATAAAGTCGTAATAATTTTGGCGATAATGTTTTCAGATTAATTGTTTTCACAACTTTTTTGATACTTTTCATCTTGTCTGATGTATCTGTATTTGCGGCAAGAACTATTGGCACAGTAGGTTCCTTCAAGATCTGAATTATAGCTTCACCACCACCATAATCTGCTCTTCCATGCACACCATCTACCTCATCGATAAAAATCATTGGTGTTCCTAAAACAGTTTGATTTCCTAAAACCGGAGTTAGAATTTCGTTAATGTTTCTCTTGTTTCTTACGTCGCTTGCATTGATGCCTATAAGATCATAACCAAATTGTTTTGCGGCAATATTAGCTAGAGTTGTTTTGCCGATGCCTGGCGGACCTACCAGAAGAATTGGTTTAGTTCCCCTTTTCCAATTTGTAAACCATTCTACAAATAATTTCCTAGACTCTTCATTACCAATTAAATCTGTAAAATTATTTGGACGGTATTTTTCTGACCACATCATTAAAAATCACTTTGGTAATTTGGCTGTAAGATCTGACCAGATGTTTTCCTTTTGTAGTTTTTTAAACCAAAATTCATTATAATGTTCTACTGTCAAAAATAAAAATTCCAAAAATGGTCTATGTGAAAAATTTTCAGGTAAAAGATCAAGTGCTTTTCTTGCATCGTCCAGATATGTTTGACTTCTTTCCATAGTTAGATCAAATCCCTTTTTGACATCATTTGTAGACAGGCTGTAATATAATGGCCATGATGGAATTTTTACAGCTTTATCCCTAATGGAATCTTCAATCTCATTCCCACATCCAACTGACTCAGAAGCCTTACCCATTCCTGTACGAAAGATTTCCCCTAGTGGTTCTCTTGAAAGCGCCATGTTAGAACCAGCTGTACCCATGACAGAACGATATTTTTTGTAGCTTTCGTCAAGTTCTTTGTCGGTAATTGACTTTGGGTTTTGTTTTAATTTAGTATCAAGGTATTGCCCAATTCTAGCGTCCTTGAATCCATTTTCAAATTGTTTTAAAACTTCTTCTCCACCTTTTGCAATTTTCTCTCTAGCTATCTTTAGTATGTATGGATTCATTAGTTTGTAATCATCCAAATAATCCAAGTCTTCATCTTTATCAACAATTCTATCCATAGGCTCACTGAGATCAATTGCTATAATATGTCCGTCAACAATATCCTCTCTGAGTTCCAAATTTTTATCCTGAAAATATTCTGTTGATGCGTCAAACAACGCATTAAACACAGGAAAAGTCATTTTCACAAAATTAGAATTTAGAATTCTTAAAACCCTATCATTTAGAATGTCGAAGCTCTCAAGCTTTGACTTGATTGGATCAATCTGTGATGATTCTAAAATAATTTCGGTTGATCCCACTTCCTCACCAAATTTTTGTTGTGTAACATTAGGGGATGAATCAGATTTGATCTGTTCTAATAAAGCATTTGTAAATCTCGTGGCAAATTCAGGAAACTTTACCTCATATTCTTCCTTGTATTGATTGAATTGTCTATACCCCTTAGACTTGAATAAGCCCTGCTTGATTATCTTCTTTCCTGATTTTGTTCCCATTAAGGAATTTTTACTGGTAACTGATTCGTCTTTTCCACTCACAGAATAATCTTCACGAATTGATATTTATGCCTTCAAAAAATTTTCACTTAAATTATGTTCTGTTTGAAATTACACATGAACACAATTGAAATTCTTCTCGATGTTTCAAAACTTGTTTATAAAAATGTCAAAGATCTAGCTGGAACTGCTGAAGCAGTATCAGGAGATTTTGGAAGAGGAGCTGGAGGAGATATTTCAAGAAATATAGACATAATTGCAGAAAAAACTGTAATTGATTATCTCAAGAAAATAAATTTTGATTGTGTGATACTTGGTGAAGAATGCGGTAGGGTTGAACTGTCTTCAGATCCAAAGGGTTTCATAATAATGGATGCGATAGATGGTTCAGCGAACGCTGTTAGAGGAATGCCATTTTTTTGTTGTTCACTAGCATTTTCAACGGAAGAAAAACTTAGCTCGGTAACAGATTCTGTAGTTACAAATCTTTCAACGGGGGATCTTTATTCTGCTTCAAGTGGCAGTGGTGCTTTCAAAAATGGTAAACAAATTTCTGTACATAACGAAAAACCACTATACAAAATTGTTGGGATTAACAGTTCTGGTTCATCACCAGAACTAATGAATAAACTTGCGCCAATTTTTGAAAAGCATCATCATATTAGACACATGGGAGCCAACGCGTTAGAAATGGCTATGTTTGCAGAGGGTCTAATTGACATTTTTATTGATCTGCGAAAAAAAATAAGAATTCAAGATTTAGCAGCTGGTTATCTTCTGATAAAAGAGGCTGGTGGTTTGATACTAGATGAAAATTTACAACCACTTGATTCTGATCTCAATTATGATACGCGGTTATCTTTTGTTGCTGCCTCAAACAAAAACATTCTAGATGAAATTTTTTCATTGATAAAATAATGGCGCCCTCGGCGGGATTTGAACACGCGTCTCAGCCGTGACAGGGCCGAATTCTAGACCGGGCTATACTACAAGGGCTCAATTATTCGGTAAAATCTTTCAATTTTAAAGTTTTCAACTTTTAATCAAATCTGTAAAGACTAAATTACACAGTATAGATATCTTGCTCGGGGTCTATAGCGCAGCCAGGTAGCGCACTGGCCTTTTAAGCCAGCTGTCGTGGGTTCGAATCCCACTAGACCCGTCCTTTGAATACTAATGTGTACAGGTACAAGGAACCATTTCTGTATTAAATGAACAATCATGCGGTCCATCAGTTTTCGTATTTACTGGTATTCGTTTCATACATTCTGAATGTCTTCCTTTCTTACAGAACCAGCATATCTCCTGACTTGAATCATTTAATGAGTTTGATTCCATATTTATCATTAAATTAATTTGGTAAAAAACTTAGATGTATCGTAACCAAGATGCAAATTTCTGATCTTGTCCCATTACAATATCCATAAACGATTTTTGTAATATACTTGTTATATTCCCGATCTTACCATTTCCAATAGTTGTTCTATTAATTTTCGATACAGATTTTACTTCTGCAGCTGTTCCCGTCATGAAAACCTCATCGGCTTTTAACAATTCGTTTACCGTTATATTCTTCTCAATTAATTTAATTTTTCTAGCCTTGATTAATTTAATTACACTATCCCTTGTAATTCCATTTAAGATATCAGCATGTAATGGAGGAGTTTTGATTACTCCATTTTTTATAATAAATATATTTTCAGCACTACCTTCTGCAACTTTTCCGCTTGAATTAAGCATGATTGCCTCATCATATCCGCCTTTGAGTGCTTCGACACGTGCTAAAGCTGCATTAGAATAATTTGCAGCAGATTTTGATTGCATGGGTTGAGATCTGGAATCAATTCTGATCCATTTTGAAATCTTACATTTAGCCCCAGAAAATTTACCAGCTTTTGATTCACCCATCTTCCATTCCCAACATGAAATAGATACATCGACTTTGTTTAATGTTGGAGTAAGCCCCATAGTTCCATATCCATAGTAAGCTATTGGTCTAATGTAGCATTCTTTCAGACCACTAGTTTTTACTGTTTTAATTATAGCGTCAATGATTTGCTTTTTTGTATAACGAATTTTCATACCATACAACTTAGATGAGTTGAAAAATCTATCAACATGTTCCGGTAATCGAAAAATTGCAGAACCATCAGGTGTATTATAACATCTTATTCCTTCAAAGACAGCTGTAGAATAATGTAGAGCATGAGTAAGGACGTGTACCTTTGCATCCTTGAATGGAACCAATTTTCCATTCATCCAAATTTTTCCTACTTCTTTCATATGGGTTGATCCAATTTTGGTAATTTAAATAATTGTGCCTAAATGAATTTGATATTAGAGCGTTCTTCATGAATTGCAGTGATTGCTTTTTCAATATTATCTCTAGAATCTTCTACTACAACTATAATTCTTGAAGTTTCTTCTTGTGCATCCATATTGAGTATGTTTAGTCCAGATTCACCTATCTTAGCACTAGTTTTTGAAACAATTTGTTGTACTCTCCACATCTCATCTCCTATCAATGTTATAACACCACGATTATATGTAATAGTTGCAAGTGGATCAAATCCTAAAATGTATTTTTCATTTCTTTTAACATAATCACCATCTAGGAATAATATTCTAGAAAATTTTATTCCGTCTTTAGTAAATGGTGATAGTATTACAAATTCGCTGTATCTTTTTTTATTTTCAAGTGAATCCAACAATTTGTGTATGAATTCATCTTCAATTCTTAAAATTGCACAATTCTTTTTTCCAGTAATTATTTTAATTGGATGACCGTTACCATTGCTTGTTTTTCTTTCAATTGTTGTGATTTTTTCAGGATTTCTCATATCAGTAATAATTATTGGTAATGAAATACCATTTTCTAATATCTCTTTAATTGCAACAGGATCTAAAATGTTCATTCCAAACATTCCAGCTAACCTTGCTTCGTTATACGATATACTATGTACATCAGTAAGATTTTCTTTTACAATTCTGGGATCGGCAGAAACGACAGAACTATCCTTTTCAAAATCAATTTTTACGTCAAATTTCTTATGAAGTAAAATTCCT
>CACIXQ010000012.1 GCA_902590655.1 uncultured marine group I thaumarchaeote
GAAGATAGAAGCAAAACGAAAAGCAAAGGAAGAGAAGAGAAAGAAGATAGAAGCAGAACGAAAAGCAAAGGAAGAGAAGAGAAAGAAGATAGAAGCAAAACGAAAAGCAAAGGAAGAGAAGAGAAAGAAGATAGAAGAAGAAGTAAGAAAGAAGGCTGAAGAAGAAGAAAGAAAGAAGGCAGAGGAAGAAGCAAAAAGAACTTACGAAGAAGAGTTAGAAGAACAACTTACTGAGGAAGAGATTACTGGTTTTCAATTAGAGAAAACTGACATGGATAAGATGTGTAATAGGGTTTGTGAAATGATTGCTGGTTATGAAAACGACGGAATATTACAAAGTAGTCTTTGGAAAAAATTGAAACTTTCCAGTAGAGATGGTTCACGATTGGCATTAAAACTGGAAAGAATGGGAATGATTACCAGGGAAAAGATTTTAGAAAAAGAAAGATGGACCTACAAATTAATAATTAAAAAAATTCCAATTAGTACAAAAGCGATAGAGAATGCTCCATGTTTGACTTGCGAGGTTGAGGCAAAATGCTCACTTGACGGTGAGATAAGTCCAAAAACCTGCCAGTTGATTGAAGATTGGGTTCTAGTAGAGTTGAAAAATAAATAAAATGAAATTAATTGATGCAAGAAAAGATCATTATAGAAAACTAGCTCATGAGGAAGGGTATAGAAGCAGGTCTTCCTATAAACTAAAAGAACTTCATAAATCCTACAGAATAATTGGAGCTGGACATTACGTTTTGGATTTAGGTTGTGCACCAGGGGGATGGACACAAGTTGCCGTGCAACTAGCAGGAAATCAGGGCAAAGTCATGGGAGTTGATATGTCTTATGTGGAGGAATTACCTGGCGCACACATAATAAAATCAGACATCTCCGACATTTCTATTACTGAAGAAATTTTGTCATTCTTTGGAAGAAAAATAAATGCAGTCATCTGTGATCTTTCCCCACAGGTAAGTGGTAATTGGTCTGTAGATCATTCTAAACAAATCTCACTAAACTATGCTGCTGCAAAAATCATGGATCAAGTTCTTGAAAAAAATGGGAACGCATTATTCAAAATATTTGACGGTGAGTATTCAAACGAATTTTATGATTATATAAGAAAAAAATTCGCCAAAACTAAGCTGAAAAAACCCAAGGTTAGTAGAAAACAGAGTAGCGAATTGTATTGTGTATGCCTTGGTTACAGAAACTAAAAATGGATAATTTGTACGCGTTGCTTTTAAGTAAATTTTACCAATTAACTATATTCGAATAACAACGTCAGACCAAAGTTGTACCTTCGAATAGAGTCATCTTGGACTCCCAACTTTTGGGAGTCCTTTTTTAATTTCTTAAAAACATCATAAGTGCAAAGATAGCCATGCCAACTGATGAGCCAACACCTAATACAAAAATAATTTTATTTCCACTCAGAACCATTATCTTTTCATTTTTTATAAATAAAAATTCCTTATATTCGTTCAAGCTTATTTCGCAATCAAATTATAATTAAAAAAATCAACCCTAGCATTGGAAGCAATAAAAGTAGATTCACTCACAAAAGAATTTGGAGATTTTAAGGCCGTAGATAACATTTCCTTTCAGGTTGAGGAAGGGGAGATTTTTGGTTTCCTAGGACCAAATGGTGCAGGAAAGAGTACTACTATGATGATACTTACGACTTTGTTAAAACCAACATCTGGCTCGGCACTTGTAGGCGGTCATGATGTTATGTCTGATGCCAAAAAGGTGAGAGAGAAAATTGGCTACGTTCAGCAGGAAATTAGTGTCGATGAATTTCTAACCGGCAGAGAAAATCTTTACCTACACGCACGAATAAATCAAATTCCAAGCAGTCTGATTAAATCTAGAATAGATGACGTACTGGAATTAGTTGAGCTTGGTGAAAAAAAGGATCAGGCAACATTAACCTATTCTGGTGGAATGCGAAAGAGACTTGATATAGCAAACGGGTTGTTGAGCAGACCATCAGTACTATTTCTTGATGAACCTACTGTGGGACTTGATATACAAACAAGACGAAAGATATGGGGCTACATAAAAAAAATTCGCAAGGATTTTGGCATGACAATTTTCATTAGCACGCATTACATGGAAGAGGCTGACAAACTTTGTGATAGGATAGGAATCATCGATCATGGAAGAATACAGGTTATAGATACACCAAAATCAATGAAAAGCGCAATAGGAAACGAGATAATTTCCTTTAATCTTGTTAACGGAAAAGCAAGTCAAGATACCCTAATAGAACAAATTAGCAAAATTGAATTTGTTAAGGAAGTCAAGAACAAACAAGACCTAATTACTGTCTTTTCTACTAAAAGTAACGAGGTAATTCCAAAGATATTTGAGGAATCTGCCAGTCTTGATATGACAATAAGTTCTCTCACATTAAAGCAACCTACACTTGATGACGTCTTCATCTCATATACAGGGCATGATTTACGGGATGAGAATGAGAATAAAAAATACAGTAGAAGAAAGGAATACAACCTAAACAGGAGGAAGGGACTTTGATCACTGACACTTACTCTATTTTCTGGCGTGAGATGAAGCGCTACAAAAAATCTAGGGGTGGATTCATAATTAGACTGATTCAGCCTGCTGTCTGGATCGTAGTTATGGGTAACATATTTTCAGGAACACAGCCACTCATCGAGTCAGTTGGATTTGATGGCGAGTACATAGAATTCATGACGCCAGGTATCATAATACTAACAGCAATTTTCACCAGTATCTTTGGTGGTGTAAACACTTTGTGGGATAGAAGATATGGATTTATGAACCAAGCACTAACCTCACCAATCTCTAGATCATCCATCGCACTTGGAAAGATGCTTGCGATATCATTAGTTGCAGCGATTCAGGCCAGTCTTATTTTGGGAATCGCACTTGCAATCGGCGTTACAATGCCAAACTTGTTTATGATAGCTCCAATCATGGCAATAGTTGTTCTATTTTCGATTGGGTTTTCTGGAATATCTGTTATGTTTGCTGCAGCTGCCAAGTCCCAAGAAACTTTTTGGGGAACTGTTAATTTTCTTGGTTTGCCTATGTTTATGATAAGTCCAGCTCTTTTTCCACTGGCGTTGATGCCAGATTGGTTGGCAACAATGGCTCAGTTTAACCCGGTTACATATGCAGTGATTTTAGTCCGAAGTATGATGTCTGGCTTTGTCGAAAGCTCATCAGCAGCACTGAGTATAGTGATTTTAGGTGGTTTTGTAGTAGCTATGACCCTTCTTGCTAGTTACGTATTCACGCGTGAAGTGAACAAACCCTTCTAATTGAACTAATTTTGACCTAAAAAATAACAATAACTCACTCATGAGATCTTCTCTGTTTATTTCACTCATAATTATTGAAACGCCTAGTATTAGCCACACTGTGTGCTAGCTTGATATTGGTTGGAATGGTCTCCAGTCAAGTTTTTGCGTCAGAAGGTCATAGACATATTTCAGAATGGGGAACATTTGGCGTTATTGATCCAGGTCAGTTCAATCTTCCAAAGCAGATTGCTGTTGATGACGAGAGAAACATCTACGTAACTGATACAGGAAATTCAAGAATTCAAAAATTTACTAATGATGGAGAATTTTTGTCAAGCTTTGGAACTCACGGCATTGAAGATGGAGAATTTCAATCACCTGTTGGTATTACAGTTTATGAAAACAATATCTATGTTGTAGACGAGAAACGACAGAATATTCAAAAATTTGATAGTGATGGAAACTTTATCCTTAAGTGGGGAGAATTTGGTCCTGAAAATGGCCAATTCAATAAACCAAAAGGAATTACAGTAGATTCAAACGGAATTGTTTATGTTGCAGATTCAAAAAATTATAGAATTCAGACGTTTACTCTTGATGGAGAATTCTTATCTACATTTGGTGCATTCGGACTTGCTGACGGTAAATTAAAAATTCCAGTTGATGTTGCAGTTTATGGTGATTTTGTTTATGTTTCTGATCCTGGAAATTATAAAATTGAGAAATACTCCTTAGATGGTACTCCTCTGAAAACTTTTGATTATAGATTTGGTGGTTCTTCTGTTAGACCTGGTGGGTTAACAGTTGATCTAGACGGAAATGTGTACTTTGTTGACGAGGTAAAATATAGAGTAGTTAAAATGTCATCTGAGGGAAGAACATTAGGAACATTTGGTAGCGTTGGTATGGGAGATGGTAAATTTATTCAGCCAGCTGATGTTGTGTTAGATAATAAAGGATATCTTTTCGTTTTAGATTCAAGTGTTGGTGTCATACAAAAATTTGATACACCTCTTGTAGAACAAATAGAGGCAGCATTAGCAGAAGAGCATTTCAAAAAATTACAAGAGTTAGCTTATGCTGAAGCTGAAGCAGAAGCAGTATCTGAAGCTGAAGCAGCAGCTGAAGCAGCAGCTGAAGCAGCAGCTGAAGCAGCAGCAGCTGAAGCAGCGGCAGCAGCAGCTGAAGCTGAAGCAGCGGCACCAGACGTAACTAAACCAGTTATATCTGCACCAGCAGACTTGGTGGTAGAAGCAACTGGTAGTTTCACATCTGTTGAACTAGGAGAGGCGATAGCCATGGATGAAAATGGAATTCAACTATTAGTTAACAACGCCCCAACATTATTCCCATTAGGCTCGTCTACAATAATTTGGACGGCAATTGATAACAGTGGAAACTCAGCATCAGCAATACAGCAAGTCAGCATTGTTGATACAACTCCACCCACAATAGATTCAATGCCTGACATAATTGCCGAGGCGGTTGTACCTTACGATAATATCATAGAATTACAGGAACCAAGCGCGGATGACCTTCTTGGTGTGATTTCAGTTACAAATGATGCCCCTGAGTTCTTTCCAGTGGGAGAGACCATTGTAACATGGACAGCCACTGATGTTGGTGGGAACACAGCTAGTACTGAACAAAGGATTACAATTATCGATACCATATTTCCAACTCTGCAAGTGCCAGACAATGTTACAATTGAGGTTGCAAGCCTAAATCAGAATGAAGTAGATTTGGGTGAAGCTACTGCTGCAGATAATGGTGAAATTGCTTCAATCACAAATGATGCACCTGATGTTTTCCCACTTGGCGAAACTACAGTTACATGGACTGCAATCGATTCCTCAAATAATTTCTCAAGCATGACACAACTAGTTACCATAGTTGATACTACTGCACCAGAAATTTTTGCACCAGCAGACATAGTTCTTGAAGCTGATTCAGTGGATCAGAATATTGTTAATTTTGTCAGTGCAACCTCTTTCGACATACAAGACGTTGTAATTTATCTAGATGCACCTGACATTTTCCCACTTGGCGAAACCACAGTTACGTGGACCGCCGTTGATGCGTCTGGAAATTCTGCCAGCGTAACCCAGACAGTTACAATAATTGATACAACAAGTCCAAGTCTATCCATACCACAGGATCAAACAGTTGAGGCAACTAGCCTAGATCAAACATTTGTAAATATTGGTCAGGCTGAAGGCCATGACATTACTGGTATTTCATCAATTGTAAATAATGCACCAGATGTTTTTCCATTAGGTTCTACTTTGATTGCCTGGACCGCTACTGATAACCACGGCAATATTACAACTGCATATCAAACAATAACTGTAGAAGACACTACCGCACCTACAATCATTATTCCAGAAGATATTACAGCTGAGGCAATTGATCCTGATACAAACTATATCGAACTTGGAGAACTTGTTACATCAGACAGCGTTGGAGTTGAATCTATAACTAATGACAAACCAGACGCATTTCCATTTGGAAGTACCACTGTTACATGGACTGTGACAGACATCTCTGGCAATATTTCACAGGTAACTCAAACTGTAACATTAATTGATACAACATCTCCAGAGATTTTCGTACCAGCTGACATTGTTGCAGAGGCTACAAGCCTATCAGGCAATATGATAGAGTTGGGTGAGGCAACTGGACATGACATAATGGGAATTGCATCAGTGACAGAACACCCATCAAGATACTTCACACTTGGTGAAACAACAATTGAATGGACTGTTGTAGACACATCTGGTAATTCAGCTAGCGCAACACAGACAGTTACAATAGTTGATACCACAGCCCCAAGCATTACTGCCCCTGGTTCAATTACCATGGAGGCAACATCTGCTGACTCGAACATGGTTGCACTTGATAACCCAATTTTCAGTGATCTAGTAGATATTCCTTCAATTTCCAATAACGCACCTGACGTTTTCCCACTTGGGGAAACCACAGTTACATGGATTGCCACTGATGCATCAGGTAATTCAGCCAGCGCAACCCAGACCGTTACCATAATTGATACCACATCTCCACAACTAACAACACCTGAAGATATCATAATTAGTGCATTTTCCCTAGAAGAACAAGTTGAGATTGGCGAGGCATATGCTGATGACTTGGCGAGTTCTATACTTACAATAACAAATGATGCTCCAAACACTTTCCCATTGGGCGATACAGTTGTAACATGGAATGTTACTGACGAGTTTGGAAATTCCGTAAGCTCTGAACAGACAATATCAGTTCAGCCATGTGGAAAATCCCTATCATATTATAACCAAATATTTGGAACCGCAGCTGCTGACACTATTATTGGTACAGATGTTGCTGACTTAATCTTTGGATTTGCTGGAGATGACATGATCTTCGGTGGAGAAGGAAATGATTGCATTATTGGCGGTGATGGCGAGGATCTAATATTTGGAAACGCAGGCGGTGATCATCTAGTTGGCGGAGAAGGCAATGACGTTATCAAAGGCTTTTCCGGAGATGACAAACTAAGTGGCGGAGCTGGCACTGATGTTCTTGATGGAGGAGATGACTTTGATGTGTCATATGACTCTGCTTCAGATATTATAATCAAATGTGAAGAGCAGCTTTAAGCAATTTTTTATTATTGATTAAAAATATTATTCAATAATGTCATAGTACCTGTCAATAACACCATTCCAAATCCAATAAATAAAAATCCTGAAATTTTCTCAATCAATAATAATTTTGTTTTAATTTTTGAAAAGAATATGAGGAATCTATCAATTGTAACTGCTGAAATTAAAAATGGTATAGCTAATCCTGCTGAATATATTCCAAGTAAGGCAGCACCTGTAATTACCGATGAACTTGTAGCTGCGATAGTTAGAATTCCCGCCAGAATTGGACCTATACATGGAGTCCAACCAGCACCAAAGGCCATTCCAACTACTAATGGACCAAATTTTCCAGAATTTCTTTTTGCTATGTCAAAACTCATTTGTCTTTCTAATTTTTTAATATGTATAATTCCAGCCATGTGTAATCCTAAAACAATTAAAATCACACCACCTATTCTTTCAATCCACTGCATTGCATCCATAAATAATGTTCCAATAAACGATACAGTTGTACCCAATAAAATAAAAATAATCGAAAATCCAATTACAAATAAGACTCCTTTTCCTGTAGCAGCGAATCTCAATCTTTGATTAGATTTTAAAGATGAGTTTTGTGACAATTCTTTAACTCCTAAGCCAGTAATTAAAGAGGTGTAAACTGGAATCAAAGGTAATACACATGGAGACAAGAAACTTAAAACTCCCGCAGAAAATGCAATTGCTGCTCCAGCAATTATTCCATCATTGAGAATAGATGGCGAGCTTAATTCAAATTCTTTTCCTTCAATTGTTGATTCAACAAGATTGATTGTTTCTTCAGACATTGGATCAAATGCACCCTTCCACTGATGAACAATTCTTCCCTCACCATCAATCAAAAACGATTCTGGCACGCCTATTGTACGAAATTTAAATTGAAATTCATTTGATGGGTCTAGCCAAATAGGATAAGAAATTTCTGCAGAATCTAAAAATCGATGAATTTGGCTCTCATATCCAGATTCATCAATACTTACACCTATTATTTCAAAATCGGCTTGAGAGAATTTTTGAGACAAATCCTCTAACAAGGGCATCTCCTCTATACACGGCTCACACCATGTGGCCCATAAATTTATGAGAATTACCTTCCCCCTATAATCAGATAAAGAAACTATTTGGCCGTCTAGTGTGGTGACTTGATATTCCGGAGCAAGATTAAATTCTTCGGCATTAACAAAGTTGATTTGTGAATCAGAGAATGAAATTGCTATTAAGAAAATTCCTGAAAGAACAAAAATTAAACTAGTAGCCTTTTTTGAGATTTTCATTTGTAAAAAATTTATTGCTGGTTAGATGCATACATGATAGAATTATCTTTTTCTGTCCAAACTATTGATACAATGTCCTGTGCACTTTCAATTGCAGTAAGTGACTTTGATTCATTTATGTTGATAGGAGTTTCAGATCTTATTAATTTCCCATCATGAATCTGTGCTGTCCATATCATTGCCTGTGTATCACCATATCTCCATGATCTATCATTTGTAGACAAGCCGGTTGCGTCTTCCCATGTAACCCAAACTGTATCATTATCATCTATGGTCAAGAAAATTCTTTGTGGAGGAATCCAATCAGACACTAGAACTTTCATGGGTTCACTGAAAGTCTTTCCATTATCAGCTGATGTTGAATAATACATTCCTGGTGCTCCTTCTTTACCAGTATACCAAACTGTGTGAAGATTTCCTTTTGAATCGATCTCCATTGGTGCTCCAACGTGAACACAACCATCAAATTCAAAGTTATCTTCAGAAATTCTTACTGGATCTGAGAAAGTTTTTCCATTATCAGTTGACGATGCTATGACCATATCTCGAATTGCTGGCTTATCTTCTCCATTAGGGAATTGTGCACGCCAAGAAACATAGACATTATCATCACCTGCCGCAACTTGGACATTACAACATGGACATGGATCATCCATTAACGACTTTGTTGTCTCAAATGTTTTACCTCCATCTGTAGATTGAGTATATTCAAGTGTTCTAGGACGGTCTTTATCTTTAACAAGATTGCCTTCTTCATTAAGTTTTGATGGACCATTTAACCACGCTATATGTATAGTTCCATCATTTGAGAGCATCATATCCTGAAAATATTTACCAGCAGGTAAATCAGTCTTAATTTGCATAGAAGATGGGAATGTTTGTCCACCATCAAGTGATTCTGCAAAAATTAATTGTCTATAAACTCCCATACGCATTTCAGGTTCTTCTGTTTGATTTGCCCAAAGTACAAAGACTTGATTGTTTTCACCTAATGAAATTGCAGGAGGTACACGACCGTCTAATGCTACATTTCCTTCAATAGAATTTACTCTAATTGACTCTGAAAATGTTTTTCCATTATTTGTAGAAGTTTTTAGATAGAGATTTGTTCCAATCTCATTAACAACTGAATCCTGATAAAGAACATAGATTTTTCCATCATCACTAATTGTTATGTTTGGAGCAGGTTGAGCCTCGTCTACACTCTGAGATATTTTAACAGGTTCTGAAAATGTATTTGAAATGCTAATTTGTGAGACTTCTTGATTATTGTCTAAAGTTTCTAATGAATTCATTCCACTTAGTAAAAATGCCGCTGAAATTCCAACAACTGCACAAACAACTGCAATAGCACCAATTGATTTTGAGTTCATAAAACATCAAATTTTGTTATATGTTTTAAGCCAAATGGTACAAACGTAGAATAATTAACATTTGAAATGGTGTTGCATTATTTTCTATCAATTTTGTTTTATGTTTATACTATTTTGTTTTATGTTTGTATTCTATTATTTTGTTTTATGTTTGTATTCTATTATTTTGTTCTAGTTCTATGTTTGTACCACGTGATTTAAATTATAAAATAAAATTTGATATTTTGTGAAACCAAAAGCTTCAGTATCATCAACAACTGCACTCGTACTTGTAGTAATGTGTGTGCTTACTGTTGGAGTTCTTAACAGTTCAACGGTGTTTGCTGAAGAGGAAACTGAGGAAGAGCAATCAACAAAGGAAGCATTAGAGGAGAAAATAAAGCTACTTCAAGAAGAGCTCGACAGATTAACAGAACGACAGAAAGGTTTAGCAGATTTGGCTGAAAGAATAGCGTTTGAAGCTGAATTAGCAATAAAAGCAGAAGCTGCATTAGCAGAAGAAGCTGAAGTAATAGAATCCGAGGATGTTGTTGAAGTTATTACAGTTGAGCAGCGTATCTTAGACCTTATACAGGAGATGCAATCAGAGGGAGCACTACATGAAGGCGAATTTTATACAACATCTGGCAACTGGGTTAAGATTGTAAGCAGCAAGAATGACAAAGTAGCAACATGGGATCCTACAATTTGGGGTAAAGTTGGATGGAATCCACATAAACAAACCTGGATGGAAGGATACGTAGGTGGTTGGGTTTCATCAGGACCAAGTTATCTTGATCCATTGAGTAGTGATGGAGCTGACATACAAGCTTTGTATGTAAAACAATCGCTTAGGAATATAGATGGCTGGCATAAATGGAATGACAACTCATTGAATCCATACAAGGTCATCTTTGGTTACAAGGACTATGACAAAAAAGGTGATGATGGATGCTTCTTCTATGGTGCAGCGGGAAATTCTAAAAATAGCTGTGCAGACGTTTTTGATGATAGTAAGCGTGTCCATAATCCAAATTAGAAAAAACTTTAAGCAAATTTTCTGTGATCTGTCACTATATAGTTACAATATAGACTATGTACATCACGGTTAAGTCCAAAAATTCTCTACGGAAGTTATGGGACAGTTCTTCTCCTGGGTAAAATCAAACGAAAAAGAGATTTTAGTAACTTTAGACGATTTGGCAAAAAAAGCCGTTCAGATATCTGAAGAATTAGTCGTTATGTTATCAGATCTTAAAATTGCTGAATGCCACAAGAAAATTCATACTATTGAAACTGAGGCCGATTCTCTAGTACGGGAGGTTTTTTCTCATTTAAACAAGACATTCATCACGCCATTGGATCGTGAGGACATGCAAAGGGTTGCATCAAAAATAGATGATACAATTGATCACATTGATGGGATATCTGCAAGACTTCATAGTTACAAAGTAACCACTACCCCTCCATACGCATTGGAGATGGCAAATGAACTGGTGAAAGGAACAAAAGAGGTAGAACAAATGACAGCCAAATTACGAAATATTAAGAATCCTTCTTCAATGCTTGAACATTGCAGAAATACAAGTGCAATTGAACACAAAGTCGATGATTTGTATTCAACTGCTATATCCAAACTCTTTGAGACTAACGATCCAATACAAATCATTAAACTGAAAGATATCTACGAATCATTGGAAAAGGCGTCAGACAGATGTGTCGATGTTGCTGACGTTGTTGAGGATATTGTTCTAAAATATACCTAGGTGGCTTTATGTTAGAAATTGCAATTCTTGCTATAGTTATAGCACTAATCTTTGATTTCGTAAATGGGTTCAATGATTCTGCCAACTCCGTTGCTACAGTAATTGGAACACGTGTTTTAAGACCACTTCATGCTGTTACGTTATCCGCAGCGGCTAATTTTATTGGACCATTCGTTTTTGGTGTTGCTGTTGCCACCACTATTGCGAAGGGAATTGTCAGTCCTGACGAGATTACCGTCTATATGATTATCGGAGGTTTGGCAGGAGCAATAGCTTGGAGTTCATTATGTACATATTTTGGACTACCAATTTCCAACAGCCATTCATTAATCGGTGGAATAATGGGAGCCGGTATTGCAGGACTAGGCTTTGAACAACTTGTTTTGGGTGGACTGACCAAAGTTTTCGCAGGAATAATTATAGCGCCAATTGGTGGAATGATTTTTGGCATAGCTTTAGCGGGAGCAATAATTGTATTCCTGGCTAAACGTAGACCCGCTGTAGTAAACAAAACATTTGGTAGATTGCAAATAATATCATCTGCTTGGTTCGCACTCACTCACGGAGCAAACGATGGGCAAAAAACTATGGGAATAATTGTTCTTATCTTATTTTCAGCAAATCTTATAGACGAAATTCATATGCCACTTTGGGTAATCTTTGCAGCAGCGGGTGCAATGGGCTTGGGTACATTCTTTGGAGGATACAAAGTAATCAAAACACTTGGAGTCAAAGTCACTAGGCTTAGACCATATCAGGGATTCGCAGCGGAAACTGGTGGTGGAATGATGTTAGCTATTTTTGCAGTCTTTGGAATTCCTGCAAGTACAACTCATGCAATTACTGGCACTATCATGGGAGCCGGCGCAGCGCGAAGGAAGCGTGCAGTCCGCTGGAAAGTTAGTAGGCAGATCATATTTTCTTGGGTAATTACAATACCAGGAGCCGCCATACTTGGAATTGCATTTACTTACATAATCCATTTGTTCGTATAGAAAGATATTAGTGATATTCAAGACGAATTTTGTAAATGGTATCAAAGTCAAAAAAGCTATTTGATCAGGCCAAGAAGATAATCCCATCCGGAGTAAACAGCCCAGTGAGATTTTTCAAGCCATACCCATTCTTTGTAAAAAAGGCACAGGGAAGCTCAATCTGGGACGAGGATGGAAGACGATACATCGATTACTGTAACGGATACGGTGCGATGCTTCTTGGACATGCAAGAAAGGAAATCATCTCCGCAGTTTCTTCGCAGTTGAAAAAGGGAACACTGTATACAATTCCAACCTCACTTGAGATTGAACTTTCAAAATTAATCATCAAAAATTTTCCTTCCATGGGTAAGGTCCGCCTTGTAAACACTGGTGCTGAAGCAACCATGACAGCAATCAGATTGGCTAGAGGATTTACAAAAAAGAAAAAAATTATCAAGTTTGAAGGATGCTACCATGGTGCATACAGTTCAGTTCTAGTTCAAGCTGGTTCCGGTTCTGCTCATATTGGAATCTCAGTTTCAGAGGGTGGATTAAAGGAGGCTTCAAAAAATACACTGGTAGTTCCATACAACGATTCACAAACTCTTGATCGAATACTTTCAAAGAACAAGGATGTTGCTGGCCTAATCATGGAACCAATTCTTGCAAATATGGGTCTCATCCTTCCCGAAAAGAATTTTCTTTCTGATGTAAGAAAAATTACCAGGCAACATGATGTTCCACTCATCTTCGATGAGGTTGTGACGGGATTTCGAATATCCGAGGGGGGTGCTCAACAAACTTTCAAAATTAAACCTGACATTACCACACTTGCCAAGGCTCTTGGAAGTGGTTTCACAATATCTGCGGTGGGTGGCAAAACGGAAATAATGAATAAACTTGCACCCGGTGGAAACGTCTATCAGGCAAGTACGTTTGCTGGAAATCCAATATCTGTCACAGCTGCAATAAACTCCATCAAAACAATTAACAAAATCAAGAACAAACTTTACGCAAAGCTTGAAAGAAACTGTGAGCTCTTGGTTGATGAGATTGATGATTTGGCAACTGATTATAAAATCCCACACCAGATTAACTCAATAGCATCAATATTCCAGTTCTTCTTTTCGAGCAAGCCAGTAACTGATTACAAGACTTCAAAAAATGCAGACGGTAAAAAATTCAATAAATTGTTTTCAAATCTTCTTAAGAATGGTGTATTCATACCACCATCACAATTTGAGAGTATCTTTTTGTCAGATGCGCACACTGACGCTGACATTACAAAGACACTTGGCGCATATGGATTATCACTAAAGGCGATGAAGCATTGACATTCTTGGTAGGTACACGTGGCAGTAAGCTCTCATTGGCGCAGACAAATTGGGTAATATCTGAACTGCAAAAGAAAAATGAGGGTTCTGAATTTGAAATCAAGACTATCACAACCAAGGGTGATACCGACTCAAGGGCCCTTTTCACAATAGACCAGAAGGGAATATTTGAAAAGGAAATTGACAAGGCTGTAGCAGAAAAGGAGATAGACTTTGCGGTTCACAGCCTAAAGGATGTACCATCAGACATCTCAGAATCACTTACAATAGCTTGTATACCAAAAAGAGAATCAGCAAATGATGTTATCATCACAAAAGAAGGCTATAATCTCAAAACAATTCCATCAAATGCTGTTATTGGTACAAGCAGCTTGAGGAGGGCGGTACAGGTTTCAAGGATAAGACCAGATGTTGTAGTAAAGCCAGTTCGAGGAAATATCGAGACCAGAATAAACAAGGTCATGGATGGAAAATTTGATGCTATAATATTAGCAGAGGCAGGAATTTCTAGATTAAGTTTGGATGTGAAGCATTCTGTGCTGTCAACAAAGGACTTCCCACCATCACCAGGTCAGGGAGCGCTAGCAATTGTCTGCAGGTCTGACGATGACAAGACAATATCCATGCTAAAAAAAATTGAAGATGAAAAATCTAGAAATGAGATAGAAGCTGAGAGGGCACTGTCCGACTATGTTGATTCTGGATGCAGATTTCCTGTAGGTGCTTTAGCAATTGGAAATTCAAGCACATTGAAGCTAAGAGTTGCTGCATATTCAGTTGATGGAAAGAAGGCAATTTCATTAGAAAAGTCTGGAGACATAAGCAACCCCAGAAATTTAGGGAAGGAACTTGGTGAGGAACTTCAGAAAACTGGTATCGCGGAGATTGCTTCTAATTGGAGAGAAAGCTTGGACGAGTGGAACAAAAAATGACTGGAAAGGTATTTCTCGTTGGGGCTGGTCCCGGAGACCCAAATCTTATCACACTGCGGGCAGTAGAGCTGATCAAGAAGGCGGATGTAGTTCTTTATGATAGGCTTGTCAGCAAGAAGATTCTTGCGATGATTCCAAAAAAGTCAACTGCGATTTATGTTGGAAGGGCGGTAGGCGATGATTACAAACATCAGGACAGCACAAATGATCTGATGGTAAAGTATGCAAAAACAAAGCGTTGCGTTGTTAGACTGAAGGGTGGAGACCCAATAATGTTTGGTCGTGGTGGAGAAGAAGCAGAATATCTAAAAAAACACAAAATTAAATTTGAAATTGTTCCAGGAATTACATCAGGAATTGGCTCTGCAACTTATGCCGGAATTCCATTAACACATAGAAAATTTGCATCATCTGTAGTATTTGTAACTGGACATGAAGACTTTGAGAAAAGTAAGGAAGCGGTAAGATGGAAGAAGCTTGCAAAATCAACTGATACGATAGTTGTTATGATGGGTCTTTCTCGTCTTGGTGTAATTTGCAAGCAATTGACTAGCGGTGGAATGGATAAAAAAACTCCAGTTGCTGTAATTCAGGATGGCACTACACCAAAGCAGAAAATGATTACTGGTACGGTTTCAAATATTGCACAGAAAGTAAAGCGTTCTAAGATAGAACCACCCTCAATAATTATAATAGGGAAGGTGGTTAGTCTTTCAAAAACTATTGGATGGAGAAAAAAATGATTGAAGGAAAAACTATAGCAATTACACGGGCAGAAGATGATTCACAAGAATTCATTGATCTGATTACCAAGGAGAAAGGAAACGCTATTCCACTTCCAACAATTGAGTTGGTAAGTAAGGGCGAAAAGATTGTAGATGAATTTCTATCAGCACTAGAAAAGGATGATCCAGATTATTCAGTTTTTATGAGTTCAAAAGCAGTAACTCTTCTATTTGAAACCGCAAAGAAGGCTGGAAAATTTGAAGAGTTACGATTGGCTGTTGCAAATACAATTGTACTTGCAGTTGGTCCCAAAACCAGGGATGTTTTAGAGAAAGAAAATGTTAAGGTTGCACATATGCCAGAGCGATACTCCTCAGTTGGTATAGGTGAGGTCTTTACAAAATTAAACGCAGTTGGGAAGAAGGTGATTGTTCCACGCAGCGGTGCATCAACACCTTTTCTGAAGGAACTTTTAGAAAAAATTGGACTACATGTAATAGAATTGTATCTTTATGATGTCTGTGCATTTCGTGATACCTCACAATGGAATGAATTCAGACAACTCTTTTCAGGGAATAGGGTTGACGGAATTATATTCACTAGCGCATCATCAGTCAGAGCTTTCTTTGAGATTATGCAAAAAGACTATGAACAAAACAAACTGGTTGATATGCTGGAAAAAATTACGGTGATCTCAATTGGACCATTTACTGCTGACGAATTGAAAAAACTCAATGTAAAAAATGTCATTGCAGATGTTCATACAATTTCTGGTTCGTTTGACGCATTGGTAAAGGCATTATCATTAGCTAAAGCTATTTAGGAATCCCTAAATTTCCACGACTTTTTATAAGATATTCCTTACAACGTTGTTATGGCAACTGAAAATCTTGACATGGATTATTCCAAGTATGACTTCAAGGACTCTACTGAAATGTATGTTCATCTCAGCAAGAAGGGTCTAACAAAGGATACTGTCAGAGAAATCAGTCAACTGAAAGAAGAACCAGAATGGATGCTTGATTTCAGACTTCGCGCATATGACGTTTTCATGAAGAAACCAATGCCACAATGGGGCGGTGATCTGAACAAGATTGATTTTCAAAATATCTATTATTATGCAAAGGCATCAGAAAAAACTGAGAAAAATTGGGATGATGTCCCAGATGATGTTAAAAATACATTTGATAAATTAGGAATTCCAGAAGCAGAGAAAAAGTTTCTTGCAGGAGTTGGAGCACAATACGAATCAGAAGTTGTATATCATAATTTAAGAGAGGACTTAGCAAAACAAGGCGTTCTGTTCTTAGACACAGATAGTGCACTAAAAGAACAGCCTGAAATTTTCAAAAAGTACTTTGGAAAAATAATTCCACCAGAAGACAACAAATTTTCAGCCTTAAACAGTGCTGTATGGAGTGGTGGTTCATTCATCTACATTCCTCCTGGCGTCAAGGTTGACATGCCATTACAAGCATACTTTAGAATTAATGCAGAAAATATTGGCCAATTTGAGAGAACTCTGATCATTGCTGATGAGGGTTCGGAAGTTCATTACATTGAAGGGTGTACTGCACCAGTTTATTCTTCGGAATCACTACATTCTGCTGTGGTTGAGCTTGTTGCTCACAAGGATGCAAAGTTACGTTATACAACAATACAAAACTGGAGTAACGATGTTTACAATCTAGTAACAAAACGTGCTTATGCATATGAAGGTGCTACTGTTGAATGGATTGATGGAAACATTGGAAGTAAACTAACCATGAAATATCCAGGCATTTACTTGATGGGTAGAAAAGCATACGGAGAAACTCTATCAATAGCATTTGCAGGAAAGAACCAACACCAAGATACTGGTGCAAAGATGGTTCATCTAGCTCCTGATACTACATCAAAAATAACATCAAAGTCTGTAAGTCGTGCTAATGGACGTTCTACATACAGGGGATTGTTACGAGTAAGAAAGGGTGCAACCAATGTAAAATCCACTGTTAGATGTGATGCATTACTATTAGATGACACATCAAAGACCGATACATATCCATACATGGAGATTAACCAAGAAGATGCCACAGTTACACATGAAGCAACTGTAGGAAAGATTGGAGACGAACAGATTTTCTACTTAATGAGTCGTGGTTTCACAGAAGAGGAAGCATTATCACTAATTGTAAACGGATTCATGGAACCATTTACAAAAGAACTTCCAATGGAATATGCAGTCGAACTGAACAGACTCATAAAATTAGAGATGGATAATTCAGTCGGTTAGCCTGAAAATAGTCATAACGATTAACAATGTCTCAACTTGCTTTATCATCATTAGATTCCTCACTAATAGAAGAGATTTCTTCTAAAAGAAATGAGCCAAACTGGCTAAAGGAATACAGAAAAAATTCACTTACTGTTTATCATGATTTACCAGCAGAAGTTTCACCATTATACAACAAGTATACTGATGCTCGAAGAATGAATCCAGAACAGGTTTCATTATCTACAAATTCTGATTCTTCGGTACCAGATTTTTTAGCCAAAAGATTAGACGAAATTAAGAATGAAATTAGCATCGTTCAAATCGGCTCGAATATTCATTCAATAAATATTGATGATGAACTAAAATCAAAAGGTCTCGTTATTTCTTCATTGGATGATGCATTACAAAATAATTCTGAATTAATTCAAAAGACATTAGAAGACTCTGACTCTAAGGAAGATAAGTATACAGCATTAAACAACGCTGCATTTAATTCAGGAATTTTTGTTCACGTTCCGCAAAATCTTACCATTAACAAACCAATCCATCTAGTATCTTGTCTATCCTTGGATGGAATATCTACAATATCTCGTAATATGGTCATCGCTGAAAAAAACACACAAGCATCAATTGTACAGGAACTTTATGCCCCAAAGATGTCAAAACAACAGGCATATCTTGAATTGTTAGATACACGTGTTGGTGAAAATAGCAAATTAGATTTTACAACCTTACAAATTATGGATCAAAGCACAGTTAACTTTTCTACTAGAAGAACTCATCTTGCCCAAGATGCTAAGATAAATTGGTATCTTGGTTTGTTTGGTTCAATGTTGTCACGGTATAGACTTGATTATGATCTTGATGGTACAGGTTCTTCTGTAAATGATGCTCAAGTGGTTTTTGGAAACAATGATCAGTCATTTGATCTAAATACCATTGTTAATCATAACGCTCAATCTACGGATGGAAAAGTTGTTGAGAAATCAATTCTAAAAGATACATCAAAATCATTATTCAAGGGAATGATTAGAATTAATGAGCAGGCTGCACACTCAAATTCATTTTTGTCTGGACGTTCTATCCTATTAAGTAAGGGTGCAAAATCTGATTCAATACCTGGACTTGAAATTCTTACTAATGATGTAAAAGCAACTCACTCTGCATCAGTTGCTCAAATGGATGATGAGCAAATTTTCTATCTTGGAACACGTTGTTTAAGCTACTCTGAAGCCGAACGCATAATTGTTGAAGGATTCTTAGAACCACTTTCTAGAACTATGTCATATCAAGTAAGAGCATGGATCTCAAATATCATTGAATCAAAATGGGCGAATAAAGAATTAACAATTAACATGGACGAACATCTAAAATCTATAGTTGAAGTTGAGGAGACACGCTATAATGAAAATGAAGAAGTTGAGCAGCATTACAAGTATAGGTAGAGGTGTTTGATAATTGCAAAGTACTACACAATCTCTTGATACACAATGCAGAAGTGATTTTCCCGTACTGGAAAGGAGAGTTAGGGATGATAAAGCTCTAGTATATCTGGATAATGCAGCAACTACCCAAAAGCCAATTCAGGTCATAGATGCAATTACTGATTATTACAAGAATCATAATTCCAATATCCATAGAGCAGTACATGCTTTAGCGGAAGAATCCACGGAAGCATTTGAAGTCACTAGAACCAAAATTGCAAAATTTCTTAATGTTGAAAAAAGTGAGGAGATAATTTTTGTAAAGGGAACAACAGAGGCTATCAATTTAGTTGCTAATGCTTGGGGAAGGGATAATGTTCAAAAAGGCGACATTGTTGTCACCACAGAATATGAGCATCATTCAAACATAGTTCCATGGCAATTACTCACACAGGAAACGGGCGCGGAGCTCAGATATGTCGATATTGATGATAATGGAGAGTTGATGTTAGAACAACTTGATGAACATCTTGCAACGGGTAAAGTAAAACTAGTTGCTGTAAGCCACGTTTCAAATGTTCTTGGAACAATAACTGACATTAAAAAAGTTATAAAAAAATGCAAAGACGCTGGTGCTAAGGTTCTTGTCGATGGTGCACAAGCAGTACCGCACATGAAAGTGGACATTGCTAATCTAGACTGCGACTTCTATGCTTTTTCAGCCCACAAGATGTTGGGTCCAACTGGTGTTGGTGTTCTATGGGCACGAAAGGAGTTGCTAGAAAATATGAAGCCATACCAAGGTGGTGGTGATATGATAAGAGAGGTTCACAAGCAAGAAACTACTTGGAACGATCTTCCATACAAGTTTGAGGCTGGAACTCCTAATGTGGCAGATGTTATTTGCTTTGCAGCAGCAATTGATTATCTTACAAAAATAGGAATGGATAATGTCAGAAATCATGAAATTGAATTAACGAAATATGCACTAGAAAAAATGTCTAAGGTTAAGGGTTTGATCATTTATGGTCCTAAGGATACTCAAAGACAGGGTGGTGTTATCTCATTTAACTTCAAAGATGTTCATCCACATGATGTTGCTACAATAATTGACAAAAATGGTGTAGCAATAAGATCAGGACATCATTGCGCACAGGTATTAATGGAAAAGCTTGATGTTGCTGCAACTAATCGTGCCAGCTTTTACATTTACACTACAAAGCAAGAGGTAGATGTCCTCATTGACTCACTCGAACAAGTTGCAAAGGTGTTCAAATTATGAGCGGTGATCCAATCTATACAGAGATGATAATAGAATATTCCAGAAATCCTTCAAACTTTGGTAAAATAGAAAACCCTCAGATACATAGGCATGATAGTAATCCACTTTGCGGTGACAGTATTGATTTGTATGTTAATGTAGATGGAACCAAAATTACTGATGTAAAATTTGACGGTAAGGGTTGTGCTATATGCATGGCATGTACTTCTGTCCTAACTGAAATGATTCAAAATAAAACGCTAGACGAAGTAAAAAACTTTCAAAAAGATGAGCTACTAGCAGAACTTGGTTTGGAGCACTTGATCAAAACAAGCCCGGTCAGAATCAAATGTGCATTGCTTTCATTAAAGGCGTTAAAATATGGAATTTATTCCTATTTTACTGAAAAAATGAACGATGTAAAGGCTGCAGGAAACTTAAAAGAAGAAGCTGCATCCCTTTACTAGTATGGCTGACATTCCAATAACTAACAGCATTAGGAAAGTGATTTTTGAAAATTTTAATGAAGATGACCTCAGATTCAATAATGATCAAATTTTTGAAATTTTAAAGAAAGATGATATGATTGACCAAAATTTGACGATAGACGATATGTCTGTACACTTTAAGGAACTTTGTGATACTGAGCTCTTACGTAATATTGCACAGAATTTCACTACGCAATGGTTCAAACTATTTGATCCTCTTGAGAAAGCTCAATGTAACTCATGCAAAACAGATAGTTACATCACACAATCCGAGAACAGAATATGCAAAAATCCTGATTGCGGTTCTAACCTTTAGCTTTGTAGTTTTTTGCTGATTCTTCAAGTGCTTGAATCATTGGTAATTTGGTTCCCGTCAAATAACGCACCAATGCACCACCAGCTGTGCTGATATGTGTTATTTTTTCTGCCAAACCAAATTTCTTTAAAGCAGATGAAAGATGACCTCCACTGACTATTGTAGTAGCCATGGAATTTGATATAGCTTCGAGAAGCGACTTTGTACCAAAGTCAAAACCTTCTTTCTCAAAATAGCCAGCTGGACCACTGATAAACACCGTTCCTGCTCCAGATATGATCTTTTCATAATGTTGAATAGTTTTTGGACCCAAGTCATAGATTTCATCATCCTTAGTTAATTCTCTAATATCCAGTTCCACCCTCTTTCCATTCTGCTCTATTGCTACATCAACTGGTGTTGAGAATACATCTGGAAATTCTCCTATCAATGTATGTGCCTTGGCAACAATTTCATCTTCTCTCTTAATTCCAAGAGTTGATTTTATTCTTCCTTGCGCTCTTAAGAATACATTTGCAATCAAACCAGTAAGCAAGACATGATCAGCCCTACCATTTGCTATCAGCAATCTAATTGCTTCAAGTCTATCTTCAACTTTTTTACCACCCAAGACTAGAACAAAAGGAGCTTTAGTCACACTCATAATCTCATCAAGTTTTTTAACTTCTTTTTCCACAAGGCGTCCTGCGCAAGATGGGAGTATATATGGAAAACCTACAATTGATGGATGAGATCTATGTGCACTTGGAAATGAATCTAAGACACAAAAGTCTAACATCTTAGATAACCGTTGAACCATTATGGTTTTTGCAGCATTAGATGGAGAAAATTCATAATTCTCTTCTGCGCACAATCTCAGATTATCTAACAGTATGATTTCTCCGTCTTTTAGTTTCTTTATTTCACTCTGGGCAGAAGAACCCATAACATCGCTAACATATGTTACATTTCTACCCAGTAATTTTTCAAGTACCTTAGCATGGTTTTCCATACCAGTGTAGTCTTTATTGCCAACTCTCCCCTGATGTGATGCAATTACAATTTTAGCATCATTTAATGAGTTAATTGTTTCAACAATCTCTTCAATTCTTTTTGTTCCAGAAATCTCTAATGTTTCAGGATCTATGGGACAATTGATATCTACACGCAGAAATACAGTTTTACCCTTAAAGTCAAAATCGTCAATAGTTAGTAAATTCACATATTTTTTTCCTTTGACTCTGGTTAAAATCTTTTAGTCCTCACTATTATCAGCAAAATTAAAAATGATCGTAGAACAGAGTGATTAATGCAGAAATTTATATTTCAAATACGCTCACGTGGTTTTTTCTTACTAGTAATCGCATTTCTAATTATAGCGGGATTAGTATATGGACAAGTAACTGAGGATTTTGATAGATCAGTCATATTGTATTTTCAGTCAACAGCTGGTAGTGCACCAGTGGATCTTTCAATGTGGATTCTAACAGAGATTGGAGGAATATTCCCAATCATGGTATTCTGTTTTGTGTTGTTTGTTTGGCGCAAAACCAGGCGCATGGGACTCATAGTGCTTCTAGCCATTTTGATCGGCACAGTGTTAGCTGGTTATCTGAAGGACTACGTAGTTGAGCGTCCAAGACCAGATCTTGATTATCTTGGTACAGAATTACCAATTGATGTAGAAAGTGACACTACAGTTCTAGGCGGTAAGGGTTCATTTCCATCAGGTCATGTGACGCGTGCGTCTGCACTAGCATTTGTGCTTGGGTATGCGCTTTCAGATAGGTTTCCTCGTGGATGGATTCTTTTATGGATTTTCCCAGCATCTATGGCAATAAGTAGAATCTATCTTCTACAGCATCATCCAATGGATGTAATTGGTGGTGTTTTGTTTGGAATTATAATAGCCATAATACTTGCTGACAAACTAAAACTTTCTGAATATCTGAACAGTTCAAAAGTTTAATTCATCTACAACTTTAGAATTCACTAACACAATACCATAATGTTCTTTGTCATGGTGATATGTCCAATATCGAATGTCCCTATGTTGATCTTTCTTTCTTAAACCAGCAGTTACAGTTGTTGTGACGATATATCCAATTCGCTTCGCAGTTTTTTTAGGCTCCTTTGGCATCAAAATCTTGAATCCCTTTTTTTCTTTGTAAAATCCAGTCTGCACCATTTCTTCAGCTGCATCATATGCATCTTTTTCATCTTTTAGATCAAATGTCTTTTTAATCGGTATTGATTCAATGTCAGATTTTTCCATGTAGATTATAAATTAGATAATTTATTATTAAAATAATATGAAAGCCACATTTAGTGCAGGCTGCTTTTGGCATGTTGAGGAGGTATTTAGAAAGACAAAGGGTGTCAAATCAACCCAAGTTGGTTATTCTGGCGGAATGAAGGAAAACCCCACCTATGAAGACGTATGCACAGATACGACGGGTCATGCAGAATCAGTCGAAGTTGATTATGATCCCGACGAAGTTTCCTATGGAGATCTGTTGAAAATCTTTTGGGGTAATCATAATCCTACCACGCCAAATAGGCAGGGACCAGATATAGGGACACAATATAGATCTGTAGTATTTTTTCATAACGATGAGCAAAAAAAGACTGCGATTGAAATGAAAACAAAACTAAGTCCTGCCGCACGAGAACAATTTAATGCTGACATAGTGACGGAGATCAAACCTGCGGAAAAGTTCTATAGAGCAGAAGAATATCATCAACAATATTTCTCAAAATCTAATTTCTAAATAAAACATCAAATTTTTATAAGTTAATTTTTACAAAATCACAATTCAGAAATGAAATCTATTTCCAAAAGAGTAGCGCAATTACAGAAAACAAGGGCACGAACAGCAAAAATGCGTAGGAAGACGGTACAATCTCTAAAATCTGCTAAAAAACTGCATAGAAAATCAGCATCAACGATTAATTCAATGCAACGTAGTGTGTCAAAAATTCGTTCTGAATTAGATGAAATTTCGAATGGATTACAACATAGTTTAGCGCAGAAAGAAAGTATACAAAGACTGCAGGTATATGCTGAAGATCGTCTAAGCCAGGAAAAAGAAAGGAAAAAGGAAATTGAGAAAGAATTAGCCTCAACAACTAGTGATGCCAGAGACCAGTTGGAGTTCACTTTGGTTACAATTTCTACTCAAATCAATGAGATACGAAATGAGATTAGGCAGAGAAGTTCAACTGGCAAAAAAGTGAATAAACTGATTGAGGAATATACTGCTAAAAAATCTAAACTGACTACCAAAATCAAAAGGACTTTGGAATCAAGGCCAGAGGTAACAAAAACTATGCATAAAAATAAAAAAAATATTGTAAAGTTAGAGAAGAGACTACCATCACTAATCAAAACTGAGGAGAATGTTAAGAGGAATTTCTCCAAAATCAATTCGATTATCAGAGAGAAGGCTCAAGAACGTAAGAGGACAAAAGCCAAAAGAAAAGTATCTAGGAAGACAAAAGCAAAAGAAAAGTATCTAGGAAAACAAAAGCCAAAAGAAAAGTATCTAGGAAGACAAAAGTATCTAGGAATACAAAAGCTAAAAGAAAAGTATCTAGGAATACAAAAGCCAAAAGAAAAGTACGTAAAAAACGCAGATAAAAATTAGAAAATAATTACTGTGTTTTTAGTATTAACCGGAAATTACTTCCAGTTTTCCGTCCTTTCTACCTTTGTTCAATTGGACCTCATTTCTGAAAGTGGTTGTATATCCACCCTCAATAGAAACCGTATCTCCATTTTTCACCTTCTCTGTGTCGTCAGCCCAAAGTGTAAGTTTGATTCTTCCAGATTCGTCTTCTAAATATGAATCACAAACTTTGGTCTCACCAAATTTTGTATTCACAGTTCTGACTTCACCTTTATCTACGATTTTTGCTTGGATGCTTATTCCGCTTCTCATTTGTTTTGCTTCTTCGCATGTAGTCATACAAAAATCTCTATTTCTTCAATTAATAACTTTTTTTAAATGTTCTAAAGCAATCTATGGTGCAGGGGTATCGAAGCCCGGCCAACCGAGAAGGACTCAAGATTTTGGCAATGGGCCATCCTTTCCTTTAGGGGTTCGTGGGTTCAAATCCCACCTCCTGCATTTTATTTCAAAATACTATGCACACGATCTTTTCTCAAGAGTTTTAGAGATCTAGTATTTCTATAATCTATGGCTGATATCATTGAGACAGTTATCGAATATTCCTACATTGGAATATTCCTCTTACTCATTGCAGTAAATGCCGCACCAATCTTAATGCCTCCAACATGGATTATCCTCTCATCATTTTTTGCATTGGATTCATCATTGGATCCAATTGTATTGGCATTAGTTGGAGCAACTGGCGCTACAATAGGTCGACTCTTTCTAAAGCGGATAAGTGGATTTTTCCGAAGATTTGTGGGTAAGGAACAAGAATCAAACCTTGACGCCATAGGCAATTTCCTAAACAAGAAAAAATTTGGATACACACTCACATCATTCCTCTTTGCAGCAACCCCACTACCCAGCAATATGCTCTTCGTTGCATATGGGATGATGAGGGCAAAAAGCATAGGACTCTATATCGGATTTTGGTTTGGTAGAGTTGTATCATATTACATAATGATTACAATTAGTGAAGCAGTGCTCACTCCATTCTTGCAGCTGTTCGAAGATAAGATAATTGGCATAATCATGGCCGACATTGTTGGCATAGGTTCTGTGGTATTTTTCACGTGTATTAATTGGAAGATACTTCTGATTGAAAGAAGGTTAAAGTTTGTAAAACCAAAATTATGGAGGATTTGAAAATTTATCCATAATCGATGTATCTGTCATATCGCTTTTCAACCTCTGGGTTTTTTCCAGCGTTTATCTTTTCCAGTTCTATGGCATTTCGTTTTTTTAAATAACCAATAATTTCCTCAAAATTTTCATTTTTGTCATATACATTTACCAAAGGATCTAGCATTTTGAAATATTCAGTTACTTTTTCCCTAAATTCCTCCCTTGTTGGTTTTTTAATTTTGTTTAGTCGAAACCAAATGGTAGCCCAGCTACAACCAACTACATGTGGTAGTAAGTCAAGTGCAGTCTGTATCTCAAAACGTTGGTCGTCTCTCATGAATTATCGCTGATTATTTTTGCACCAGATTTGGCTAGATATGTAACGATGAAATCAGCGCCAGCTCGCTTGATTGAAGATAAGATTTCATTTATTATTTGGTCTTCCTTGATCCAACCCTGATTAGCAGCAGCCTTAACCATAGCATATTCACCAGACACGCTGTATGCGGAAACTGGTACATTGAATTTTTTCTTAGCCTCTGCAATCAAATCAAGATATGCTAGTGCAGGCTTTATCATTACAATATCTACACCCTCCTCAATATCCGCTTCAACTTCTCTCATGGCTTCGCGCGGATTTGTAAATGGAACTTGGTATGTTTTTCTGTCACCAAATTGTGGTGCACATTCCGCAGCATCCCTGAATGGTGAATAAAATGACGAACTGTGTTTTGCAGAATGCGACATGATTATCACATCCTTGAAACCTGCATCATCCAATCCTTTTCTTATGGCGGATACCTGACCATCCATCATTGCAGATGGTGAAACTACATCTACGCCAACTTTTGCCTGACTAACAGCAACTTTCGCTAGTGTTTCTATACTAAGATCATTGTCTATCTTCTTGTCATTGATTATTCCACAATGACCTGAGCTAGTATACTGACATAGACAGACGTCAGACATTATAGAGATTTTATCACCAAAATTATTTTTTATCTCAGAAATTGCTTGTTGCACAATTCCATTATCTGCAAACGCAGATGTTCCCTGCTCGTCTTTTTGTGAAGGAATGCCAAATACCATCACTGCTGGAATTTTTAAATCAGAAATGCTTTGCACTTCATTTGAAACTTCTGATAATGGCAACCTCATAATGTCAGGCATTGAATCAACGGATTTCTTTTCTTTCAATCCCTCTTCAACAAAAATTGGGCAGACCAAATCATTTGTAGATAATCTAACTTCCTGTACTAGGTTTCGTATATTTTCACTAACTCGTAGTCGTCTCAATCTTTTTGAGGGGAACGTAGTCATGTCAAAAATCAAACAACATGCAATATAATCTTAGGTTACAGTTTGGTTATTCTTTTTTCTTATAGACGAATAACTTGCTTGCTATATCAAGCAATTCAGGATTTCCCTGCTCAGATGCTTTTCGTAAATTGTTCATTGGTGTAGAAACTATGCTCTCCACAACAGCCTTTGTCAGGTCATCGATGATTTTGATTCGTTCATCGTCAGTTTCCCCTAACATTTGCAGTGCCTTCTGCAATTCCTTTATTCTCAATGAATCGGCATTGGTAAAGACATCCTTAACCAGTGGTTCTGCATCTAGTCGTTTCATAGTCGCTTCAATGACTGGAACTTCTTCACTAATTATATTTTCCACCGTAGAAACTTTGTCTCTCCTCTTTTTCATGTTCTTGTCCACCATTTCGGCAATTTGATCAATGTTCATCAGTTTGATTCCAGGAATAGTAGCAACTTTTTCATCTACCGTTCTTGGGTTTGACAAATCCAGTATCATAGTTCCAGATTTATCCTTCATCGCATCCTTCATTTTTTCAAATGTTACAAGGAAGTATGGTGCGGTAGTAGCAACAAAGATGATTTCATAATCACTAAATCCGGTTAGTACTTCTTCGAATTTCACAGGATTTCCACCAAGTGTTTGAGCGAACCCAACGGATCGTTCTAGAGTTCTGCTTGTAACATTAAATTCATATCCTCTTTTCTTCAAAGACTTGGCAACCATTGTTGCAGCTTCGCCTGTTCCAATGAGCAATACATTTTTTGATTTAATGTCATCAATATTTTCCTCCGCAAGTTTGACAGCCATGGAACCAAGTGATATTCCACCCCTGTTTATTCCAGTAGAGTTTCTGATGCGGGTTCCAATTCTAATTGATCTTTCGAACAGCTTGTTCAGTCTTTTACCTGATGCATTGAACTTTCTCGCAGTAGAAATTGATTCCTTGATTTGTCCAAGAATCTGCTCTTCTCCAACAACCAGAGATTCCAGACCTGATGTTAGTTTTAGCAGATGCTCATATGCATCCTTATTTTCACACACCTCTAGCGTATCCTTGAACGCACTATCCTCAAGTCCAGCAAGTGATGCCCATGTGTTTTTGATCTCGTCAACATTATTGGTATCTGATGCGGCAAAGAGTTCAATCCTGTTACATGTCTGGATTATGACACATTCTGAGATGCTAGAATTTTTCTTGAAGATCGAGCATGCATCAGGCATATCCTTGAAGGCAAATTTCTCCAAAACATGGATTGGTGATTTCTTAAAGGTTACCCGAGCGTTTATGATATTTTGTTTCATTTCCATTCCCTCAGCATTTTTTTTACTTGACTCTGTGCCATTTTGTATTTTCCTTGTTTTAATAATCCTTTTACACGTTTCTCATTCATGACGGTGTACAGGAATTTTTTGCGATCTAACTGTGTTGGAAGAACTTGTTTCGCCTCAAATCTGGCAAATTTTTGCAGTTTGATTTGGTAGATATCATCTTTTGAGATACTTTTCTTCAAGAACGATTCTGTCTTTGCCTTGATCTTCTTTGCCATCGCTGGACTGCTTCCGCCCGTTGATACTGCAACCTGTACCGTATCTGCAATGTTGATTACTGAAGGATGGGCGAAGTCACTATTCTCAGGATCATCCGATGCATAAGCATACGATTTCATCTTCCTAGCTCCCTCAACAATTTTTCTGTTGAGTGACTTGTCAGTGGTGGTAGCCATCACCAGATATGGTTTGTATTTTGAAAGAAAGCTTGCATTATTTAGTTTGATTTTTTTAAATTTGATTTTTCCCTGCTTGACATATTTTGTAATTTGAGGATTTGAACTGCTACTTATCACAAGAATCTCACAGTCTTGTGTCAAGAGGGAGTTAACCTTCTTCATGCCCTCGTTTCCAGAGCCAACTACAATGACAAGGTTTCCCTTTAGGTGAAGATCAACAATCAACACTCTGGCGCATCATGGATGATATTTATAGATTCAAGAAAGCCAGTTACATTTTTTAATTGACACTAAAGATCTGGTGTATTGTCTAATATGGATAAACTTGATACTGAAATTCTAAACGAGATACAGTGGAAATTTCCATTGGTCGCCAAACCATTCGATGAAATTGCAAAGAAATTTGGAGTTTCACCTGATGAAGTAAAGGAAAAACTGATTCAGCTGAAGAGAAAGGGTGTGTTGCGACAGCTCAGTGCAATCTTTGATACAAGAAAGTTGGGATACACCAGCTCACTGGTTGCGATGGAGATTGAACCTGACAAGCTGGAACATGTTGCACATCAAATCAACAAGCATCCCGGCGTAAGCCACAACTATGAGAGAGAACATGAGTTTAATCTCTGGTTTACTTTGGCTGTTCCTCCGGGCTCTGATTTGGAAAAGGAGTTGGAGAAATTTTCAAAGTTGGATGGAATAAAGAAGACAAGAATGCTACCTACGTTACAGCTGTTCAAGATTGGAGTAAAGTTAGATATGGTTGATGACAAAAAACATGAAGTAAAACCATCCGAGGAAAAGAAAAAAGTTATCGATGTAAAGTTTGTCGCAACCGAGGAAGACAAGGAGTTCATCAGAGAATTGCAGAAAGATATGGAGATAGTTGATAGACCCTTCCAAAAGGCTGCAGAAAGTTTAGGAATCACAGAGGATCAAATTTTTGAAAAGTTACATCACTATGAAGAGATTGGAGTTATGCGAAGGTATGCAGCAATTTTACGACACAGGGAAGCTGGATTTACCGCCAACGGAATGATTGTCTGGAAAGTTCCGAAAGAACGAATCAGCGAAGTTGGAAGCAAGCTTGGAGCTTTCCCACAAGTAAGCCATTGCTATGAGAGACCAGTATATCCAGACTGGCCATACAATGTGTTTTCAATGATTCACTGCAAATCTGTCGATGAAGCGGGAGAAGTTGCTGGACAAATTCAGAAACAAATCAACGTTGATGAATACAAGATTCTGTTTAGTGCAAGGGAATTCAAGAAGACAAGAGTAGAATATTTTGTCGAGAATGAATTCAGTTTGGAAGAAAAAATTCCTGCGTAGAAGATTAGACTTATCATAGGTCGTATCATATGTTCAAGATGAAAATACCATTTTTCTCAGCATTGATTATTTTGGTTCTCATTCCGCTAGTTCCTAGCATTTT
>CACIXQ010000013.1 GCA_902590655.1 uncultured marine group I thaumarchaeote
TGCAGATTGGGAAAAGCTTTACACTTCTGCATTACAGAAAAAATTTCTGTGGGTAAAAGATATCAACTCAAAATGGAATGAGATTTCAAAGGAATACTAATTATCTTGTTTTCGTAATTCCTCTTGTTCCCTGAGAGCATCCTCAAGTTCTTGATGTTGTCTGTGTAATTCAAATTTTGTTTCTCTAATCTGACTTGCAATCCAATCAATCCTTTTTTGTATCTGCTTATCTTTTTCCTCAAAATTCATTAATTTGTTTATAATATACAGGAATATAATTTTGAACAAATCATTTAATTGCATAAGAAATTCATGCGTACTTATGCCGGGGTAGCTCAGCCTGGCCTAGAGTGCCAGCCTCTCCAAAGAAGGGCAATACTCATAATCTGGAGGTCGTGGGTTCGAAACCCACCCCCGGCACTACAGATAATATTAAATTGAGTTTTTTGTCGATCGAGTGCACATGTCAGAGTTTGATGAATTTGCTGAAGCATTAATGGGACAGCTTTCTGTTGAAATCGATGAGGAAAAAGTAATAGAAGAATTTGCAAAAAAGATCAATGAGGATAGAAGCTTCACTGTAAGATTTGATGACATTGAAAGTATTTCACAAAATCTATTTGCAGATTTAGTTCAGAGAGTGAGCGAGTACATGGGATTAGAGGTTTCTAAGGAATTGTCTATTGAATATATCAAACTTGATGAATTTAAGAGGTTGAAAGGAAGAAAAGTATTCACAGAAAATGCGCGGGAATTTGTGGATAAACTATTTGATGCCGTGGCAAAGAATGATCTAAAAGAAATTGCTGAATTGATCAAAGAGGATACAGCAAAATTTTTGGTTTATTCTACTTATGTTAAATCATACATCTCAAAAATATCAACTACATATGGTGACTACCTTGATTCAAAGATTTATCTCAATAGATTCATTTTAGATGATTATCCAAGAATAATTCTATACAAGCAGGGTCAACCGTACGAGTCTAATGCAGAATCAGTGAAATCTGGTTATTTGGGAGCTATGAAGATGACTATTTTAGAGGAGATTGTTCATTCTGTGCAGGATAATCTTCATAAATTAAACATTCAGTCAGTCATGAATGTTAATGCAATAAATGAGGAATTGGCAAAAATTATACTAGAATTAGATGACAAAACTGTTACTAGCCTTACTGAATATCTACAGTTACAGCTTGTGCCAGATGAATTCCAAATTGCAAAGAAAGCAAATTTGTTTTTCATGCTAAACCCAGATAATTTCATTACAAATGTTATGGGGCCTGATGTTATGACATACACACATGTTGAAATTGATCCTAAAATCTCAGAATTTATTCCATCGCTCGAAGAAATTTACAAAAGATGGCTAAAACCAATTCAAGAACAGCATGCAATATTTACAACTATGGAAGGCATGGCAGAGTTTGTCGTGCAACAAATACTAAAAGACGATACAGATTTCCAAAATTATCTTACAACATTTGTAGGTACAAATTACTCTGATTATAGCGTAAAAAAAAGTACTGGTAAAGAATTCACTCAAAATGTATTTGACCTGTATGGCAAGGACACATTTTTGAAACTAATCAAGGATCCACCAAATACAAGAGAATTAAAAGAACCACAACTATATCTAAATAGAATCAAGTAGTACCAAATCTATTGCACACAGAGCAATTTGATCCATTTGTTTCTGAATGGATTGCTTTTTCAAAAAATTCAAACTACAATTTGATTGAAAAATGTCTAAAACTTGCACAGATCTTAGAATACAGTGATCTAGACATATCAAAATATATTAAAAAAATCAATGAGATTGGAAATTCCCTAAGTTTAAAAATAAATGAGATCAAAAATCCTACATATCTTATTTCTATGCTTAATGAATATTTGTTTGATGAGCTTGGTTTTCGTGGAGCCGAGGAGGATTATTACGATCCTGGGAATAGCTTTCTTAATGTGGTATTTGACAAAAAAACTGGGATACCAATTACACTTTCTATAATATATGCAGAAATTGCCAAAAATATTGGGCTTGATCTTCAGATTGTTGGTTTTCCCGGTCATGTAATTGTAAAATACAAAAATGAGATAATTTTGGATCCATTCTATCGTGGTAGATTACTGACTATTGATAACTTGGAAGAAATTTTGGATAGAAATTTTGGTGACGGTGTTGAATTTATTCCTGAATACCTAAACGAGGCAACAACGGAACAACTTTTGACTAGACTACTAAGAAATCTAAAGAATGCATATACGCAATCATATGCATATGACAAAGCTATGAAATGTACCGACATGATTTTGGGAATGCAACCAGAATCACCTGAAGAGATTAGGGATAAGGGAATTTTAGAAGAACGACTTTTGCGTTATGATAAGGCACTACCTCTACTCAATAAATATCTCGAACTGCAACCGGAAGCAGATGACGCAGATTTTATTCTAGAATTAATTAAAAGCGTGAGAGAGAAATCTAATCTATAAGTGAAGATACTTCAGTTCCTTTCTTGGCCATTTTTACTTCGTGACGTGCTATTTCATTACGTAGTGCACGCTTTAGAAAATCTATTTCGCTTCTCAATGAAGCCACCTCATCCTCAAGCTTAGCAATCCTATCATAAACGGTTTCAGAATCTGATGACATATAATTAAAAAATTAAAATCGCTTTAAAAAGTTATGGGTTAATTTGTAACAAAATCTAAAGATCAAACTCTTTATTGCATTTTTGACATTTTGCACGTTCTTGACCAACTTGGCCTATAATGAATATTCTACCAATTGTGTCACAATGTGGACACATTCCAGTGGTTACGTTTTTTGGACCTGTTTTGATAATTTTTTGTGTTTTCCTTCGTCCCATAATGAAAACTACATCAACGTACTTTTAAATTTAATTGAAAAAGCGCGGGGAGAGGGATTCGAACCCTCGTGTTCTTGCGAACATGGAATTAGCAATCCCACGCCCTACCAGGCTAGGCGACCCCCGCATGTTTGTTGCTAAATGACTTTAGTTAATTAGTATAACGTGATGATGCTAATAATTATACAATGAAGTGTTTGAATAAAAATTTGTACACAGAATTTTAGAAAACTGAATTTAATCTGATTCTTGCGTATAGGTTTTTACAATATCACGTAATGGCATTCTTTTACCTCCAACAATCTTTAGATCCACACGAAAAGTACCATTTTCAATATTTACTATATTGTATGAATTTTCAAAGAACCCACGTACTCTTTCTGATGAAGCAGTACCAGCATTTGCAATAGATAGTGTGTTAAAATCCCAAATCCATGGTCTATGTTTATGCCCACATAGAACCAGGTTTACGTTGGAATCTAAGATTGTACGTAATACATCGCCAGCATCAATAGCTGTCAGTCTATCAGAACCAGTGTCAGGAATTCCAATTAAATGATGGTGCATTGCTACTATCTTTAATTTATCATCGTATTTTTTCAAAGTTCGTTCAAGCCACAAGTTTTGGTGGTGACCAACTTCTCCCTCATCACGATCTGGTCTAGCTGAGCCAAGTGTTACAAGTACTGTGTCATCACCTAGTTCATTTTCAGTTCTGAATGGAAAATATTTTTTGAATAACAAGTATCCTGTATTCCTATAATCGTGATTTCCACTAATTGGAATAATCTTCTCAACATTAATTTGTGAAATTAGATTCTTGCACTTTTCATATTGGTCAACCAATCCCTCATTAGTAAGATCTCCAGTGATTACCACAGCTTCAGGTTTTAATGAATTTACTTCGTCGATTACCTTCTCGAATATCTCGTCACGAAACTGTGAACCCACATGTATGTCAGATAATTGAACAATCTCCATATTTTAAAAAACAAACTGCATGTTTTAAACAGTTAATGTGATACAAATTCAACAAATCAAGAAATTATGAAGGTAGGAATAAATAATTAAAACGCGAGATTATGGCATCTTGTCGAAAAAAACAGCTATTATCAAGGGAGATGGGATTGGTCCAGAAGTTGTAGATTCTATGCTACATGTCCTAAAGGAATGTAATTCGCAGATGGAAATCATTAACTGTGAGGCTGGTTCGGAGCAATGGGAAAAAAATGGTTGCAAAGATGAATCATATATTCCTGATGTGACAATGGAGACATTAAAGGAGTCAGATGCCTGCTTCAAGGGTCCGACCACAACCATACCAAAACCAGGTGCCCCAAGAAGTGTCGCGGTAACATTACGCCAGAAATTTGAATTGTTTTCTAATGTAAGACCTATCAGAACATATCAAAGGTTAACCCCGGATAGGAGCTTAGATTTTGTTTGTTTTAGAGAGGCAACTGAGGGATTGTATAGTGGCATAGAAGTGGAAATATCTGACGATGATGCAATTGCAATACGTCAGATTACTAGGGGTAATTGTAGAAGATTCATTTCATCTGCTGCCGATTGGGCAAAAAAATACGATATAAAAAAAATGGTCGCTATTACAAAACGGAACATACTCAAAAAAACTGATGGGATATTTTGGAGTGAAATGGAAAACTGCGTTAAAGAAAACCCCGGAATTGCATTAGAGGAGATTTACATTGACAATATGGCTCAGCAGTTAGTTGTTAATCCAGAACAATTCAACAATTCTATACTGTTAAGCACTAATCTTTTCATGGACATAATCTCTGAACTGGCATCAGGAATTGTTGGTTCCATAGGATTAATTTACTCGGCAAATATGGGAAATTCTTATGCCATGTTTGAAGCTGCACATGGAAGTGCACCATCATTCAAGGGTCAAAACAAAGTAAACCCAACTGCCACGGTTCTTGCTGGAGCTTGGATGGCTGAGTACCTTGGTGAACCAGACATAAAGAATGCAATATTTTCTGCTACGGAAGATGTAATCAATGATGGAAGCGCTATTACTTTTGACATTGGTGGAAATGCCAGCACATCTCAGATGACCGATGCAATAGCTTCTCTTGCAAAGGAGAAACTAAGAAAGTAATCTAATACCCTGAACAAGTATTAATTCTTCAAAAAATAATTTCTTTTTTGCAAGTATACTAACATCAAATCCTGCAAGTTTTGTATACGAAATCAATTTTTTAAAATCAGAAAGTGATGAAGTGACATAGATGAATTTTCCTCCCGGTTTTATACACGACTTGGCGGAATCAATAATTTTCATTGGGATTTCTAATCCACTCTTCCCCCCATCAGTTCTGACATCTGATATATCATCCGTATTTAGATATGGCATATTACAAACAATAAGATCAAACTGATGATTTATGACATCTGCTCCGCTACAGCAAATGATATTTTCTGTATAATAATTCCGCTTTTTCAAAACATTGAAAAGAATATCTGTGCCAATAACAAGGGAAAACGATTCCTTAAGAATGGAAGAAAGATAGCCAGAGCCACTGCCAATATCTAAAGCAGATTCCCCTTTTTCATTCTTAATGTGGTCAGCCAAAAAAAATGTATCCTCAGAGGGAGGATATGGTTCAGCTTCTAGTAATTTTCTGTGCAATTTTTATAATCTCATCTCCTGATAGTTCATCCAAGCGCTTTTTGGAAGTCATGCTTAGATTAAACTGTTTTAAAATATTTTGCAAAGTTTTCCGCCTATATGAAAAAATCTTATTGACTGTTGAAATTAGTTCCTTTGATACCATCTTCTTCTTTTCCAAAAGAATTACCACTGAATCCACCTTTGGCATTGGGATGAAGTTTGATTTTTTGACGTCCATTAGAAATTTTATTCTAAATCCGTGGTTTGCTAAAACTGATATTGCTTTATGCTCTTCCTTTGATACCAATTTCTCAGCAAACTCTGCCTGTACCATAATAACTGCGCGTGAGAATTTTTTTTGTAGTAACCATTCAATGGCAAATCTACTTTTTGAGTATGGAAGATTAGAGATAAAAATAGAAAAGTCATGTCTTGAGTTGAAGCCATCACCATGCTCTAAAACTAAGTTTGAATAATCAAAATTTGATTTCGCGGAGATATGTAATCTCCTATCGCTCTCTATTGAATAGACCTTTTTGGCGTTCTTACACATGTATGGAATTAAAATTCCATGACCTGTTCCGACTTCAAGGACAACATCATTTCTTGTAATTTTTGCATTTGAAACAATAGATTTTGCAATGGTTTTTGATTTCAGAAAATGTTGACCAAATTTTTTACGTTTGTTCATCGCTTAACAAAGAGATTCATTCTTACATCTCCTGTAATCTCTTCAAGTATTCTTTTTGTTAAGTGTTTGAATGGTTCCTTCAAGCCAGTACGCTTTTCGATATCATCATAGCTTTGAAACTTTTCATTTTCTCTCTCTTTTATTATAATATTCATGTATGTCTTACCAATACCAGGAATCAATTCAAGAGCATGAACTCTTGGTGTAAGCGGCTGTGCATTGTTTATGTAATCTACAAATTTTTTCTCATTTGTTGTTACAATAAACTCTACTACATTTGGAATTTCATTTTTTACTGACTCGGGAGCTTTGTCATAATCCATCTTTCCTAAAACTGATTGAACTTTAGTTCGTCCTTCCTTCCCAATGTATACCCTCTCACCAATGTCAAATGTGGAATCTTCTGCCCCTAGTATCTCTAATAATGTAAGTCTCTCTTCTCCTAGGGCAATTACAATTACTCCTGTTCTACCACGAACTGTGGTTGATTTTCCACGTGATTTGTAATCCAAAACATATGCATATTCCTCATACTTCCTTAGTTGGGTATTCCCCATCTCCAAAACTATTCACCTAAAACTTACGCGTTCTCATCAATTATTTTGAGGATCTTTTCCAGTGTTTCTGATAGAATCAGTTTCTTCCATCCAAAAGTGAATGAACGCAATTCTGGTAATGATCTGGGTAGAATATTTACAATTTCAACTGCCTCTTCTTCAGTTAAATTACACTGCTTCATTAGTTCCTGTTTCATTTTCTTGGCAGCCTTTGCATCAATCTTAGAAAACTTTGACACATAATCATGTGTCCAACGCTGAATTTGGTCCATTGATTCCGTGTCTCCCTTTGATAATATCTCCTTGACTTCTGGTAGAGATATCATTTTTTTCTTTACTACTTCTTCCATAAATTAAACACCGAATGGTTTGATATGATCAAATCTTGTGATTAAAGTTTTTGATTTCTTGCCAAGTTTAACATCAAGAGTAACGCTTCGTCTTTCCACCTTGTTTACTGTGCCAACTTTACCATGGTATCGTCTGTGTGGTAATCCCTTATGCTGTCTAGGATCAATGATTACAAGTGCCCTGTCACCCACATGATATTCGCGTAAAAGAAATGAAACACCTCTTACTGCATTCTTTGTCAGAATAGACCTAGATTTGTGCTTAAATCCATGAGAACGACCAGATGGTTTCTTAGTTGTCATATCAGAATACGTCTTATGACCCTATTTTAATACTAATGCTTTAACCCTGCTTCTGATGAATTTTTCTGATACAAACGCTTAGCAGAACAGCTGGAGCAACAAAGTACATTCCAATGTTTAGTAATATGACACCAATACCATACCCAAGCATCTCAGATTCAGAATCAATGTCAGCATACTGCAATAATGTCAGCGAAGCTAGAAGTGGAGTCAGTGTTATCTTTACAGCTTCCTTGAATGCTGGATTTTCTCTTTCATAATCAGCTATTGCTGGACTAAACGAATAGTAAAACTGGTTGAATCCTGTCATGAAGCTGGTACCAGACTCTGTTTGAAGTACTGTATTGTCACGTAGTTCTCTTAGTAGTTGTACTTGTGGTGCCATTTCAGAACCGAATGCTGCAGTTGCTATGAGACATCCACCACCTCCCTGTTGTTCAGCTACACAAACTCCATTTTTTAGAACTGTGCCCTCACCACACGTTGGAGATGAAGCCATTGGTTCCTCGTCTATCATTGGTTCTGTAAACGTACTCTGCTCTGATTTTTGTTCTACAGGGGTATAAACAAAAACAGAGTGTCTAGCATAATCAATAACAAACACATTATTTTGAGAATCTAATGCTATACCTGTTGGATTGCCATAATGTTGTTCTTGAATTCCACAACAACTTCCTATCCTGCCTAGAGCTTCTCCATCTGTACTGAATTTGTAAATGGATCCTCTAACACCAGATGTTGCATAAATAACTCCATTTGAATCAATTTCAATATCCACCCAACCACGAGTTCCACAATCACCAAATCTATCTATATACTCCCCTAAAGAATTGTATTTTATTATATGACATTCGCTGTTGCTCCAATCTACTATACCTGATGATGCAGCATACAGATTACCATCATCATCTTGAGCACTTGGCATTCCCATATTTTCAAAAGTTTTCAAGAGTTGTCCATTAGGAGAATATTTTAGAACTTTTATTTCATATACGGTTGGGCTTTGACTGATATACTTTTTTTCGGAAAAATAGATATTGTCAGATTTGTCGACAAAAATGGCTGGGTTATTCTTTCCTAACAAATCAAATTTATGATCATAACCGATGGAGGATTCAGGACCCCATGTTTCTATTACCTGTCCATCATCTGACAGTTTTACAACTTTGTAACCCGCATTAGCTGTACCATCTACAACATACACTTCATCCTTAGAATTGATTTCTAGAGCACTCCTTCCAATATTTTTCCATACACTAACTAACTCTCCTTCAGACGAAAACTTTTGAATTCTATGTTTACTATCTACAACATACACAAAATCTTTTGAATCTATTGCTATGGATCTCGGAGAGTCGAACGCTCCTTCTGCTCCACTTTGAGAAGTACTTCCATCCCAATTCCATCTTTCTTTAAATTCATGATAAATTTCAGATTCTCCAAACGCACTTGGAATCATAACTCCAATCACACAAACCACAAGAACTGAGAGAAGAAGATACCTCATCTTATTACGATTCTCTCCGTTTCTGATAAATCTGATCAAACCTTAACTAGTTCTAGGTAGAATAATGGATGTTGGAGTCCCTTACATGGGACAAAAGCGTCTTGAGTAAATACTAATGCTTCAAACTGTGGTGAATTTTGTATTTACTCAGAATCTTCAGGTATATCTTCAATTTTGGCATCTGCATCAACAGAATCAGTTTTTGGTTCTGCCTTTACTTCTGGTTCTGCCTTTACTTCTGGTTCTACCTTTACTTCTGGTTCTACCTTTACTTCTGGTTCTACCTTTGATTTTGTTGCCTTTGTAGTCTTCTTCTTTGTCTCAGAGTCAGGGTCAATTACTCCAGCTTCTCCCAGACCAAAGATTACTTCCTGTTCTGGATGATGTGGGCTGTCTACCATTCTTGCTATTCTCTTCTTGCCAGACTTTTTGAAGTATATTCTGTATGTACTGGTATGAGCAACCACGTTACCGCCAATTGGACGGGTTGGGTCACCAAAGAATACATCTGGTGATGCCATTACCTGGTTTGTAGCAAGTGCAGCACAATTGTATGTCTCAGCAATTCGAACTAGCAAATGAACAAACTTGTTTAGTCTTTGCTGGCGTTCTGATAGAGTGCCCCTTCCGAGGTATTCTGATCTAAATAGACCAACTGCTGAATCAACTACTAGTAATTTTATATTATTCTCCTGGATCATTTGGCTTGCCTCTTCTAAAATTAGAGTTTGGTGAGCGCTGTTGTATGCTCTTGCTACAATGATTTTATCAAGAACTTTCTCTGGATCCATACCGTGTGCTTTTGCAATGGATACGATTCTTTCTGGTCTGAATGTATTTTCGGTGTCAATATACAATACAGTTCCTTCTAATCCCCCTTCTTCCTTTGGTTTTTGAACAGTCACACACAATGTATGACAAAATTGTGTTTTGCCAGATCCAAATTCGCCATAAACCTCAGTTAGGGCTTGTGTTTCTACTCCACCGTCAAATAGTAAATCAAAACATTCAGTACCTGTAGTTATCCTTCCAATTTCTTGTCTTCTTTTGTAGATTTCTGTTGCACTAACAAAATCTTTAGCTAGCATTCCTCCCTCAACTAGAGCCTGTCTAGCCTTTTCTACAATGCTTGCTGCTGTATCTTTATCCATACCAGAAATTTCTGCCAGTTCTACTGGTCCTCTTACTATTAGATCCATTATGCTGTGTATGCCAGCATCACTGAGTTTTTTTGTGGTTACTGGACCTACTCCAGGTAATTGATCTAATCTTAAATCTTCCATATACCGTATAGTACGGTACCTATACTTAAGTTTGTTCTTTTATTACTTTTGTCTAAAAGTCAAAAATAGATGTAAAATCAATGATTAGTTTCTACGTCTTCGTGGTCTTCGTCCAGGTTTGTTTTGACCAGGAACTCTAGACAGGATAAATCGTTTCTTGAAGTTACTTTTGTTTCGAAGGCTGGATGATGTACCCACACGTTTACGACCTTCCACTTTTGGTGTCTGGCCTCTAACTTTTCCTGCTTTAGTAAGCGAACCGTGTGTTGGCATAATAAATCGGCTAATTATTCGAATTTATGTATTTGGATATTTGGTTACCAGTATTGTGCCTTGATCTTTTCAAGCACTCTTTCATGTTCTCTACCTTTTCTTCTTGCAAACCTTTCCATAGCACCAAGTGGGACACCTCCCAGAGTTCTGGCTAATCCGTTAAATGCAGTTCGTCTAAAAGATCCACGCTGACCTGTTTTTGTCATAAACTTCTTAATTCCATATTTGAAATTATGTTGCCAAGTCTTGTACATCACACCTAATTGTGTTGGATCTGAATCATTGCCCATATCATAAAATTCAGATTTCTCAAGTAAGCCTATTGGAATGAATGTTAGTGGGGTAGTTGTAAACATGGAATCAGGTTGTTCCTGTTCAAGCTCATTGATGAGTCTAATTGTCTCCCATCCATCCTCAGGTGTTTCATCATTATCCAGACCCATAATTAATGTGAATGCTGGAACCCAATAATTCTCGTTTAGGGTTTTAACAGCCTCTTTGACGACCCAATGCCATTCCTCCGCCTGGTATGGAGCAAGTTTTCTGTCAGCATATTTTTCAATTAATCTTACACTTCCAGTCTCAAATCCACATTGTATACCTGTGAGGTTACTTGGACCAGCATTGATTATTTTCGATAGGTTTGGAATTAACCTCTCATCTGCAATCGCACCAGCAAGTGTTCCATGAGTTGGATTAGTATGTTTAACACCAGTAGACATAATTGCAGTAAATAATTCCTCAAGAGCTTCACGGTTTGGTTCCATATTTTTTGTAGTAGTAGGATCCAATCCATAAACAAAAATGTCATCGCTGTGAACCCAAGCCCTATCGATTCCGGCTTTCTTAATGTTCACTTCAATTTCTTTTTTCACTTTTTCAGGAGAATAATATCTTAATGATCTTAATGTAACATCACAAAACTTACAACCTCTACCACATCCACGCATCACCTCTATCATGCCGTGCATGGTAGGTTCAACGATTTCTGGAATATCATCTAGATCCGGTCTATCCCAAAAGTTAACAAATCTTCCGTGGAGTGTTTTGTCACCGCGTTTAAATTCTTTAATGTTGACTTGGAAGTCTTTCCTTTTTCTAAATGGATCCATGTTTTCAAACTGCCCATCAATTAGATAATTAAAGAAGTTACCTGCATGTCCATCTATTTCCGGAGCAATTCCACCAAGTTCACCTTCTAAAATTGCATACAGACCATACTCTTCAATTTTTTCTGGTGCGTAATTGTACTGCCAAGTTCCAGAAGCACCTGCAATAACCTTTGCATGACTGCCAGTCTTTTTCTTGGCTGCATTGATTCGTTGATGTAACTCACGGCAGTAATATTCATCGTAAGACATCTGCCTTCTTCCGTATGTGAACGTCATGGTTACTGGTCCCATTCCAAGTGGATCCATTTCATGAGTTCCAACTACTTCAGTTTCAGGTCCAATGAACTTTTCAATATGGTCGGGGTGAGCAACGACTACATCTTCTCGCTTGAAACCATCACGAAGTAATCCAGCTTCCACTTTCCGTAAGCCGTATGGAGCATATTTTGCTCGACCATTTTCATGAGGTGCATAATTACAAATAAAATCAAACAAAACTTTTGGTGTTACTTGATTTCCTAAAAGCTTGTACCAAATACTACTTTTATCACGATTTGGGTCAAGTGCAGGTGCACAGCCAAAAAATGTGGCCAACGAAAGACCACGATATAATGACATTAATGTCCTATCTGCAGTTAAAACAATTTTTGGGCTTGGCATACACTAACGACCGAATTAAGTTATTTATTTTAAACCTTTTGAGCGTTATTCACACTTCTTCTAATATTCCGGATTTCGATCTATGATAATGACCAAATTCGTCATTTTGTGCTAAATGATCCCCATCAAAAACAGTGCCATCCCTACACACCAGATCTTCATTAATGCAACAGCTTCCACAGATCCCAATTCCACATTTCATCATGCGTTCAAGACTAGCTTGAACGAAAACATTGTTTGATCTAGCTAAATTTACTGTCTTATACATCATAAGTTCCGGTCCGCATGTATAAACAGCATCAAAACTATTCTCTTCAAATAAATCATCTAAAACATCAGTAACAAATCCTTTTTTTCCATGTGTTCCATCTTCTGTTACTACAATTACTTGATGCTTATTCTTTTCAAGCAGTTTGTTTGCTAGGTCTTCAAAAAAAACTTCTTCCCTTGTCTTTGAACCAATTAACAACGTAATGTCATGCGAAGGATTGCAGAAAGTTATCAATCGTAATAAAGGAACCAGTCCAGTTCCACCACCAACCAGTAATATCTTACCATCTTTGATATCAAAACAGTTTCCATATGGTCCGCGGACTCCAATATAATCTCCAACAGAAAGATTATACATCCCAGTTGATGATTCGCCCCTTTTTCTAACTGTAAATGCTGCTTTGCCATTTTCCTGTGTGATCATTACACTCATTGGTAACTCGTTAATTCCTGGTATCCAAACCATTGCAAACTGACCAGGTAAAACTTTGGATAATATTTGATCAGAGAAAATCAGAGTACGCACGGTTGGTGTCTCATCAATGATTTTTTCAATCGTACACATATGATGACTGTTAGGATTCCTTTGCCTTTCCAACCATCTCACCTATACTTGAATATCCATTTTGTTCCATATAATTTTGAATTCCATTATTTATGTCAGCAAAAACTTCCGTCCAATGCTCACCCAACACACTACCAAATTGTACTGCACATGCTCCAGCAAGGATAAACTCGACAGCATCCTCCCATGTCGAAATTCCACCACATCCAATAACGGGAACATCAAACTTGGATGAAATTTCATAAACACATCTAACAGCAATTGGCTTTATTGGAGTACCAGATAAACCACCAATCTTGTTGCTTAGTACAGGTTTTCTAGTTTCAACATTTATTGCCATTGCACGAATTGTGTTAATTGCAGTAATTCCATCAGCGCCGGATTCACATGCTGCACTGACAGTATCCAAATAGTTTGTGGCGCCCAAACCCACTTTAGCTATGACAGGTAGATCAGTAAGTGACTTTACTTTTCTTACAATTTTTTTCACAAGATCAACATCATCACCAACCTCCAAACCAACCTTAGCTACGTGTGGACATGACAAGTTCAGTTCATAGGCTGAAACTTTACAATTTTTAAATTGTTTTACCATAAAATCAAAGTCATCCTCTACCGACCCTACTAAGCTTACAATTATTGGAACATCTTTGTTTGAGGAAATCATTTTTGCAAAATTCGGAGCCCCAGGATTTGATAATCCAACAGCGTTTAACCATCCACCGCCTTTGACACTAAATATTGTTGGATTTGCATATCCGTCCCACGGTTCCTTGCTTAACGATTTCGTAACAACAGCTCCAGCTCCAGCACGGTGTAAGCGCTCAAAAACATTGAGTGATATACCTAAGATGCCAGATGCAAGAATAGTAGGTCTCTCAAGAGTAAGATTTCCAATTGAAGTTGAGAGATTGGCTTTCACTTTGAATAGTTTGGTTCCATTCTCATATAACAGTTGATTATCAAATTCTGTTGTTAACTTTTTAATGAGGCAAAAGGTCGTTTTTGTTATGTATGAAACTATTCTTACTGAGCTGGGAATTATCGTATTTGACAGTGAAAAATGTTTGAAAACATTTCCTTTTGAAAACACAGCGGAAGAATATATTTCAGTCAAAAAAGGAGAATCAAAACTTAGCGAACTTGGGAAATTTCTTTCAAATAGTCAAACAACCATTGTAAACGATCGTGGCTTACTAGATATTTTGAAAAAAAAATCAATTGATGTACAATTGATGGAGGAAGAACAAATTGACAAAATACAATCAACAAAACCTAAAATATTGATATCATCAGGATTTGCTACTGACGAAAATGATGCAATGGAGAAACTGCGTGAGTTTGCTATACAACTTTCATCATCCAAAGTAACTGAGGTTTCACAGAGTCCAGATCTACATCTTATTCAAGCTATAAACACATTAGATGAAACTGATAAAATAATTAACAGCATTAGTTCAAGACTACGAGAATGGTATGGTTTACACTTTCCAGAACTTGATAATTTAATAGATAGCATAAATGGGTATTCCCAAATAGTACTGTCTGGTAAGCGAGAAAATATTTCAATAGAAGATTTTGAAAAAGCGGGATTTTCTAAAGACAAAGTGGAAATGCTTTCATTAGTAAAAGAAAAAAGTAGAGGCGGAAACATCTCAGAGGAAAACTTTGCCATAGTACAATCATTAGCCAAACAAATTTTGGATCTTTTTGAACTAAGAAAAAGTATTGAGGAGCATGTTGAGAAACAGATGTTGGAGGAAGCACCAAATATCTCTGCGATTCTTGGAACCACAGTTGGGGCTAGAATTTTAGCACATGCAGGAAGCTTAAAGAGATTAGCTACTATGCCTTCAAGTACAATCCAAATTTTAGGGGCAGAAAAAGCATTATTTCGTTCCCTAAAAACTGGAGCAAATCCTCCTAAACATGGAATACTTTTCCAACATGCAACTGTTCATGCAGCACCTAGATGGCAGAGGGGAAAAATTGCGAGGGCTGTGGCTGCAAAAGCTGCTATTGCTGCAAGAGTGGATATCTACAAGGGTGGACTAAACCAAACACTTTTGGAAAAACTAAACGTAAGAGTGAAAGAAATCGGGCAGAAGTACAAAGAACCTGTAATAAAAGAATCAAAACCTAAGCCAAAAATAAAAAGAAAAAAAACAGGTCGGTTCATGAAACGAAAAAGGATGAGGTTTGGTAGATAAAGAACCATTTTTTTGGATTCAAGTCGAAGGAGAAGAAAAACTAGCGACTGAGAATTTGATACCTGGAAATCAGGTGTATAATGAAAAATTAGTACAGTTAAACGGTATTGAATATAGAATTTGGAATCCATTTAGAAGTAAACTAGCTGCAGCGATAATGAATGGGCTTGAGGACTTTCCATTCACACAAAAATCTGATGTTCTCTACCTTGGAGTGTCAACAGGTACCACAATTAGCCATATTTCTGACATAGTTGGCCAAAATGGAGTTATCTTTGGGATTGAACATGCAAGTAGAGTGGCAAGAGATTTTTTAGATAGAGTGGCATCACATAGAAAAAATATTGTGCCTATTATTCATGATGCAAGAAAGCCAGAAGAGTTTTTTTCTGTTTACAAGAAAGTCAATGCAGTGTATGTAGACATTGCACAGCCAGACCAAACAGAAATAGCGATTGAAAATTGTAAATTATATCTAAAATCTGGTGGCTATCTATTTTTGGTCATAAAAACCAGAAGCATTGACGTCACAAAAGAACCAAAACGAGTAATTGATGATGAAATAAAAAAACTTCATCCACTATTTCAGATAAAGCAGACTATTGACTTGCATCCATATGATAAGGATCATGCGATGGTAATAGCCACATCATCAGGATAATTTTCTTTTCTTCATTAGGATTTGTACAGGCTTCCAGCTCTTCCGTAGAAAAGACAGATCACGGTTTTTTCGTATTGATTTTTTTACAAATATTTTGGTTTTCGGATCTGATGGATACCCACTGCCTATATCGTGACTGTTTGCTAGTTTCATTATTGCTCTATCCCGAGAAACTTTTGCAAGTATTGATGCAGCAGAAACTGTAACAAATCTGCTGTCTGCATGATGATATGATCTTATCTTTGTGTTTGAGGTAAGTTCTGAAATCTCTTTTCCAAATCTTTTTGAATTGACATCACATGAATCTACAAATGCAGTTGATGGTGAAAGTTTGGATATCACCTTTGCCATATATTTTGCCTCCAAATGGTTTAACGAATGATTAGAAACACTCTTGTCGATTATTCGAGGAGGGATTCTCACTACATAGTAGTCATCAACTGTTTCAATAATTTTCTTGTAAAGCCGCTCCCTTGCCGCAGGTGAGAGTTTCTTTGAATCTCGTACGCCCAATTTTTTCAATTGACTGATTTTTGGTTTGGATATGGTTATTCCCGCTACAACCAAAGGACCCACCATGGAACCTCTTCCTGCTTCATCAACACCACAAATCTGCATACGGTTTTTGATTTTTTAGCAGTATTAACCGTTATAGGTAAAAAGAATTCAAGAGAACCATTGCAAAGAATGAAAGAAAAACTAGTGGAGATAACGGAGGGCACAACCAAAATTCTTGTCCCGGAAAAATCACTGGATGAGAAAGTTCCACCGAAGGAACCCGCTTTTTTCAACCCTGCCGCCAAACTTAACCGTGATTTCTCAATTTTAGCATATTCTGCTTTTTGGGAAAATTTTGACAAACCAAAAATATTTCTAGATGGGTTATCTGGTCTTGGTGCCAGATCTCTCAGGGTTGCAAATGAAATTACAGATGTAGAAGCAGTTGTGGCTAATGACATCAATTCCGAAGGCTTGAGCATTGCATTAGATTCCATGAAGCTAAATGAGATTTCAAATATTGATACATCTGAGAGAGAGATATGCCAATTCTTTGGGTCATATTCGAAGAAGGGTAAGAGGGGCTCGATTGTAGATGTTGATCCCTTTGGTTCGCCAACAAAATATTTTGACTGTGCAATTCGTGCCACAATGCATGGTGGTATGCTATCAGTAACCGCTACAGACTTGCAGGTGTTACACGGACTATCAAAAAGATCATGTCAAAGAAAATACCATGGTGTCCCAATAAAAACAGAATACTCTAACGAAATTGCAATTAGACTAATCCTAGGATGCTTGGAATATGTTGCTGGTAGATTAGAAATTCAGATAATTCCACAGTTTGTGCAACATGATATGCATTATTACAGGGCGTATCTTAAAATTTTAAACAAGCCAGGACAAAAGGAACAACTTGGATACATCATACATTGTAAATCATGTGGAAGTAGAAAAGCTGTTATGAAACAGGAAGAGGTTTGTGAGATCTGTAATTCAAAGCTAGAAGTTGGTGGTCCACTATGGGTAGGACCACTATTTGAAAAAGAATTTGTCATCAAGATGAATGAGATTGCTCCAAAGCTTGTGTTGGATAAGAGATGTGAAAAAATCTTAGAAAAATGTATTCTGGAATCAGAAATGCCACCAACATATTACACGCTTGATGAGATTGCATCAAAAATGCAAAAGGCTCCACTCAAAATGAAAAACATGATTAAAAAAATCCAAGACGCTGGCTTTGTAGCAAGTACAACCTCGCTTAATCCAACTGGATTCAGAACGGATTGTAGGATTGATGAAATTATAAAATTGTTAACATAGATGATTGAGATGAGGTTTAAGGCAGTCTTAGAAACAAAAGGCAGGGATACTGGAAAGACGCATAGAGTATGGCTTCTTGCGGTCAAACACGAGGGGAAGTTGTACTTCTCACGAAGAAATACAAACAGTGATTGGTTAAAGAATGCACAAAAAAATCCAGATGTAAAAATAGAATTTGATGGACAAAGTTTTGCTGGAAGAGCTTGCTTAGTAAATGATGATTCTCTTTGTAAGAAAATATCTCAATTAAAGTATGATGACGAAAAGCGTGCGAATGAACCCAGAGTGGTTTTAGAAGTGGATTACAGCTAAAACTGTGCTACATATGCCAAACCAAATCCAACAGCAATCATTCCATACCATTTGAAATTTCTTTTATCCAGGAATATGTTTGGGCTGCCTACCGAGTCATCGCCATATGTTCTCACACGTATCTTTCGCATTTCAATGGCCTGACCTATCAATGCTATAGTGATTACAGCCAACGCGGCTATTGCCATAATTGGTTCTGGCATATGTTAGAGAATAATTTGTAAAATTTAATGTTTTTTTAATACAGTTTGGTTGATGATACATGCCTGACGATATTCGGTTATCTGACTCAGATGGAGTTTTCTTGATCAAGATTGCACGAATGGCTGTTACTGAATTTCTTTCAAATGGTAAGAGAATGAAATTAGAATCAGAAGATGAGAAAAAATTCTCTTTTAATTCAGGCGTGTTTGTCACCTTAAACAATGCTGATGGATTACGGGGATGCATCGGATTTCCAATGCCTGATAAAAAATTATCACATGGGATAATAGATGCGGCAATTGCTGCAGCCACAGAGGATCCAAGGTTCTCACCAGTAAAAGCAAATGAGCTGAATGACATTGTGTTTGAAGTAACTGTTCTCACACCGCCAGTTGAGATCACTGTAAATGATCCTATGGAATACTTGGAGAAGATCAAAGTTGGAAGAGATGGTCTGATCATAAGCAACTCTTTTTCATCAGGTCTATTATTGCCACAAGTTCCTGTTGAATATGGTTGGAATGTGGAGGAATTTCTCCAGCATACATGTGAAAAGGCTGGGTTGGGAAAGGATGTCTGGAAAAATGAAAAAGTGAAAATTGAAAAGTTTGAGGGGATTGTATACAAGGAGGAAACCAATGGAAGTTAGGACGCCGGCGGTATCTGGAACGTTTTATCCTGATGGTGAGAAAGAACTGAAAAGTCTCATACATGAATGCTTTTTACATGAATTTGGTCCTGGCAAAAATCCACCGACAGATTCTGATCAAAAGATTTACGGTGTGATATGCCCACATGCAGGATTCGTCTATTCTGGTCCTGTTGCCTGCCACTCATTCTATGCAATCTCATTGTCCAAAAGCAAATTAGCAATAATTACTGGACCAAATCACTACGGAATAGGACAAAATGTTGCGTCCATGGTTGATTCTAGTTGGAAGACCCCACTTGGTTTGGTTGAAGTCGATTCAGAATCTGCACTGGAATTAAGAGAATATCTAGACATATTGGAACTTGACTCATTCTCTCACTCAAAGGAACACAGCATCGAAGTACAGATTCCTATACTGCAGGAAACATTCTCTAATGAAATGAAGATACTTCCTGTCTCACTAATTACTCAGGAACAAAAAATAGCAACACAAGTTGGCTCTACAATTGCAGAACTTGCCAAAAAAAAAGATGCCATATTGATTGGCTCGTCTGATTTTACACATTACGAAGAGAATGGATTTGCACATAAGCAAGACATGGCACTAATTGAACCGATCTTGAAACTAGATGTTGATGAATTTTACAGGGTTTTGCATGAAAAACATGTCACAGCATGTGGGTATGGTGCGATAGCATCTACCATGATTGCCTGCAAGGAACTCGGTGCTACCGAGGGAAAACTACTGAAGTATGCTACCAGTGGTGATATTTCAGGAGACAAAAGCTCGGTTGTTGGTTATGCATCGATAATTTTTGTCTAATACATCTATTAGTTAGCACTAGTAAAGAAAGTTAGCACCAGTTTATATCCTAGTTTTTACCAAAACATTCTACATGAATAAAATAATTCCATTATTGGCTTTACTCGCAACAGTTGCTGTGATACCAATTGCTTCTGCACAAACATCATCGTCAATTCCAGACTGGATCAAAAATAACGCAGGATGGTGGGCTGATGGAATTATTGATGACAATTCATTTGTTTCAGGTATAGAATGGCTTGTTTCAAATGACATCATAGAAGTTCCAGCTACTGCAGTATCTGGAACTGCAGAATCAACAATACCTGGTTGGGTTAAAAATACCGCCAGCTGGTGGGCAGGAAATCAAATTTCTGATGATGACTTTGTAAATGCTATTCAACATCTCATTAAAGTTGGAATAATGACAGTTCCACAAGCTGAACAGGCAGCACCTGCAATGCCAGCACCAACAGCTGCACCATCAAGTTCTGATTCTGCCTTGACCGCAAAATATAATCAAGTGAAGGCAGAACTTGCAAAATGCCAGCAATATGACAAGGCTTCAGAAGTTTTCTTGTGTGAAAATGAATTCAAGGGTCTGCTAGAGAGTGTTGAATACATGATGGAATCTAAGAAGTATGTTGTTGGACCAATGCATTACTACTATACGCCAGCTCAAGTAATAATTACACCTGATGGCAATTCAAATTTGTTTATAACATTTGTTGCACATAATACTGACACAAAAAATAACTCAATATTCTGTACCGGTCCAACTGCATGTAATTATGCAATTACTGATGGAAAAAAGGACTGGCCATATTCTACTAACACTGTTACTGCTGGTAGGTTAGAAATGAAGCCTGATGTTATAGCCTCAATTGATTTCACATTTGGTCCACCTTCACAAAGACACTTGGAAAGATGGAATTATGATCCATCCAGTGAATATTTCTTAAAAATCACTGAGCCATTTGGAAATCTCAATCTACCATTAGAATTAACAGTGAAATGATTGAAGTTTAATGGTTTTTCTTCGTTCTAAAATAGTTAAAAATGAATCATATTCTTATCTTGTAAAAAGTAAATGGAATTCAAAAAGAAAAACATCCCAACAAGAAACTATCAAGTATTTAGGAAAAACATCAGATGTAACGTTAGAGGATATTCCTGATAAATATAGGAATGACTCTTCAATTCTAACCTTTCTGTCGTCTAATAATCAATTAAGTGGTAAAAAACATGAGGAATATCTAACGATTAGTAAAAAAAGAATGATCAAATTTTTACTTGATGGAGATTTGGATAAATCAATTTCATTGTACAACGAATTTGTAAAATCATCGTCAATAACCAAATTCTATGAAGATATTTTACGGCCAGTTATGTATGATGTAGGGGAACTATGGCGTACAGGAAAGTTAGATGTTGGTGATGAGCACATTGCTAGTAACACAGCTATGCGTCTAATTGAAACCATAGGAACTAAACCAAAAACAAGAAGCAAAGGAAAAACTATTCTAATTTGTACTCCAAGTGGAGAATATCATGCAATACCATGTTTCATGATGGAAACTTATCTTACGTTAAATGGATATAACGTAATTAACTTGGCACCATCTGCACCATCTGGATCAATATTATCTCATGTTTCAGAGAAAAAACCTGATTTAGTTTTAATTTCGGTTACATTACGTGAACATATTGCTGCGTGTAATAGATTGGTCAAAAAATTAGAAAAATTCAAAATACCAATTGTGATTGGTGGGCAGGCCTTATCAGATAGTGATAATTTCTCAAATGCAAAGTGTTTGAGTGCAAATGCAATGAGTGAATTATCCAAAGTTGTAAAAGAGGAGATGAGGTAAGTTACTAGTCTATTGTCTTCTAAAGTACTGATAATAGGCGCTGGTGTAAGTGGACTATCAACTGCTGCATTACTAGCTAATGAAAACATATCGTGCAAAGTTTTTGAAAAATTTTCAGAGGTGGGTGGCAGAACTGCTACGTCTACGTATAATGGTCATATCCTAGACAATGGATTTCACGTAATGCCATTCTACAAAAAATCAAAAATTTATGAAATTCTGAAAAAACTGAGCATAGTCTCGAAACTCAAACTGGCAAGTGTTTCAGACATTGCATTCTATGATGGAAATGGATTTCACAAATATCCAAAGGGAATTACAGACATTTTACAGATGACCCTCTTGCCATTTCGAAGTAGAGTTTCACTTCTTAGAGTTTTGTTACCTATGGCATTCACAAGCATAGAAAAAACGGAAGAGCTCGATGGAATTCCGCTTACAGACATAACAAAAAAACTAGATGAACAGTCAAGAAATTTTTTTAACGCTGTATGTATGCTGGCATTTGCAGATATTCCAGAACACATATCATTGGGCGAATTTGTGCGTACAATCATACGTGCTAATCCGTTTAAGGGTGGAACAAGTGAATTTGCATATCCAGATATGGGTGGTTATGATAAAATTTCAAAGGTACTTGCTGAATATATCACTGGTAAGGGTTCGGAGTTGAACTTGAATACATCAATAAAAAAAATTGAGGTGAAAAATGGTCAAGTTGAAGGAATTACCCTCACCAATGGAGAATTTATTCCCAGTAACTGCGTGATAGTTACTTTCCCAGCATATCTCGCAATAAACCAACTTTTTGATAGCGATGTGTTTGATCAGAAATTTATAGAATCGACAAACAGACTAAACAAAACTACATCGGTTATCGAAGTACACTTTGCACTCTCAGAAAAAATTGATTCTAGACAAGTTGTGTTTCCAGTAGGAAAAGACTATGTGTGTAAGGGGATCTTTTTTATCTCAAACATTACGCCGTCTGTTTCCCCACCTGGTGAGCATCTTATGATAGTTGGTACACCTGTATCACCTGACGATGCGAAGAATTCACAAAAAATTGCAGAAGTTGTTACAAAGATGAAGGAAGAACTGGTATCCATATATCCAAAATTCCAACAGGTTTTGTTGTGGGATAGACCAAAGGCTTGGAGTTTGGTGGAATCAGTTGTAAAAGAACCGGGATTGGTTTGGAAGAATAAGATGCCACATGAAGTTTCACAAGTTAAGGGACTCTTCTTTGTTGGTGACTCCACAGTTAGTTATGGAATTGGAACTGATTCAGCTGCACACAGCTCACTTTTATGTCATCCAAAAATAATGTCCTATTTGAAAAATACTTAGAGTTTAGGAATTAGAGAAATTCTTGTCTTTGCAGTTATTGCAATTATGCTTACTATTGCTACAGCAAGTATAATCATAGCAATTGTTCCAAATTCTGGAACTACATGACTTCCAACTATTTCGATTCTCTCAGCGCCTGCCCAATATTCAACATGTACAGTGTTTCCCATTTGTTCAAAGTCAACTTCCTCATTGTCTACAAGTACAAAGTAGCTGCCATCATCAAATGGAGTTATGATATCTTTGTTTAGAGTAATTTTAAGTTCGCCGTCATCAGTGGCGTCAAATAAGTGAACAAGTAATGTATCGTCGTCAGAGTTTGCACCAATGTGATGAATTACACCGGATGTGACTGATGCTGTAAACTGGTCAGATAGATCTTCTATTCCACCATGATCATCACCATGTCCCATTTTTTCCGTATCATCGTGACCCATCTCTTCGCTGTGACCCATCTCTTCGCTGTGACCCATTTCTTCAGCATGGTCATCACCGTGGTCATCCTCAGCTTCAACAATTACAGTTCCTTGCATCCATGGATGAACCATACAAAAGTAAGGATATGTTCCTGCGCTGTCAAATGTTTTAGCAAAACTTCCATTAACCATCATCAAACTGCTATCAAAAACACCATCTGGACCATCAGTTGGTGTACCAGATGTTGCTGTATGAGCTGCGTTGTCAGTATTTTCCCAAGTAACTGTGCCACCTAAAGCGATTACAACTGTGCTTGGAATGAAACAATCATCTGTATCTTCACATCCTGGGGTTGCTGATCCTGGTGCGTTTGTTACCGTAGCGGCCATACCACCTTCGCCATGTTCTGCAAATGCAGATGGTGCTACAGCTACCATTGAAAAGATAGCAAGTAAGCCAAATAATGTATACATTTTCTTCTGCATTTTAACTAATTCCTTGAACTCTATAATATAATTTAATTGGTACAGTGATCAAAAATTGATTATTTCCCAGATTACAGTGATGCAATAACATCTGAATAGTTTTCAACTGTTTTATCCATCAAATCTGGATGATATTTTGAAATTAATTTACTTACAGTGTATTTCTCTGGAAGTGAAAAAAATCTTTTTCCATTCTCAAATCTGTCTTTGATAATACCATCGTCAACTAATTCAGTTACATATAGAGATGTGGTACCTGGAGATCTTTTTATTCTCATGTACATCTCAGAGAAATTTACCTCGTCAACATCTAACAATAGGCGTAAAATTCTGCGTGGTGTTTCCTGTCTTAGTCTTTTGATAATTGGTATCTCTTCGTCTTTTACAGAAAGAGGATAGAATCTTGCTACCCTTGGTGTTCTTTCAACTCGTAAGACTGAACCTTGTTCCAATTTTTGTAAATGATGGCTTAATGTACCATTTTTTATTCCTAATTCGTCCATGATCTCACGGAATCTAATCCCTGGGTTTTTTTCGATTGTCTTCAGAATTAGTTCTGGTCTAGCCATATCCCACAATTTTTAATCACCCCTAAATATACCGTATGCAAAAATTCCAATCATGCCAATCATAAGCATGTGTGCAATTTCGTATCCAGGTATATCGTAATAATGTACAGTAGTTGCGTCTAACAATGATACTATTTCTGCAATGGCAAATACAAAGAATGCTACAGATGTAATCGCAAGTTTTTTTGTCCTTATCTTTGAATATGCATTGATACCCAAAATTGTTAGGAAGACAGCCAAGATAATTCCTCCTGTATGAAGCAATAGATGGTAAATGTGAGTACCATGACCGAAATGTGGTATAAGAACAGGAATGGATAAGGCAGCAACCACACCAATTACAACCAAAGTAAGAAGCGTTGGTTTGTTATCTACCAGTGAAGAGTATTTTGACAATATGAAATGCCATCAAGAATAGAATATAATGAAAGTGGTTCAAACATCGAAAACGATTAAACTACAAACTGAAATCTTTCTTGTTTGTAATCTTTGGCAAGTGAACCGGTTATTGGTATCTGGTTTCCACAGAACTTGCACTTATTGTTATGATCAAGATGCCACTCCTGAATATCAAATCCAAATCTTTTCACAACAATTTCATTGCATCCTGCACAATAGGTATGTTCCCATGGATGGCCTGGGACATTTCCAAGGTATACATATTCTAATCCCTCGCTTTTTGCAATCTCATAATGTTTTTCTAATGTTTTTACTGGTGTAGCAGGATATTCCATCATCTTGTAATCAGGATGGAACCGCAGAAAATGAATTACAGTTTCTGGACCTAGTTCATCATAGACAAACTTTGCAAGCTTTCTTGCGTGCTCAAGACTGTCACCAACTTGTGGGACAATCAGATCTGTAATCTCTGTGTGAATCTTTGTCTTGTCTCTAATTTCCAGAATTGTATCAAATATTGGCTGTGGGTCTGGTACACCAATAAATTTTCTAGTAAAATCAGGCTCTGCGCTTCCTTTGAAATCTATCGTAATACAATCTAAGAATTCATCCATCATCTTTACTGACTCTGGTGTATCATATCCATTTGAGACAAAAATATTGAATAGTCCTTTCTTCCTTGCAGCAACACCACAATCACGAGCAAATTCGATGAATATTGAAGGTTCATTGTATGTGTATGCTATTCCATCTGCTCCATGCTCAACAGCTGTGTTTGCGACCTGTTCTGGTGTCATGTCAACACCCTCAACTTTTCGCCTCTGACTTATGTCTGAGTTTTGACAATATTTGCAAAGCCAATTACATCCAGTGGTTGCAATCGAGAAAATTTTACTTCCTGGATTATAATGAATAACAGGTTTCTTTTCTATTGGGTCAACATGTCCCGCGATAACTTTTCCATAAACGTAAAGATCAAGCTTACCATTTTCATTTCCTCTTATGCCGCAAAGACCAATCTGACCTTTTCCTATCTCACAATATCTGGCACATGCTGTACACAAAACTTTGTCATTTGGTCTTTTCTCATAAAGTATTGCTTCCCTTGTCATAATACTGATATGATGAATTAATATATCAAGTATAACTATGAACGTTATGGTAGACACAATCACTGCATCTGAACTAAAACAGACACTTGACCAATTTGTTGTGATAGATGTAAGAGAACAGGATGAACTTACCAATGGTACGATTGATGGATCAACTCACATGCCGCTAGGTTTGGCAATAAGAAATGTCAAGCAGGGGAAGATTGATGAACTGAAAGACAAAAAAATTTGTACATTCTGTGCGTCAGGATATCGTGCAAACATTGCTGCCGATGAATTAGCTAAGGCTGGATTTAATGTGAAGAATCTTGAAGGCGGATTTATGGCATGGCAAAAGGCATGAATAGATTTTAGATCATTATTAATAACTTGAATGAGAAACATATCTGTGGACAACAAGTCTGAGAAACATCTTATCAAATACTTAAAATCACTTCCAGACAATCAGATCAAGCAGTTTTATGATGCGGTAGAATGGACACCATATCCTGTTCTTGTCATTAAAGAATTTCAGAGACGTTTCCAACCAAATGACGATGAGTTTGTGGACAAACTATTGGAGTCAATAGATGAAGCAAAGGAAAAAGGGCAAAAAATTGGTAAGCTCGCAAAGATAAGGGGTCTTAAGCTTGGCAAACAAGTCAAGGCGGAAGCAAGAAAAACAGTCTCAAAAAAGATTACCAAAGCAAAACGTATGATTAGATCTTCTGATGACAATTTGGAATTGATTAAGAAACTTGGTGAATTGAAAAAGGCTGGTGTTATTAACAATAAAGAATTTCAGGCAAAGAAGAAACAACTACTTGATAAAATCTAATCGTAAACTAAACTATGTGAATAACAGTACTAACTCCACGTCGATCAATCTCCATTCCATCCTTCATTTCGCTCACAATAACAGTGAATGATATGACATCACGTTGTTTACATTCTGTAGCATTTAGCTTCAAATTTACATCCAAAAGATCTGATTCTTCTTCTGGAATACTAGATTCATCAAAGAATGCTTTACCAGTAGATTCGATTCTAAATCTTTGGTCCTTTGTATGCAGTCCAATCTTTGTTTTGTTATTATCTCTACCCGCAGCCTTGACATTTACATCAATGATTCCAGGTTTTGCCAAAGTATAGCCTGATTTCTTATCTACAAAAACACCAATCTGAATTGGTTTTCCTGCTGTAGCCTCTGCCATCTTTTGTATTCCATCATTCATTACTACATCTACAGCCTTGAAAGTTTGTGGAACTTTAGCAATCCATTCATTGGTTCGTTCAATGATAGATGCTATCCCGCCTCGCCGTTTTTTGTCCTCCTCCTCCGGTAGCTTGTAACGATCTACCCAAGCTAGATAGTCATGTGAAATATCCTCTATGAAATCAATACAGGTAATTCTATAACTATCTACATTGGGAGCACGCTCTTGATTCTCATCATCAGGTACAAAACTATCATCCGATGGCATTGCCATAAACTCTAGAGAATGTGATTATTAAAAAACCCAATCTCAATCAATATATTCCAATAATACATAATTTCTGTATGATCTTCACAACAATCACAAAAGATCTACAAAAGGAACTAAAATCAAATTTGCCGCAAATCATGGTTTTATTAAAAAAGCAACCTGCAATTGCGTACAAAACGATAGGGGATATAGCAAAAGAAGTTGGAAGAAAATATGATATTGAATTACTTGTAAATTTCCCACATACAGGAAAAATAGAAAATTTTGACATGTATGGTAAACAGGATCTTAGCTTTATTGTGGACATGGAAAAAACAAATTTTCCCATTAATCGCAGTATAATCAAAGAAAAAGCGAAAGAAATTTTTGGTGATGTGGAGACGGAGGACGCTTACATGTATGAGGGTAAGGAGGGCGTAAAGGTATTTCTTGGTCCAGTAAATGAAGCAGGAAGAAGAGAAGATAGGATTGACATTCTACCACATTCTTTACATGTATGGTATGAATTTACAGATAAAGTGACAGAATTTTGTGATTGGCTTTTGGAAAATGTGTATTTCGTCAAAGATACACATCATAGTGGGAAAACAAAATACGAAAAGTTCAGGGCTAAACAGAAAGAAGAAAGTGGTTGATTATTTTTTTTCCAATTCATTGAGGATGGCTCTGACATCATAAGCATCAGAATCAACCTCTAGGATTTTCTTACAACATTCTATTACTTTGGAATTTTCGTTAAAATGCTGATGTACACGTAATTTGAGACCAAGTGCCTCAGTATCATATTCATTAATTTCTAAAACACGGTCAAGATAAGTCAGTGTTTTTTTTGGTTCCTGTAAAATATAGAATATGCTTGCCATTATGAAAATAAAATCTGGATCATATCGGTGTGTTTCTTCCATACTATTTCCTAAGGCTATTGCCTCCTCAAAGTCACCCTGCTTGATTAGCTTTCGAAGTTTCCTTTTTGGATGTGAAAATAAACCAGTCAATGTTTCAATATTCAGAGAATTCTAGCTAAATTTTAACAATTATGTTACGAGATTGTCATAATGCCATTTGAAATTAGCCATTGTAATCCTGAAACAAATGCAGAGTCAGGAATTTGACCAGTTGCCCACCAGCCTGCGTTATTTTTAATCCAGTCTGGTATTACATTCGCTCCCCCTGCTGCACCCTGTTCAGTAGGTGGAACGCCAACAATTCCATTTGAAATTAGCCATTGTATACCAGAAACAAAGGATCCATCATCAATTAGACCATCTGACCACCATCCTGCGTTATTTTTGATCCAATCTGGGATAGAAGGTTCTGCTTGTACAGATGTTAATCCTTCAGCTTGAAGTTCAATATCAAAAAGTATGTATCCAAATTTTGTAGGATCAGGTACACTGTATAGGGGACCTGTACCATGAACCAACACAGCAAATGTTTGTATTCCAGGCTCTCCCTGTGCAGTCCAATACATATGCACTTTTCCTGATGTTGAAAATAACTTATCATGTCCTTCGTCGTTAGCGGCAGAAGCTAACACCTTTGTGTTTTCATCAATCTGCACAACATCATAATGCACTTGATTTTCAAACAAATCAGTAGAGAACGTCTTCTTAAACTCTAAAACCCATTCTATATCACACCCAATTCTAGGTTTTTCTGGACCATATAGTATGTTAACAACCATCGAGTTTGTGTTTGTGTTTTCATAGACTTTTGTCATCTCATAATTGACAATACAATTAGATCCTTTCTTTACAACTTCAGTATCTGCGATATCTGCAAATGGATTTGATGAAACATTTTGTTTGTATTCATATAATACAAATCTATACTCCTGTGGAGGTGCGCCTTCAGTTACCTGAACCCAAGTACTGGCCTTGACTGGGTAAGGAAATTCATCAACAACGTTGATGTGACTTGTTACACCACCGCTCTTCCAACCAACAAGAACTGTGTCAAATTGACCCGCTGGAACTGTTATGGTTTCGGTTCCTATTGGTGCCACCTGTTCACCTCCAATGTTTGCAATCTTTCCCCATGATGGCTTCATGA